>JACQGX010000250.1 GCA_016199265.1 Chloroflexota bacterium | reverse complement strand
TGTGGGAGAGGTCAAGGTCCGCAAGGATCGTCCGACGGGTTTCCACGCTCGCCACCGTGCAAGAGCCATGCTACCAGTTGAGGGAGGTGCCGGACACAGGCACTCCGTCCCGTGCCCGGCCCCGGATTATTGAGGAGATACATCTACACGGCCATCCGTGTAGGGTCTGCGGGTTTCACCTTGGCTTTGCTTTAGGCAACCGCTACCGCGCGGCCATGCGGGAGCTCTTGAGAATCTCGTTCGCCTTCCGCGCCGCCTCGCGGAGTGTCGGTGCGACCGCCTGTTCACCCTTGAAGATCGTGGTGAAAGCAGGATTGATCGCTTCCTTCTCGACGTCCGCCAGCACGTCGGTAATGCCGAAGTGACTGCCGTGGTCCCAGCGGGTGAGAAACACCTCCGGGTGCTCGGCGCCGAACTCCGACTTGGCGAACGGAAGAAAGATCTTCTTCGCCAGCTCGGGCGTGATGGCCACGCGGCCCGTGGCGATGACGTGCGCGCGCTGCGCGTCCTCGGTGGTGTAGAACTTCAGCCACTCCCACGCAGCGTCCTTCTGCTTCGTCCGCGCCGAGGCGCTGGAACCATGTACGAGGAGCACGGTGGCGCGCTGCTTGTGTCGTGGCAGCGGCGCGACATCCCACCGAATGCGCTGGTCCTGCCGGTAGGTCCACATCGTCCAGTCGCCTTCCACCTTCATCGCGGTGCGGCCGGTATAGATGTTCACTCCCTGCGCGCCCGGCACCGGCGAGTAGCGGTAGCGGTGGACCATATCGACCTGGCGCTGGACGGTGTCGATCACCAGCGGATCGTCGAGCGCCGACTTGGTCGGCCCGACGATGCGATCCCACGCCTCCTTGCCGGCTTGCTTGATCCACCAGCTATTGCGCCGCCAGTTGGTCTGCGCCTCATAGCCGTAGACCTTGGCGTCGCCCTCGCCGCTGGTCAGCCGCTCGGACGCCTTGAACCAGTCGTCCCACGTCCAGCGCTCGTTTGGGTAGCCCAGGCCGGCGCGGTCGAACAGGTCCTTGTTGAAGAACAGCACGAAGCCACCCGTGTCGTTTGGCACCATGTAGGTGCGGTCCTGCCAGTTGGTCTGTTCTTGATGTGGCTTGGGGAAGACCGCACCAGCCGGGAAGCCGCGATCGTTGCGGATCAGAGGCGTCAGGTCCAGCGCGGCGCCGCGCACGGCGTACGGCTGCCACGTCCAGCCTTGGAGATAGAACGTGTCCGGCTCCTGATCGGCCGCCAGCAGCGTGTCGAGCTTTTGATAGATGTCGCCGCCGGGTGGCTCAACCTGGACAGTGATGCGTTTCTGCTTGGCCGCGAACATCTCCGCCACATCCTGTGGCGCCTGGATATCCTTGGTCGCGTTCCACGGCATGTGGCGGATAGTTACCGGTCCCGCCGATGGCGCTGCCGGCGCTTGGTCTTGTCGTCCTGGACCTTGGACGCAGGCGGCGAGCAGTGCCGGACCACCTAACGCGGCCGACAAGCGCAGCCACGCCCGCTTGCTCAGCCGCCGCGCCGCGACGTGGGTTAGCGGTTGCGGTGTCTGGTTGGGTTCGCGCATTCGTTTCTCCTGGCGCGCATCGGTCGCTCCACCGGAGCAACGGGTACAGCACATGCGCGCGGCCTTAACGATACGCAAGATGCGGGAGGGCAGGCAAGCCGGCAGGCCAGGACGGCCCGCGTGACGCCGCCAAGCGCTACCGAAAGGCGTCCAGCCCGGTGAGGTGGCGGCCGAGGACGAGGGCGTGGACTTCGTCGGTGCCTTCGTAGGTGAGCTCGCTCTCGAGATTGGCGGCGTGGCGGAGGGAGACGGCCTCGCTCGTGACGCCGCGGGCACCGAGGATGGTGCGCGCGGTGCGGGCGACGAATATCGCGTGGCGGACGTTGGTTCGTTTGCCGAGCGAGACGGCGGTGTGGTGGAGCGCGCGCCGTTCCTTGAGCCGCCCAAGGTGGAGCGCGAGCAGCTTGGACTGCACAACGGCAGCGTACATGTCGGCCAGCTTTTCCTGGGTGAGCTGGAAGCCGCCGATGGGCCGGCCGAACTGCTCGCGCTCGAGCGAGTACGCCAGCGCCTCTTCGAAGCACGCCTCGGCCGCGCCGGCGGCGCCCCAGATGATCCCGTACCGCGCCTCGGTCAGACACGAGAGCGGCGCGACGAGGCCACGCGCGCCGGGGAGGAGCTGCGACTCGGGCACAAAGCAGTCCTCCAGGAAGATCTCGCTGCTCGCCGACATGCGGAACGACAGCTTCTGCTCGATCGGCACCGGCCGAAAGCCCGGGGTGTCGCGCTCGACAAGGAAGCCCCGGATCTCGCCGGCATCGGTGCCGGCCTCGGCTAAGCGTGCCCACACGACGGTCACGCCGGCGATCGTCGCGTTCGTCGCCCACCGTTTGTGCCCGGTCAGCAGGTAGCCGCCGGGCACGGGACGCGCGACGGTCTCGAGCGTGCCGGGATCTGAGCCGTGGCCCGGCTCGGTCAGCGAGAAGGCGCCGGCGACGTCGCCGGCGGCCATGACGGGGAGATAGCGCGTGCGCTGTGCGTCGGAACCGAAGAACCGAATGGCGCTGCCGGCGAGGTGGACGTGGACAGAGACGAAGCTGCGCAGCCCGGCATCGCCCCGTTCGAGCTCGTGGCCGATGAGCCCATCCTCGACCGGCGAGTGTTCGTCAAAGACGCCGAGGGCAGCAAGCTTCGGGATGAGCTGCGCGGGAAACACGCCGCGCTCGTAGCACTCGGGGACGAGCGGCCTGACCTCCTCGTCGACGAAGGCGCGTACCTTGTCGCGGAGGGCACGCTCGTCGGGTGAGAGGAGATCGTCGAAGCGGGCGTAGTCGGCTGGGTTCGGCGGCGGCATGTGGGATGTATGATAGCGGTCAACTGAGAGCTGACCGCTGACCGCTGACCGCTGACCGCTACGGATACAGCCCCCTCACAGTCAGCGCTTCCGCCACGCGTGATACCGCGATGTCGAGGGCGGCGGCGCGCAGCGTTTGCTGGGTCATGTCGGCGCGTTCCCAGAGCGCGTCGAAGGCACGTCCCATGATATGGCGCAGACGCTCGTTGACTTCGTCTTCCGCCCAGAAGAAGAACTGGAGGTCCTGCACCCATTCGAAGTACGAGACGATCACGCCGCCGGAGTTGCACAAAATGTCGGGCATGATCGAAATGCCGCGCTCGGCCAGAATGCTGTCGGCATCCGGCGTTGTCGGGCCGTTGGCGCCTTCGGCGATGAGCTTGCAGCGCAGCCGCCCCGCGTTGAGCGAGGTAATCTGCCCTTCGACGGCGGCGGGCACGAGCACGTCGCACGGGAGCTCGAGCAACTCGGCGTTGCTCACCGGAGTCGTGCCCGGAAAATCGGCGATACTCCCGTGCTCCTGATGGTAGAGACGCAGGGCGCGGATGTCGATCCCTTTGGGATTGTAAATACCGCCCTTGATTTCACTAACGGCGACGACCTTGCAGCCATACTCGTGCAGCAGCCGTGCGGTGACGGCGCCGACGTTGCCGAATCCTTGGACGACGACGGCGGCATTGGCCAGTGGGATGGCCAACCGTTCGGCGGCCCAGCGCGTGCAGAGCGCCACACCGCGACCGGTGGCTTCGAACCGGCCCTCCGAGCCGCCGATCGAAACGGGCTTCCCGGTGACGACTCCCGGCTCGGAGTGCCCGATGTGCATCGAGTACGTGTCCATGAACCACGCCATGACGCGGGCATCGGTGCCGATGTCGGGCGCCGGAATGTCACGATCCGGACTGACGAGGACCGAAAGCTCGGTGGCGAAGCGCCGCGTCAGGCGTTCGAGTTCGCCGGCGGAGAGGCGCTTGGGATCGCAGTCCACCGCTCCTTTGGCGCCGCCGTACGGCAGCCCGACGAGCGCCGACTTCCACGTCATCCACATCGCCAGCGCGCGGACTTCGTCGAGCGAGACGCCGGGCGCGTAGCGCAGCCCGCCTTTGACCGGGCCGCGCGCGAGACTGTGGTGGATGCGGTATCCGGTAACGATCTTGGTCGTGCCATCGTCGAGACGAACGGGAAAATGCACCGTGAGCTCGCGCTGACACGAGGCGAGGCGGGCGTGGATGGCTGGGTCGAGCTGCAGCCGTCCGGCGGTATCGTGGAGCTGGCGTAGGGCCATCGTCCACGGGTTGGGGGCGGGGGCATGTGACGGCCTCGCAGTGCGAGGAGAGACAGATGGGGCAACCGACGACACTGGCGGTTCTCCTTATGGTTAGTCTTGGGTTGAAGCGCTGGCCGAGCGCTCCACTCCCAACCGATCATCATCGACCGGTCCCTTCATTTGTACATCCGCGCACCGCTCATTGTCCAGCGAGTCGCGCGCGGACCGCTGTCCTTCCGGCAAGGTCGATGCCGCCCGCTCGATGGCGAGCCAGCCCATCCGCCGCCGGATGCGCAATTCGGGTAGCTTGGCACGCGCCGCGAGCCACTCCGCTTCGTGCGGCGCGTACGCGGCCGCGATCGAGGCTCCCGGCTCGCCGATCGCCCGAAGGTCGCGCGGCACCGCGAGGTCTTGCACGAGACGTACCAGCAGCCAGGCCCAGAGCGGCAGGTCGCGCCGGAAGTCGATCACCAGATAGCGGCCGGCGGGCACGAGCACTCGCCGTACTTCGGCCAGGACGGCCTCAGCGGGCGGCCAGTGGTGGAGCCCGCCGGCCGAGAGCACGAGGTCAAACGACTCGTCGGGAAATGGGAGCATGTGCGGCCAGGCGCGGGCGAACTCGATACGATGCGCCACACCGCGGCGCTGCGTACGGTGACGCGCCAGTTCGGCGACTCCCGGCACGAAGTCGGTCGCGACGATCAGGCTGTCCTGCGGCGTAGTGCGCGCCAGCGCAGTGGCGATGCCGCCGGGGCCATGATCGAGATTGAGGATACGGAGCCGTTGGAACGTCGGTCGAACGCGAAACGGCCGGACGGCGCGGCCGGCGATCCACGACTCGACCCGGCGCCAGAGGGGGCTGTCGGCCAGGCGCTGCTCGACGCGGGCGGCCGCTGGATCGTACGTCGCGGGCAGCGCCGGGCGACGCACGACCGGCCGCTCTTCGACGGTGCGCCGCACCCAATAGCTGCCAAAAGCGGTCGCCGCCGTGACCAGTCCCCACTGTGCCGCACGCCAGGACGCCCGCGCTCTCGACATCACGTGGCTATTGTAAGGGGTCACGTGTAAGGGGTCGCGGACGAGGTGCCCGGCGCCTCACCGGCGCCGGTTCGTCGGTGCCGAGCTTCGCTCGACGGAGCAGGCCTCGTCCGATTTCCTTGAGGAACGGCGATGGGGAGGTGCGACCATCGCGGCGGAAGGTGCAGTAGGAGAGGGTCAGCTCCTGCTTGGCGCGCGTGATGGCAACGTAGAAGACGCGCCGTTCCTCCGGATCGGCGACGAGGGCACTGGGCGGAGGCGCGCCGGCCCCCTCCCCTTCCTTGCCGTCGATGGCTTTGCTCTCGTCGCCGCCATCGTCTCCATCTGCCGGCGCCTCGGCGCTTTCCTGCCGGCCGCGCGTCAGCGGGAACAAGCCGTATTCGCAGCCGGGGACGTAGACGGCGCGGAATTCGAGGCCTTTGGCCGCGTGGACGGTAGAGAGGCGGACGCGCCCCTGGAGCTGCCGGCTGCTGGGCACGAGGTCGTCTTCGGCGGCGGCGAGCGCCGCATCGTCGAGGAAGCGCCGCGTGTCGTCGTAGGCTTCGGCGATCTGCACGAGCTCGCGCAGCGCGTCGAGGCGGGCAGGCGCGTCGTCGGGGTGCTGGCGCCAGACGTACTCGCGGTAGCCGGTGAGGCGCAGCGCGGCGCTGAGCACCGCCGCCGGCCCGGCGCCGCTGCGCTCGAGCGCGGTCAGCTCGTCGGCGTGCGCCAGGAAGTCGTAGAGCCCATCGGGCGCCTGCTCGGTCGCGGCCCAGCGGCGGGCACCGGCCACCGGCCCGCCACCCGCCAGCGTGTGCCGCGCGATCGTCATCAGTGCCGCCGGGCCCAGCCCGCGCCGCGGCGTGTTGATCACGCGCCAGAACGACGCGGCGTCCTGCTGCAGCGCGGCGAGGCGCAGGTACGCCAACGCATCCTTGATCTCCTCGCGCGCGAAGAAGCGGGTGCCGCCCACCAACACGTACGGCACCTTGGCCCGCAGCAGCGCGGCTTCGATCGGGCGTGCCTGCGCGTGCGTTCGTACCAGGATGGCGATCTCCTCGGGAGGCCACTCCGCTTCGAGCTTGGCGGCGATATCCCGCGCGATGGCATCGCCCTCCCTTTCTGGGTGAGGCGCCACCCACAGGCGCGCCGGACGGCCCGGCGGGTTCTCCGTCCAGAGTCGGAGGCGCAGTACGGCACCCAAGCCGCCGGTGGCGTACGGCGCGACCAGCCGGCGGGCGATGGCGACGATCGACTTGCTCGAGCGGTAGTTCTGCTCCAGGCGGATGATACCGGCGTTGGGCCACCCTTCGAGAAACCGCTGGACCTGTTCGGGCGCAGCGCCGCGGAAGGCGTAGATGCTCTGCTGTGGGTCGGCGACGACGCAGACGTCGTGCGGCGGCGGCGAGAGGCGGCGCAGCAACGCCTCCTGCGCCGGATCGGTGTCTTGGTACTCGTCGACGAGCAGGTGACGCGCGCGCCGCTGCGCCCACGCGCGGAGCTCCGCGTCGCGGTCGAGCGCCTCGGCGGTGACACACACCAGATCATCGAAGTCGAAAGCGCCGGCCTCGTCGAGCTCGGCCTGGTACAGCGACAACACGTCGTGCAGCGGAGGCGTGTCGTCGTCCCCTTCTTCGACGCGCGCATCCGGCGCCACGGCGCCACCGCGGCGCTTCGCGAGCGAAATCGCCTGCCGGGCGGCGGTGGTCAACCGGCCGAGCTGCTTGGCCGGCACACCAAGTGTTCCTAAGATGCGACGCAGCGTGCGCTCGACGTCGTCCTGGTCATAGATGGTGAAATTGCGTGGCCGCCCGAAGAGCTGGGCGCCGCCGTGGCGTAGAATGCGCGCGCCGAGCGCGTGGAAGGTACCGGCCCAGACCACGGGCTCGGTTGGGTCGGCGGAAGGGGTGGAGGTGCTGTCGTCTGGTGGCCTGGTAGAGCGCGCGGCGGCGGGCCCGAGCACCGCTGCCAGACGTTCCTGCAACTCAGCCGCCGCGCGACGGGAGAACGTAATGGCCACGATCTGGCGGGGAGGCACACCCCTGGCGTGGACGAGGTGGGCAACGCGCGCGGCGATGCCGCGCGTCTTGCCCGCGCCCGGGCCGGCGACGACGAGCAGCGGGCCAAAGCGGCGCGTGGCCACCTCACGCTGCGGGCCGTTGAGGCCGGCGAGCAGCGCCTCGACGTCCACCCGAACAGTGGTGTCGGGCACGACGTGAGCGGCGGCCACACCGGCGGCCGCCGGCGAGCCGGGCCCGCCCAGGTGGGCGGCGTGGTTTGCGGCACTCGTCAGACGCATGGTGCAGCAAGAGCATAGCGGCGTCGGGCGCAACGACCAAGCCGACGAACGACGATCGACGATCGACGAAGAACGCGTCACGGACTACCCACTCGTCATTGGTCCTTCGTCTTTCGTCGAAGGACAAAAGAAGGCCCTCACCTGGTATACTTGCGTTGACTGTATTGTTTTTGTTCTTAGTATTTGTGATTGATGCGGGTGCGCGGCGTACACATTCCGACTATCGACTTCGGCATTTTGCAACTGCATACGCCGCACGACGAGACTGGGGGCGCCGATGGCGCCCCTTTTTCTTTGCGCGCGCCGGCCGCACCGGCAGCCGGCGTTCCGGCCCGCAGTCTCGGATACGCACCCCTTGGAGGCACGTGTGGTTTCAACGCTGAACCGGCCCGCGAAGGGCACTTCTGACGATTCTGCTCAACAAGGCTCACTCGATCTGACACGCAAGACCGCGCCAGCGCTCAACGGCGCAACTTCCCCGGCCAGGAACGGCACCCTTCACTTCGGACGCACCAGCCCAAGCGCAAGCGACATCCACGTGCCACACGCGGATCAAACGACGCGGGCCAACGGCACTGCCAACGGGCACACAGCCAACGGGCAGGCGGCCAGCGGGCACACGGTCGCGGTCGCGGCGACGCACGCCGAGATCACCATCCGCCCGCAGCAGCGGAACACGTGGAGCTGCCTGACCAGGCTGCCCGGCCAGCCGTGGCGGGTGAACCCGCCGACCGGTCCGGCGATGCCTCCGCGGTGGGTGAGGAGCCCTCTGCCTGATGGAGCAGGCAACGGTAGCCCGCCGGACAACGGGCGCTCTCACCCGAGCGCTGTCCTTCGTGCGTCTGTCGGCAGCCGCCATCACCCCGGCCCTCTCCCAGGCGAACAGGGGACGAAGAAGCTGCGTAGTGCGGCGGTGGGTTCTGCCGGGCCCATGCCCAGCGATTTTCGGTTCGGCAGGCTGGAGCTCTCGGAGCCGGTACGGCGGGCGGTGTGGGAAGCGGGGTATTGCGAGCCGATGCCGATCCAGGATGCGTGCGTGCCGATCCTGCTCGCGGGGAAAGACTGCGTCGGGCAGGCGCACACTGGGACAGGTAAGACGGCGGCGTTCGGGCTCCCGATTGTGGAGCGCGTCGACACGGACAAGAACGTCGTGCAGGCGGTTGTGCTGGTGCCAACGCGCGAGCTGTGCCGGCAGGTGACCGGGGAGATCGAGCGCCTGGGCGAGCACCGCGGCGTCAAAGTGCTGGCGGTGTACGGCGGCGAAGGGATGGAGCGCCAGTTGCGTGCGCTCGCGGCCGGCGTCCACGTCGTCGTCGGCACGCCGGGTCGCGTGCAGGACCACATCTGGCGAGGGACGCTGCGGCTCGACGGCGTGCGCATCGCCATCCTCGACGAGGCCGACGAGATGCTCGATATTGGGTTCGCCGAGGCGATCGAGGCCATCCTGCGCTGCATGCCGAACGAGCGCCAATCCGCGCTCTTCTCGGCGACGATTCCGTCGTTCGTCCACCGCCTGGTGCGCAAGTACCTGATCGAGCCGGAGTGGGTGAGCACGATCGACGCGAGCCAAAACGGCGCTTCGCGCATTCCGCAGCTGATTCGGCAGAGCTTCGTCCACGTCGCCGAGCGCGACAAGCTGGAGGCGCTCGAGGAGCTGATCAAGTCCGAGCCGGGCTACGATCGCGTCCTGATCTTCCGGCGGATGAAGATCCTGGTCGACCGGCTCGCCTCGGCGATGCAGCGCAAGGGCTACTCGGCGCGCGCGCTGCACGGCGATCTGCCGCAGGGCGAGCGCAACCGCGTGCTGGAAGATTTCCGCAGCGGAAAGCTCCAGTTCCTGATCGCGACCAACGTCGCCGCGCGCGGCCTCGACATCGTCGACGTGTCGCACGTGCTGAACTACGATCTGCCGGATACGCCCGAGGAGTACACGCACCGCATCGGCCGCACCGGCCGCGCGGGGAAGAACGGCACCGCGGTCAGCTTCGTCGGCGAGTGGGACTTCGAGGCGTTCGAGGCGATCAAGTCGCACGTGGGAGACGCGCTGCGGGAGCGGAAGCTGGCGCTGTACGGCGAGTAGCCGTCAGCGGTCAGCTTTCAGCTTCTGGATGCAGGCGGCGTGACTGCTGACCGCTGACCGCTGACCGCTGACGGCTGACAGCTTATCTCAGCCGGACCGATTTTCCTGAGGCGGCGCTTCGGTAGAGCGCCTCGATGACCGCTGCTTGTGCGAGGCCGTCCTCTGCCGGCGGGAGGAGGCGGCCGGCGCAGACGGAGCGGGCAAAGTGGTCGGCTTCGAGGGCGTATTGGTCGACGGCGGGGATGTCTTCGGTGCGCTGCCGGCCGCCTTGGGTGATGGCAATGGTAACAGGGGCGTGGGGAGGTGTGTAGGCGCGCTCGACGGCGATGGTGCCGCCGGGGCCGGCGATTTCGTAGCGTTGGGTGCCGGCGGCGTCGAACGAGCCGTCGACCAACGCGAGGCGGTCGCCGGGGAAGCGCAGTACGGCGGCGAAGGCGGTGTCGACGCCGAACGCCGGATCGACGCGTTGCTGGGCAGAGACTTCGACCGGCTCGGCGCCGAAGAGGTAGCGCGCCGCGTTGACGGCGTAGCAGCCGACGTCCATCAGCGCGCCGCCTTCGAGGTCGCGCTGCAGGCGGACGTCGCCCCCGGCGCGGCGGTCGGGCGCCATAAGGAAGCAGAACGAGGCGCGGATGATGGCCGGCTCGCCAATGGCGCCGTCCTTGATCAGCTCCAGGACGCGTGCGTGCTGCGGGTGGAGGCGGTTCATGAACGCTTCCATGAGCAGCACGCCGGCCTGCCGGCACGCCTCGACCATGCGTCGGGCGTCGGCGGCGCGGCGCGCGAGCGGTTTCTCACACAGGACGTGCTTGCCGGCCTGCGCCGCCTTGATCGTCCACTCGGGGTGCAGCCCGTTGGGCAGCCCAATGTAGACGGCGTCGACCTCCGGATCGGCCAGCAGCGCCTCGTATGAGCCGTGGGCATGCGGAATGCCGAGCTCGGTTGCGACGGCCTGCGCCTTGGCGGCGTCGCGGCTGGCGATGGCGACGACTTCGCCTTCGGCACCGGAGCGAACACCGGGGATGAATCGCTGTCGCGCAATGCGGGCGGTGCTGAGGATACCCCAGCGAAGCGGGCGACCAGGCATGGCAATCTCCTTGAGGATGGAACCGCGAGAATGAAACGGCGAGAATGATACCGCCGATGGACGCCGATGGACGCCGATGGACGCCGATGGACGCCGATACGAGGGATGAGGGGAACCAGGAGGGGAACCGCCGATGAACCCAGATGGCCAAACGAAAGCCAAGGCGGAACCCGCAGGTTTCTTCACTTTGCACTTTGCACTTGACTTAATGCCTACTCCCAGCGGAAGGTGAGCGCGGCGAGCAACGGCGTCAGGATTGCCCACGCGACCAGCACCGCCAACGCCGGGAAGAGGTTCGGCGCCGCCGCACCGGGCAAGAGCGCGTAGCGCAGCACGTCGGCGAGGGCGGCGGACGGCAGCAACGACGCCACCGCTGCGAGGGGGCCCGGCAAGCTCGACACGGGCACGAAAATGCCGCCCAACAGGAGGAGCAAGAGGTACAGCGCGTTGGCGCCGGCGAGCGCGGCCTCGGCGCGCCACGAGCCGGCCATCCAGAGGCCGATGCCGCCGAACGCGGCAGTGCCGAGCAAGAGCGCCGCGCCGGCCAGCAGCGCCTCGCCGGCGGGCCGCCAGCCCAGCAGCAGCGCGATTGCCAGAAGCAGCACCACCTGTAGGACCTCGATCGCGAGCACCGACAGCATTTTGGCGGCCAGCAGCACAGAACGAGGCAGCGGTGTTCCGCCCAGGCGTTTGAGCACGCCGTAGTGCCGCTCAAACGCGGCGGAGATGCCCAGGCTGACCATGGCGGTCGACATCACCGCCAGCGCGAGCACCCCTGGTAACAGTACGTCGACAGGACGCCCGCTTTCGGCGTGCGACGGCAGCGGTACGACGGCGCCGAAGAAGACGAGCAGCGCCGGCGGTACGACGAGCGTCACGAGGATGCTTTCTCCCCGGCGCAGCAGCAGACGGAACTCGACCGAGGTCTGGGCGAGGAGCATCTGCGCGAGAGGGGTGGCGGTCCTCACGCTAGACCCTTCCTGCGTTCTTCCGAGGACGGCGCCTGCCCTTACCCCTTCGGCTGCCCTCGGGCAGGCTCCAACCCTCTCCCCTTGGGAGAGCGAACGACGGGGCGCCGCTGTGCTGATTCTCCCACTTCACGATTCACTCTTCACGATTCACTCTTCACTCTTCGCTCCGGTCAGGCGCAGGTAAACGTCTTCAAGCGAGCGGCGCTCGACGTGGAGGTCGCGCAGCAGGACGCTGCGCTCGGCGAGCCAGGCGGCCAGGCGCGCGAGGAGGGTTGGGCTTACCTCGGCTTCGACGACGTAGCGGCCGGGCTCCGGCTCGAGCACGGCCGCCGCCGCGAGGTGGTCGGCGAGCGCAGCGGTGTCGAGGCCGGGAGCCGCGCTGAAGCGAATCTCGCGCGCCGCGCTCTGCCGCGCGAGTTGATCGGGCGTGTCCAGCGCCACCAACCGGCCGCGATCGACGATCGCCACTCGGTCGGCGAGCCGCTCGGCCTCTTCCATGAAGTGCGTCGTGAGCAGCACGGTCACGCCCTGGCGCTTCTGCGCGAGGATCAAGTCCCACGTGGCGCGTCGCGCCTGAGGGTCCATCGCGGCGGTGGGCTCGTCCAGGAAGAGCACCTCCGGGCGGCCCACGAGCGCGAGCGCCAGCGAGAGGCGCTGCTTCTGGCCGCCCGAGAGTTGGCGGTATGTGGTATGCACCGCCTCCCGGAGGCCGACCAGATCGAGCAGCGCGACCGGGTCGTGTGGGTCGGCGTAGAACGAAGCGAATAGGCGGAGCGCCTCCAGCGGGCGAATCTGCGGATAGACGCCCCCTTGCTGCAACATCAGGCCGATGCGGGGCTTGAGCGCTCGTCCCTGGCGGATGGGATCGAGCCCCAGCACTCGTACCTCCCCTTCGTCGGCGGCGCGATAGCCCTCGAGGATCTCGACGGTCGTCGTTTTGCCGGCGCCGTTCGGCCCAAGGAGGGCGAAGATTTCGCCGGGGCAGAAGGAAAAGGAGAGATCGCGCACCGCGACGAGCGCGCCGTAGCGCTTAGTGAGGCGCTGCACCGAAATTGCCGCGTCGGGCGCCGGAGCCGTCGCCATTCGATACAGGAATGGTACCTGCTGAGCGAGCCCTTGCCCGATGCGGGACCGAAGAAGCTGAGGGGCAGAACACGCCGCCACACGACGGCGCTTGACGGCGCGCGCCGTACACTGACATGATGGCGTATGCCGGCACACGCATCGCGAGGTTGCGAGAGGAGCGCAGAAGCGAAATGGCAATCACGGTCGTGAAGAAGGAGGGGATTATCGAGGCGCCGATCGGGACGGTGTACCAGGTGATCGCCGACGTCGAGCGGTATCCGGAGTATCTGCCCGACGTCGAGTCGGTCACACGTGAAGGCAACGTCGTGACGATGTCGGTCCGGCTTGGACCGATGCTGGTGACTTGGAGGCAGGCGGCGAGGTTCGAGCCGAATACGGCGATCTCGGTGCGCCTGTTGTCGGGGCCGTTTAAGGTGATGAACGTCGAGTGGCGCTTCGAAGAGGTGCCGGGCGGTACGCGAGTGACCAACGAGACGCAGTTCGAGCTCAAGCTGCCGATCCCGGGTATCGACGGCCTCGTGGGCAACGCGCTCCGGGCCAATATCGAGAGGACAATCGACGCGTTTCGGGAGCGCATCCGCAGCCGCACACCGGCATCGGCTTAGGCGGGATGGAACGGCTTTTCTTCCTGCTGGGCGCGGTGTTCGCGCTCCTCGCCGTCGGGCTCGGCGCGTTCGGCGCGCACGCGCTGCGCGACCGGCTGCCGGCCGACCTGCTGGCGGTGTTCGAGACGGGCGTGCGCTACCATTTCTACCACGCGCTGGGGTTGCTGGCCGTCGCGTATGCGGCCAACCGGTGGCCGGTCGGCCAGACAACGGCCGCCGGCTGGCTCTTCGTCGCCGGTATCGTCCTCTTCTCTGGCAGCCTGTACCTGCTGGCGATCACCGGCACACGCTGGCTGGGCGCGATTACGCCCTTCGGCGGACTCGCCTTCCTCGCCGGCTGGGCCGCACTCATCTGGGCGGCGGCGCCGCGAGGCTGAGGCGCGACGAAACCACAGAGCAAACTGTAATGAGCGTTCCATAAATCTGCGGGAGGGGCCGCGTACGTAGGCACAGGCGGGGCTCGGATGCGGTAGCCCTTGGACCGGCCGCGCTTGGCGGCCAGTAACGACAGGAGGACGTTGTGTTCCGGAGAAAAGCTGTCTCGTTCAAGATCGTCTCGGCGTTTCTGTTATGCGGCGCGTTGCTCACCGGCGCGGCCGTAACGGCGTTTGCGCAGGCGGCGCAGACGTTTAGTGTCCGGCTGGTGCCCTTTGAGATCCTCGGCGCGCCGCCGACCGTGCGGGCCGGCGCGTCATTGGTGTTCAACGCGACCACGGAGGGCAACCACAACCTGGCGATTGACGGCAACGGCGTTGACCTGCAGCCCAGCACGCCGAACCTGCGTGACACGAGTGGCACGATTAGTTTTCGGGCACTTCAGCCCGGCACCTACAACCTGTACTGCCCGGTGGGAAATCATCGCGAGCGAGGCATGCAGGTCCGGTTCACGGTCGTCGCCGGTGCCGTTACCGGACCCGGGGGGACGGCGGTCGGTCTGCCGCGCACCGGCGGCGCGGCCGGCGTAACTGGTGCGGCAAGCGCGGCCGGTGCAGCGCTGCCGATCGGCCTGGCAATTGCCGGCTTGGCCAGTGGCGCGGCCGGCATCATCCTACGACGTCGCGCGACGTAATCGCTTCGATACACCAGCAACCGCGCAACGCGCTGCACGAAAGGGCGGGGGTGGATCATCCCCGCCCTTTCGTTTTGCCTTCCGGACGACGGACGGCCCCTCAACTAACGCGAACAAGCGGACCGACACAGGCAGGGGTCGAAGGGGAGTCATCTGAGAAGCGGCCGCCGGCACGCGAGGGATAGATCCCTCAGGCGTTCCGAGACGGCGGGCTGGCTGCGACGAGACCTCGGGCGGTCCCTACTTGCGGCGATCTCTCACACCGACAGGAAGTTGCGCTCCTTGAGGTAGCCGGTGAGGTAGCGGGCGAAGGCCATCGAGCTGGTGAGGCCGGGGGAGACGGCGTTGAGGATGTGGGTCGCTTCGCCCTGGACTTCGAGCAGGAAGTCTTCGACGAGCTCTCCCTCTTTATCGACGAGCTGGGCGCGGATACCGGCCGGCGGGCCGGGGGCGAGGTCCTCGGGCTCGATGCCGCGCACCAGGCGGGAGGCTTCGGCGGCGAAGCGTTTGGAGCTGAGGCTGCGCTCGATCTCGACCGCCGCGAGCTTGAGCACCTCAGGGCGCTTCATCAGGCGCCAGAAGTTGCCCGCACGCACCATCTCGGCCACGTCCTTCGGCTGTATCTTCCAAAAGGAATACGCCTCGCGGCCCAACGCGAGCATGGCGTTCGGCCCCAGCATGACGCCGCCGTGAACGCGCTTGGTCACGTGGACGCCGAGGAACGGGAAGTGCGGATCGGGCGTGGGGTAGACCATTGAGTTGATGATGTCGTCCTTGCCCCTGACGCTCCAGTAGCGACCGCGGAACGGCACGATGCGATAGGGACCACTCCAGCCGAACATGCGCGCGACCTGGTCGACGTGCGCACCGGCGGCGTTGACCACGCGCTTCGTGTCGCGCATCGTGCCGTCGGAGAGACGCAGCCGGTAGCCGCCGGTAATGTGTTCGGCACCTGCCAAGCGGGTGTTGAAGCGGAACGTCACGCCCGCGGCTTCGGCGTCCTCGGAGAGCGCGCGCACGAACGCATACGAATCGAGGATAGCGCCCGTCGGCGCGTGCAACACCAGCTTGATGCCGTCGGCCAGGTTCGGCTCGAGCTGCCGCGCCTCTTGGAGCGAGAGCAGCCGGATGCCGGGCACGCCGTTCTGCTGCCCGCGCTCGTGCAGGGCCTCGAGGCGCGTCGCTTCGACATCGGAAAGCGCCGCGACGACGGTGCCGACGTCCTTGAAGGCGACGTTGCGCGCGCGGCAGTACTCGCGCATCAACCGGTTGCCTTCGACGCACAGCCTGGCTTTGAGGCTGCCCGGCGGTGGATTGAAGCCGGAGTGGCAGACGCCGCTGTTGCGGCCCGATTGGTGCGCCGCCGGGCCGCCTTCGGCCTCCAGCACACAGATCTTGAGCGAAGGAAGTTGGCTGGCGAACTCCCGCGCCAGCGCGCAGCCAATCGCGCCGGCCCCCACAATCGTCACGTCGTAGTCCATCGGCAGTGATGGTACCGCGTGGAGCCCCCTCACCCCCGCGCCCCTCTCCGGGTGCAGGCAAGAGTTCCGGGGACCGCCACT
>JACQGX010000244.1 GCA_016199265.1 Chloroflexota bacterium | reverse complement strand
TCCCTGCGTCGTCATTGGGCCGGCCCGTATCCTACCGCACTACCCACTCCCCGTCCTGCGATCGGGCGCACCCTTCCCCAGAGAGACGCAAAAACCTGACGCGCACCCCCTGAGACATCCAGACGTCTTGACGATTGGGCGAGGCGGCGCTAACATGGTGCCACGCGGACGCGCGCCTGCCAATCTTGAGCCATCGCGGATGCTGCGCTACGTCACCGCCGGTACCGGTAGCCCGCGCCTGAGCCTGGCGCGCGCCGGCGCCTGCCACATCGCGCTCGTCGAAGGGGAGGGCCTGCTCTTCGACTGCGGGCCGGGAGCAACGCTGCGCTTGTTTCAGGGTGGCTTCTGTTCCCAATCGGTCGGCCACGTCTTCTTGACCCACCATCATTACGACCATATGGCCGACCTGGGCCACTTCGCCCTCACCCGCTGGGACCACACGCCTCACCCCGAGCCGCTGCACGTCTATGGTCCGCCGGGCACTGCGGGCATCGCGCGTACCCTCTTCGGTCCGCAGGGGGTCTACTGGGCGGACAGCCGCATCCGTACCGAACATCCTATGGGCCGGGGCATCTTTGCCGCCCGCGGCGGTACGCCACCGCGGCCCAAGCCGGATGTCCGCGCGCACGATGTGGCGCACGGCCTCGCTGCCGAGGGCACGGGCTGGCGTGTGCTGGCCGGGCCAGCGAGCCATGCCCAGCCGATTGCCGAGTGCTACTCCTACCGGCTGGACGTTCCGGAGCGGAGCATCGTCTACTCGGGCGATACCGGCGTATGTCCCGAAATGGTCGACTTCGCCCGCGGCGCCGACACGCTGGTCCACATGTGCTGCTTTTTCGACGACGCGCTCGAGCGCCTCGGCATGGTCTCCTCGGTCGCCGGGCCGAGCCTGGCCGGCAGGGTGGCCGCCGGCGCGGGCGTGCGCAAGCTCGTGCTCACCCACCCGCAATCCGAAGAGATGGACACGCCCGAGGGCATCAGGCGCGCCATCGCCGATGCCGCCCGCCACTTTGACGGCGAGATCTTCTTCGCCGAGGACTTGATGGAGGTGTAGTGCGGTGCAGGCGGCAGCGCAGCGGTACGACGCGATCGTGGTCGGGGTGGGCGGCATGGGGAGCGCGGCCGTCTACCACCTGGCGAAGCGGGGCAAGCGCGTGCTGGGCCTGGAGCGCTACGACATCCCCCACAGCATGGGGTCCTCCCACGGCGTCACGCGTATCATCCGCCTGGCCTACTACGAGGATCCGGCCTACGTGCCGCTGCTCCGGCGCGCCTACGAGCTCTGGCGTGAGCTGCAGGCGATTGCCGGCGAGCAACTACTGTACATCACGGGCGGCGTCGACGCGAGCCACGATGGAGCTGCCGGCGCCGTCTTCGAGGGATCGCTCCGGTCGTGCGAGCTGCACGGGCTGCCGCACGAGGTGCTGACAGGGACCGAATTGCGCCGCCGCTTCCCGGCGTACCACCTGCCGCCGGAGACGATGGCCGTCTTCCAGCCGGACGGGGGCTTTCTGCTCTCGGAGCGCTGCATCGTCGCCCACGTCGAGGCAGCGCTGGCCCACGGGGCGGAGGTGCACGGCCGCGAGCAGGTGCTCGGGTGGGAGCCGCGCGGCGGCGGCGTTGCTGTGCGCACCGACCGAGGCGCATACGAGGCGGCCCGGCTGGTGGTCACCGCCGGCCCCTGGGCGAGCACGCTGCTGCCGCCGCTCGTCGCGTGGGCGAGGCCCGAACGGCAGGTGCTGGCCTGGTTCCAGCCGCGGCAGCCAGACCGCTTCGCCGTCGGGCGCCTGCCGGTGTTCAACCTGACGGTCGAAGAAGGGCGCTTCTACGGCTTTCCGGTCTTCGGCGTCCCCGGCTTCAAGCTGGGCAAGTACCACCACCTGGAGGAGCAGGTCGATCCCGACGCCTTCGATCGCGAGTGCCACCCACGCGACGAGGCGGTGCTGCGCTCGTTCGCCAAACGCTACTTCCCCGATGGGGCCGGCCCGACGATGGCGCTGAAAACCTGCCTCTTCACGAACACGCCGGATGAGCACTTCATCGTCGACCTGTACCCGGAGCTTCCAGAAGTAGCCATCGCTGCCGGCTTCTCCGGCCACGGCTACAAGTTCTGCAGCGTCGTCGGGGAGATCATGGCCGACCTGGCGGAGACGGGTACGACCCGGCACGACATCGGCCTGTTCCGGCTGGCGCGGTTTGGCGCGGTGCAGCGGCGTGCGACGCAATGACGGAATGACGCCGGAGCGCGCTAGCGCTAGTTCCCGGTGCAAGACTCCGATAGCCCCGGGGCCACAGTGGCAGGGAAGCAAGGCGCTTCTTCTGGACGGACGGGTGAGGCGTGAGCCGGGCGGTAGGGGCCGCGGGCGGCCGCACGGCCGTTGCCCGCGCGAGAGTGACCGGGTTGTGGGTGAGGATTCCCCGGCCGGCCCACCGCTTGACGCCGGCGCCGCCGCGGGGGTTGCGCGTGTGCTGGGACATGGAGCCTGCGGCTACGCGGAGCTGTACCCGAGCGGCGCGGTCCCTAGCGCCTCGACGCTGAGCTTGGTGTAGCTGGTGACCGGCACCGTCACTGGCTCTTGCGCTTGGTCTCGGCGACGGCGAGGCCGGCGCGGGTCTGGAGGGCATCCCCGACGAGCAGGGAGCCGTCGCGGAGATCAAAGAAGGAGAGGGAGCCAGGGGTGTGGCCGGGGGTGGCGATGACCTGGAGGGAGCCGACGCGGTCGCCGTCGCGCAGCTCACGCGTGGGTGGCGTCGTGAGGTGAGGCCAGCTGCCGCGCAGCGGCGCTTGTGGCTCTGCGGGATCCAGCGAGCGGTCGCCACGGACGATGCGCGCGTCACGCCCGCTGAGCAGGACTTCTGCGTCCGGAAGGGCGGCGTGGAGGGCGTCCAGTGAGCCGGCGTGGTCGGCGTGGGGGTGAGTGAGGGCGAGGCGGCGAATCGGCGCACCGAGGGCGCGGGCGGCGTCCAGGATCCTGGCGGCGTTGCCGGAGAGGCCGGTATCGACGAGGGTGAGGCCATCGTCTTCGCGGACGAAGTAGCAACTGACGGGAAAGAGGCGCCCAAAGCGCTCGAGCTGGACGAGGTGCTCGCCCCAGGGAATGGCCTGCATTCCGAAAGTATAGGCACCGGCGCCGAGCGGCTGCCCTCGCAGCTACTCTCGCTCGCCGCCCCTACGGGCGAGCTCCATCGCGGGGTGGCGCCGGCGCCATCGCCCTAAACCAAGTGCAAACTGCAGAGTGCAAAGTGAGGCGGCCTGCGGCTTTCACCTTGGCTTTGGTTTAGTAGGCGCCAATAACGACGCGCCTGGCTCGTCAGCCGCCGGGCGGCCGGGCCCGTTACGAACCTGCCAGCGCGCGCTCGACGACGTCGGCCAGCGTTGTTTCCGGCACTTCGCCGCTCTGCACGAACTGGATCACGCCGTTCTTGTCGACCAGGTAGATCGTCGGGAAGCTGCGGATGCCGTAGCGTTTGGCGCCGATCAGCTCACGGTCGAGCAGGAGCGGGAAGCGTGCGCCGTACGTATTGGCGTACGAGCGCAGGTCTTCGACGGAACTGGGTGACCGCTGGTCCTGGCCGACCGGGCTGGAGTTGACGCCTACCACCCGCAGGCCGCGCGGGGCGTATCGTTCGGAGATCCGGCTCAAGGCCGGCGTTTCGGCCTGGCAGTGCGGACACCAGGTGGCCAATAGGACGAGCAGCGCCGGTGTGCCGCGCAGCTCGGCGACCGACTCGCGCTTGCCGCCGAGGGTCCACTGGAGATCGGGCGCCCGGCTGCCTACGGGAAGCAGCCCCGGCGCCGGTGGGGTACCTCCCAGAGACGTCTCCGTCACCGTCCCAACCGGGGCGGCGCTGCCGGTGCCGGTGGTCGAGCCGCCGCCGAGAAGGCTGGCGCCGACGACGATGGCCACGATCACGACGGTGGAGGCGACTAAGTACCACCGGAAGTCGAGGCGAGTGGTACGCGTTCGCTGCTGGCGGGCTCGCCCGTTCGCACGAACGTCTACGTCCGGCGCGCGTTGCCTGCGGCGCGCTGTTGGGCTCGTCTTGGCCATACGTGAGATGCTGTCCTACGTTCACGCAAATGATCGCACGAAGTGCAAGCGTGGCTGCGCGTGGTGCCGTACGCTTTGGCGCGGAAGAGATGAGGAGCGACGAGAGTACTCGGCGGTTGCTGCGGTGGATCGGGTTTGGCTGCCGGCTGGCAGTGGGCGTCATCTTCGTGCTGGCCGGGGTGACGAAGCTCGCGAACCCGGGGAGCTTTACGGCCACGTTGCTGGCGTATGACGTGGTCCCGGTCGGCGTGATCCGGCCGCTGGCGCTGACGCTGCCCTGGCTGGAAACGCTGGTCGGCCTGTACCTGGTCGTGGGGCTGTTTGCGCGGGCCGCCGCCGGGGTAGCGATCGGTCTCCTCATGGTATTCTCGCTCGCCATCGCCCAGGCGGTCGCGCGTGGGCTGTCGCTGGAGAACTGCGGCTGCTTTGGCGACCTCACGAGCGCGGTGCCGCAACTGGCGATCCTCCTGGGAGGTGCCTCAGCCGGCCCGGGCGACATCGTGCGGGATGCCACCTACGCCCTCCTGGCCCTCGTCGTCGTCGTCGCCCCGCCGACGCCCTTGAGCGTCGATGCGCTGCTGGCCTCCCGAGCGCGGGCACGGGCGGCATGATGCGGGCCAGCCGATGGCACCGCACATCGTGTCGCGCCGCGGCCAGGGCTTCGCCTAAACCACGGGCAAAGCCCAAAGTGCACAGTGAGGCGGCCTGCGGCTTTCACCTTGGCAACGGTTTAGTCATTCTGCGTGGAGCGAAGAATCTGGCCC
>JACQGX010000010.1 GCA_016199265.1 Chloroflexota bacterium | reverse complement strand
GTGCACCGGGACGTGATGATCCGCACGCCGCAGCACAAGTACGCCGCCGATGGAGAGGGACGCGGCTACCTGCTGCACGACATGCAGGCCGACCCGGGCGAGCAGCGCAACCTGATCGGCCACCCGGATTACGTCCAAGTCGAGCACGAGCTGCGGGAGCGCCCGCTTGTTTGGATGGTCTCGACGCAAGTACAACGCCGATGACGGCCGCTCGCTCACGGCCAGGTCTTTGGGGGCGCACGCAAAAGCTCCAGCGGCGTAGGTGTCCTGTAGGGGCGTATGGAGATACGCCCGCCCGCCGCCCCTGGGCGTATGGCGATACGCCCCTACACGGCCTCGCCGCATCCGGACGTTTTGCCTGCGCCCCCTGTGCCGGTTGACTTGCACGCCCGTCTATGACGTGCTATGATACGGACCGCTTAACCGCTTGTCTGACAAGCTGATGTGTTGTGGTTCGGAGGAATGATGGCCGGGGTGAGTGCGCTGCGGCCGGTGGGCGTCCGGCCGTATCTGCGCCAGGATGCGGCGGACGAGTTGCGCCGGTTCGTGCTGGAGACGGGGCTGCAGCCGGGAGAGAAGCTGCCCTCGGAGCGGGAGCTGGGCGCGCGCTTGGGGTTGAGCCGGGCATCGGTGCGGGAGGCGCTGCGGTTCCTCGAGCACGAGGGGCTGGTCGAGGTGCGCCAGGGCCGTCAGGCGGTGGTGCGGCCGTTCGATCTGGCGCCGATGCTGGGGCCGGTGGTACAGCGCCTCGCGGCCGAGCGCGGGGTGCTGCGCGATCTGCTCGACGTCCGGACGCCGCTCGAATTGCTGGCGGCCCGCGCGGCCGCGCGGCAGCGGACGGATGCTGACCTGCGTGAACTGCAGGCGTGCCTCGCGCGCACGCGCGCCGCGCTCGATGGGGGCGAGGATCCGCTCGACGAGGACGTGCTTTTCCACGACCTGCTGTACCGTGCCTCGCGCAATACCGTGCTGCTGGCGTTCTCGCGCACCGTCCACGACCTGCTGCGCTCGGTACGTGAGGCGGCGCGTCAGGTGGGCGACGGGCGCGATCGCAGCATTGGCCAGCACATCGCGATCTATGAAGCGGTGGCGGCGGGCGACGAGGAACTGGCCGAGGCGGCGATGCGCCGGCACATGGACGAAGTGCGGGCCGAGCAGGAGCAGGCGCTGCGGTTTCTGGATCAGGTAGCGAAACGCAGTAGGGCGGAAAACGGCAGGGCGAACGCGAGCAGCGTTTGACGATCTTGAAAGAAGAGCATCATGAAGGGTGTGCCGGGTCGTAGGATCACCAAGCGGCGTGTCCTTGCTGGCGGGACGCGCGCCGCGCTCGCCGCCGTCGCGCCGGTGCTGGCGGCGGCGTGTGACTCCACATCCTCGGGTTCGGCCTCGCAGGGACAGACGACGCGGTCCGCACCGCAGCCGGTGCGCCTGCTGTACTGGAACGCGTTTCCGCCCGAACATCTACAGAGCCTAGCAACCAAGGCCGTTCTGGAGGACTTTCAGGCCAAGAATCCGGGTCGGGCGACGGTTGAGGTCGGCGAAGGCGGCACGGCGGCGAACCTGGCCAAGATCAAGGCTGCGGTGGCGGCCAATACGCCGCCGAACCTGTGGTCGCACACGCAGTACTCCGCGGCCGACCTCTCGGGCATCGGCGCGCTCGTCGATCTCAACGTCGCCCTGAAGACGCACAAAGACTGGGGGCGGCTGAGGCGCGACGTCATCCCGGCGCTGATCGAAGGGAGCACCTGGAAGGATAGGCTCACGATGGTACCGCTGACGAGCCCGGTGCAGTTGCTCGGTTTCAACAAGCAGATGCTGCTCAAGGCCGGCGTGCCGCTGCCCAAACCGGGGTTCACCTGGAACGAGTTCCTGGAGATCGGCCGCAAGGCCGCCCAGCCACCGGAGGTGGCGTTGTTCGACTACCGGTACACCTGGCCGGCGCTCTTGTGGTGGATGTATGCCAACGGGCAGCGCTCGTTGAGCGCCGACCGGACAAAGCTGCAGTTCACGGCACCGGCGGCGCACGAGACGCTCGAGTGGCTGCACGAGCAGGTGACGCGGACACAACTGGCTCGAAACGGGGCGCCCAACTTCAACCAGGGCCAGTCGGTAACGGAGACGATCAACGCCAACGCAGTTACCGGTCCGCGCTTCCCGGATGTCGACCCCGGCGATGGGCGCGGCATCCACGTCATCCATTACCCCTACGGGCCACGGAATACCAAGAAAGAGCCACTCACGTACGGCAACACGTACGGCTTCGCCGTGTTCCGCTCGGCGGAGCCGGACAAGGAAGCCGCGGCGGCGGACGTGGCCGCGTGGTCGGTGCGGCCGGACGTGCAGGTGAAGGTCATGGAAGTGAGCCTGACGCCGCCGACCACACTGACGGCGCTCAAAGAGAGCAGCCTGCCGGCCCGCATCAAGGAAAACCCTATCCTGAAGGCGCTCAACGACGGCGCACGGTACGTCTATCTCACCCCGAACTTCCCTAACTGGAACGAGGCGACGAACATCCTCGACCAAGGCCTCGGGCGAGTGGGCAAGGGCGAGCTTCGCCCGAGGGATGCGCTGGCCGACGCGCAGACGAAGATGCAGGCGCTGCTGGACGAAGATCTGCGCCGGGGCGGCTGAGGGGCATTTGGCGGTAGGCAGCGGGTGGTGGGCAGGAGAGGAGCAAAGCATGCCTGCGGGAGAGAACAACGGTCTTGGGCCGAGTGGGCCGAGTGGACCCAACATTGTGCTGATCGTGGTCGATCAGCAGCATCCCGGATGCCTCGGCTACGCCGGGCATCCGGTCGTGCGCACGCCGCACCTCGACGCGCTGGCGCACAGCGGCGTCACGTTTTCGCGGGCGTACGTCGCGAACCCCCTGTGTATGCCGTCGCGTGCCTCCGTATTCACAGGATTGATGCCGAGGGGGCACCGAACGCGCATGAACGGGATTGGGCTCGATCCGGTGGTGCCGACGTTCACGGAGGCGCTGCGGCGGGCGGGGTACCGGACGCACGCGGCCGGCAAGCTCCACTTCGGCACCAGCGGCACGCCGCACGGCGTGCCTTTGGACGAGGTCGACCCGCAGCGCTTTCCGGAGGCGCGGGCGCTCTGGCACTCGGGTCGCGTGCGCGACGTGCCGCTGCCCTTTTACGGCTTCGCGTCGGTCGACTACATCGGCGGGCACGGGCACGGCAGTTGGGGCCATCACGCGCAGTGGCTGGACCGCGAGCATCCGGCGCAGGCGCACCTCTTTCGGGATGCGGTGCCGCTGGAGCCGCCGACCCCAGCGCGCGGGCTCTATAACCGGCAGTCGTACAAGTGGGCGCTGCCCGAAGAGCTCCACCCGATGCGCTGGATCGCTGACCGCGCGGTGGACTTCCTCGATGGCGCGGGGCAGCGCCGCCAAGAACCGTTTTTCCTCTTCGTGTCGTTCCAGGATCCGCACCCACCGTTTGCGCCGCCGGCACCGTGGTGCTTCATGCACGAACCCAACGATGTGCCGCCGCCGCTGAGGCGCGAGGGGGAGTTCGACGTCCTGCCGCCGCACTTCCGCCTGCAGTACGAGACCGCTCTCGAGACGCAGGGGAACAAGGGGCAGCCGATGAAGGAGACAGAGCCTTACCGCGCCGAGTGCGCCGCCCACTACTACGGCTTGATCGAAATGGTCGACCAGCAGGTCGGGCGGGTGCTCGAGGCGCTGCGCCGCAACGGACTCGAGGAGGACACCGTCGTGGTGTTTACCGCCGACCACGGCGAGGCGCTGGGCGACCACGGCATGTGGGGCAAGGGCCCGTACCACTACGACAGCGTGATTCGCGTGCCGCTGCTGGCGCGCTGGCCCGGGCGGTTCCGGCGCGGTGCGGCGCACACCGGCGTGGTCAGCCTGATCGACCTGGCGCCCACACTGCTCGACCTGGCCGGCGTCCCCGTACCGGCGGTACCGGCGCTCGAGGCGCCGCACGCGCCGCCGGCGTGGCCGGGGCGCAGCCTGCGGCCGATTCTCGAGACCGGGGAGAGCGATACGACGTCGTCCGCGCTAGTCGAGGAAGACGAGGACTACCTGGGCTTCCGCATGCGCACGCTCGTCACCGAGCGGTACCGGCTGACGGCGTACTCGCGCCAGCCGTACGGTGAGCTATTTGACCTCGAGGAAGATCCGCACGAGTACCGCAATCTCTGGCACGACCGTGGGCACCTGGCACTCCGACAGGAGCTGCAGGTGGCGCTCTTGGACAAGATCATGAAGACAGACCTGGCGCTGCCGCGCCAGACGAGCCGCTCGTAGCGCCGAAGGGGAAGTAAAGGTGCCGAGATCAGACGAAGGACGAACGACGAAGGACGAACGACCAATTCAGGCGTGGTCTCGCTACGAGGGAGGAACACAGCGATGTCGGTTGAGCGTACGAATGCTCCGTGGAAGTGGGACGTGACGATCTATGACCGGCCGGGGTGGGTCGGGCGGTTCCGTGGCCGTGCCCGGCTCACCTCGCCGGATGGAGCACGCCTGTACCTCCGCTTCGAGGAATTGGAGCGGGCCACCTACTACGGCGACTATTTCATGGGCCGGCATCGAGACACGTGGCTGGTGTCGCCGGACGGTGGGCGGACCTGGCAGCACACCACTGCCGGCGAGGCCCCAAACGTCGACGGCGTGGTCATGCCGGACGGCGGCCGCCTGGTCGTGACGCACGCCGCGAGCCTCCTCCGCGGCGAGGCGCTCCGCGACTATCTGGAGCGATCGGGCTTGGGGCACATGTGGCAGGAGGAGTCGTTTGCCTGGTGGGAAATGGCCGAGCCGTCGCGCCGGGAGGAGTTGGAGCAAAAGGGTATCGCGTTCTCTGCCGTGACTCATCCCAGTGAGTTCTTGGCGTACCTGCGTGACCTGCGCGTCGGCACCTGCCCACCCGGCCGCCGGACGTGGACGTGGCGGCCGGTGGAGGGCATTCCGCCGATGGCGCGATTGGCCGGCTGGTGGCGCCAGACGGGTGTCGTCCTGGACGACGGCACCGTCGTCGGTTGCGTACATGGGCGCGACACACCCGACGAGCCCCACGACAGCGCGTTTGCGCTTCGTTCGACGGACGGCGGGCGTACCTGGGAGCTGAGCCTGATTGCCCAAGCGTCGGAGAAGATCGGCTTCAGCGAGGTCTACTTCTTCCCGGTGCGCGACGGGCGTCTTCTGGCGATGGCTCGGTCGAACGCGGGCGACGCCCACCTCTACCGGTGCTATTCCGCCGATGGCGGTCGCACGTGGAGCGCGCTCGAGCGAACCCCTATCTGGGGCTTCCCGGCGCACGTGATCCGCCTCCACTCCGGCGCGCTGCTCTGCGCCTACGCCTACCGCCGCTATCCGCAGGGCTTCCGCGCGGTGCTCAGCCACGACGAGGGTGAGACCTGGGACCTCGACAACGAAAAGCTGCTGCGCGACGATGCGACCGGCTCGGTGGGGTATCCCATCAGCGTGCAGCTCGCCGACGGCACGATCTTCACCGCCTGTGAGCTGGGCAAACCGGCCCATGCCGGGCAAGAGGGAGAAGGTCGCTCGGTTCGCCGCACGGCTGCTGGGCCCGAGGACGTGCGCCCCACCGAGTCCCACGCCACCGGATCGTCTCGACAAACGTTGGCCGCTGGACGGGGCATCGACATGGAGGCGCGGCCGCAGGCGTACGTCGCCGGGAGCCGTTACACGGAAGATTACGTCGCGCCGCTCGGCCGGCGATAGCGTGGCCGGTGCTGAATGGGCCTGGCGTGGTGGCACGAGCCAAAGAACGGAGAGTGAGTGATGCGGCAACAAGGAGAAATCGTCCGGGCGGCGGTTATTGGCCTGGGCCGGATGGGAAGCACGTTCGACGAGGAGATGGGGCCGTTTAGCCGCTGGCAGCCGCCGCACGCGCACGCGGCGTGCTACCGCGCGGCCGAAGGCGTCGCGCTGGTGGCGGGGGCCGATTCGCACGCGGGGCAGCGCGAGGCGTTCGGGCGCAAGTGGGGGCTGGATACAGCGCAGCTTTATGACGACTATCACGAGATGCTCGCGCGCGAGCGGCCGGAGATCGTCAGCATCTGCACCTCGGCCAAGCCTCGCGCGGCGATTCTGCGCGACGTGCTGGCAGCGGACGCCGGCGTGCGGGCGATCTGGGCCGAGAAGCCGATGGCGATTTCGCTGGCCGAAGCCGACGAGATGGTGGAGAGCTGCCGGCAAGCGGGCGTACTGCTGGCCATCGGCGCCAGCCGCTGCTGGGACCCGATCTACAACCGCATGCGCGAGCTCATCGACCTGGGCGAGATCGGCGACGTGCTGCAGGTGATCGGCCTGGGCCGCTGCGCGCTGTCGCACAACGGCAGCCATCTGCTGACGCTCGTGGCCTACCTCGCCGGCGGACCGCACGCTCGCTGCTCGTGGGTCTTTGGGCACATGGAGGACGATGCTCGGGCGGCGACCGACGACGACCTCTCCGGCAACGGCTACCTGCAGTTCGAGAACGGCGTGCAGGCGTTCGTGCGCGCGATGCCGTGCGGCGCGGCCGACTGGGAGTTCGAGGTGATCGGGACGAAGGGGCGGCTTCGGGCGGTCAACGACGCCGATCAAGTGGAGTTCTGGAAGGTGACAGCGCCCACACTAGCGGGACGCCGCCGCGAGCCGGCCCGCCAGGGCTTTCCGATGCCGGTGCCGGGTAGCTCGATAGGCGGACTGACGGGGCATTCCGCCAATCTGCGTACGGTGCAGGATCTGCTGGCCGGGCTGCGAACGGGCAAGGAGCCGAACTGCAACGGCGAGGCGGGGCGGCAGGCGCTGGAGATCGCGATTGCGCTGCGCGAATCGCACCGGCGTGGCGGCGTACGCGTCGATTTACCGCTCGTCGACCGCTCGCTGCGCATCAACTCGTCGGAGACATTGCACGGCGACGAGCCGGCGGCGGTGCGGCGCGCCCGCGCGGCGGCCGCAACGGCGCGATAGAGGCGCGATAGAAAGGAGGGCAACTCATGTGTCTGTGCCACTGAGGGGGCCAGGGGGTAGGTCTGCAATGTCACGCAAACGTAAATCAGGCAGCAATCCAATGGGAGAAGAGCAACTAATGGTTACAAGCAAACAGGACGTGGCTAAGACCATAGTAACG
>JACQGX010000239.1 GCA_016199265.1 Chloroflexota bacterium | reverse complement strand
TGGGAAGCGCTTCCGTCAAGTGCGTCATCCAATCTGGGCGGACAGTTTTCTGTCTCCCCATATGCCCCAGCGGCGGGACGGGCGGCACCGAGGCGCGGCCGGTGTTCCGCGCTACTGCCAATTAGCCCACCCTTTTTCTAAATCTCCATCATCGCACCCGCCGGCTGGTCTATTGCGGTGCCTCCTCCAGCGCCGCCGCAATGGCTCCTTCCTCATCGAACTCCTTCGGCGGCCTTTTACGCTTGGCCCACAGGAGGAACTCGACGTTGCCGGCCTGGCCGCGGATCGGGGAGGCCGTCAAGCCGGCGGGCCACAGGCCGCAGGCATGGGCCCCGGCCATGACTTCGCGCAACACCCTACGGTGCACCGCTGGATCGCGAATGACGCCCCCGCCTCGATCGGCGTCCGCCTTCCCGGCCTCGAACTGCGGCTTGACCAGCGCCACCACCTCGCCCGTTTCAGTCAACACGCCGGCGATCACCGGCAGCACGAGCCGGAGCGAGATGAACGCCACATCCACCGTCGCCAACTCCACCGGCTCCGGCAGCTCGACTACCTCCCCACCTCTAGCCTCCCCACCGGCGAGGGCGGGAGGGCGCGAGGCCGATGGGGCGAGCTTCCCGTCTGCATCTTCTCCCTCCGTCGCTCTCGCGCCCTCGCGCCCTCGCGCCCTCCCATCATCCTCGTCCCCTGGCCTTTGGCCTTTGGCCCTTGATGCTAGGCGCAAGTGCCGCACATTGACGCCTTCCATCACCACCACCCGCGGGTCCTGGCGGAGCGACCACGCCAACAGCCCGCGGCCGACGTCGACGGCGTAGACGCGCGCCGCGCCGCGCCGGAGGAGTGCGTCGGTGAACCCACCGGTACTGGCACCGGCGTCGAGGCAGACGCGCCCGACGACGTCGATGCCGATTCGGTCGAGCGCGTGCGCGAGCTTGAGCCCGCCACGGCCGACGTAGGGCATCGCCTTACCGATGGCGAGGTCGGCGTCGAGCGGCACGAGCTGCGATGGCGCCTTGGCGACCTCGCCGTTGACCGTCACTTCGCCCGCCATGATGAGGCGCCGCGCGCGCTCGCGGCTCGTTTCCAATCCCCGCTCGACGAGCGCCACGTCCAGTCGCACCCGCCGTCCCCGGCCGCGGGAGACCTGTGCTCCAGAGTCGTCGGATCTACCCATGGGGGAATTCTTACGTACGTGCAGAGAGACGGCCCACTCCTTACGCGAGGAGTGGGCCGTCTCTGGCGCCTGGCGCTTTATGCGCCGGGTCGATGGTTCTTGGTGCCGGAAATGGCCGGAAAGCAATCAGAACGTTTGAGTCGGGGTCGATGGCGTCGTGACGCGCTCGTCGTGAATCTCGCCCCGCCATGCTCCGGTTTCCACCCCACGGGATTCGATGAACTCCTTGAACTGCTCCAGGTCGCCTTGCACGCGGTGGGAGACGAGCCCCATGGCATCGCCGATATTCTCGGCAAAGCCTTCGGGATCGTAAGTCAGCTCGAGGTGAATGCGCGTCTGCGAGTCACTCAGGGGCTGGAACGTGACGACGCCGGCATTGAGCGCCCCCGACGTGCTGCGCCAGGCGATGCGTTGATCGGGGGTCTGCTCGGTAATGACGGCGTCCCACTTCTTTTCTTTGCCGGCAATCTCGGCACGCCAATGGAGACGCGGGTCGTCGAGCTGCCGCACCTCTTTGACCCCTTCCATGAAGCGGGGGAACTCCTCGAACTGCGTCCACTGGTCGTAGGCCGTTCTGACCGGCACATTGACGTCGATAG
This sequence comes from Chloroflexota bacterium, assembly GCA_016199265.1. Lineage (GTDB taxonomy): Bacteria > Chloroflexota > UBA11872 > UBA12225 > UBA12225 > JACQGX01. Next base: position 317 of record JACQGX010000239.1, on the reverse strand, counting down.
ACTTCTGGACACTGGCCATAGGTCTCCTCCTTAGAGATCAGTCACACAAAATCAGTCACATAGGCCGGTACGCCGGCAGGCAGCTCACGGGTAGCCAGCTCCGCCGAACCCAGCGATCCCGCCATCTGCCCACCAACGTGTTGAACGACGCAGGTTTCGTGCCTCGGTTGAGTGCGCGGCGACGCGACACACCACATCGCGCTTCGACCAACCTGGGAAGAGAGCGTGCGTGTGCGTGCGCGCAGTGTGGACGGGCACCGCGCGCTGCCGCGCTACGGTATCCCGTAGCTGAGCTCGTGGACAAGACGCCCATTGGG
>JACQGX010000238.1 GCA_016199265.1 Chloroflexota bacterium | reverse complement strand
CGGCCAGCCGGTCGGCGACGAGCAGGGCCGCCGCGTGGGCGGCGTCGTTCTGGTCCCACACACTCAACGCCGGGTCCACCTCGAGGCCGGCGACGACGTACAGCGACGGGTGCGCCGGCGGCTCGTCGTCGCTCGCGCCGCCGGCGGGCGCGGCCGTGACTACCAGCGGCCCTGGGATCCAGCCGTCGTTGCCGGCGTAGAACGGGATCGGCGCCGACTCGACCACTCCCACGCCGGCGAGCCGGTGCGTGCGGCCGTGTCCGACCGTCGTCACCGGCCGGCCGCAAACGCCGGGGTAGACCATGCCCGGCCCCTCAACCTTCACCCGCGGCTCGATCACGTCCCGCACGTTGTTGATCCGCGCCGGTTCGGCGGGGCTCACCAGCTCGAGCTCGGCCCGCACCACACGCGCGTCTTGCTGGATCGCCTCGAGCAGCCCCTCGCGGTCGACCTCCAACAGGCCATCCCGCCAGCGGGTCGTCGAGCCCCACCGGATCTCATGCACGGGAAAGGTGCCCAGCTCGAGCCTCATCTGTAGCGTGACCTCCGTTCCTGTCGCGTGTGATCAAGTGGTGATCACCACCTCACCACCTACCTCCACCGCCGGATCGAACAACGTCGGCCCGCTTAGCGGCGTCTGCAGCGCCCGGAGCGCCGTCTGCACGATGCGCAGCCCGTACGCATGATCCTTGGCCGGGCCCAACCCCGGGTTGCCGCAGACGTGCTCGATGCGGCAGCCGCGCACGACCCGATTCGCCCCCGCCGTCAAGGCCAGCTCGAAGAGCGCCGAGATGTGGGCGCACGGGATACCGGCCCGCTCGATCTCCTTGCTGATCGTTGCCCCGCAACGATTGCACGTCCCTCAGGTGGCCACCAGCAGCACGCCATCCACACCCGCCCGGCGGAATTCGCTGGCCATCTCCGCGCCCATGCGCTTCGCCTCCGCCACGGCCGTGCCCACTCCGCTGGTAGAGATGAACCAAGGGTAGACGCCGGCGAGCGTCCCCTGCACCTCTAGCTCACGCACGAGGTTGAGCGGCAGGATATAGTTGGGGTTCTGGCCGACGATTCCGGTGTAGAAGCCGCGGTGCACGCACTCCCAGTCGTCCGCGCTCAGCGCCGGCAGGCCGGCGATCGAATAGCGGAACCACTCGCGTGCGCCGCCGCGCACCAACCGGTCAGGGTTCCCCTTGGGCACCAGCCCGCCCGTCGTCACCAGCCCCAGCGTTGCGTGGGAAAGATCCGCCACGGGCGTCGCCGGCGAGACGCGCTCGAACGGGAGCACCGGCAGCTCGGTGGTGTACGGCTCCCCCTGGAGCTTGGCGACGAGCATGGCCACGGCGCGCTCGTGTGCCGGCCGGTCGCGCCGGCCGAGCCGCCGGATGCCTCGCGGCAGGTAGCCTTCTACCTCCGCCGGGCCGAGCGACTCCTCGCGCCCCAACTTGAGCGCCAGCCGGGCCAATGCCCGCAGCGCCGGCTGCATCCCCGCCGCATCGGCCGACGCCGGCACGATCGGCGCCTCCCGCCGGTACACGTCGACGGCAGGATTCTCTGGGTACATCGCCGTGACCGCCGGCAAACCCAGTTCGCGCGCCACACGGCAGACCAGGCCACACGCCAGGCCATAGCGGCCGGCGTTGAACGCGGGCCCGGCGATGACCACGTCCGGCCGCCACTCGCGCAGCGCCACGCGTATCGCCTCCTCGGCCGCCGCGCCCTGCTCGTTCACGTAGTTGTCCCCGCCGGCGATCGTGGCGACAATCGTGCCTTGGCTATCGAAGAGCGTCTCGAGCGCGCGCCCCGGCCCCACCAGCCCCGGCCGCACCTCGACCCGGTAGCCCGCCTGCTCTTCGGCGCCGATGCCGGCGAAGAACTGGTTCAGGTAATGCACCGCGCGGACGCGCCGCGTGCTTGGCGCCGTCCCCCCTGCAGCCGGAGCAGCCATGGCTCCATCCTCCTTTCCGCCTGGGCCGGGCAACATCCCGGAACGGCACCAGCGTACACCCCGCAGCGGCGAAACGCAACCGCCGGCGCTGTCAGGGTTTTCCCCGATGCGCGGTGGGCTCGACCGATGGAAAGTGTGTTCTGCCGGCCTTGGCGGCCCTTGGCCGGTTGGCCCTGAGCACCCGTACCCCGCGGCCACGCAGCCTGCGGCACGAGGGAGATAGCAGCGATGGTGACGACAGTGGGAACAGCGGCCGATCCTCAGCATCGTGAGCGCGTGCTGGCGGCGCTGCGCCTGGATGCGGCCGACCGCCCGGCATTCGACCTGGGCGGCAGCGGCTCGTCGACCCTTTCGCTCGGCGCCTACGTCCGCCTGCAGCGGCACCTGGGGATCACGGCGCCACCGGCGATCGGGCGCCGGGCGGGGCAAACCGTGTGGCTGGACGACGCCATGCTGCGCTTCCTCGACGTGGACACGCGCCCTCTCGCCATCGGGGCGCCGGACGGCTGGCAGGACGTCGAGCTGCCCGGAGATCGCTTCCAGGACGAATGGGGCGTGACCTGGGCGCGACCGGAGGCGACCGCGCCGGGCGTGCCGCACCCGTATTACGCGGCCCGCGGCCCGTTCTGGGATCTGGAACCGGAATCGCTCTCCGCCGCGCTCCCACGGCATCGCTGGCCCGACCCGCTCGACGCCGGCCGCACGCGCGGGCTGGCCGAGCGCGCTCGGCACATACGCGAGACCACCGGCGGCGCCGTCATTCTGAACCTGCCCGTCGGGTTCATCCACTTGAGCCAATTCCTGCGCGGGTACGAGACCTGGCTCACCGATCTCCTGGCAGCTCCTGCCGCCGCCGAGGCGCTGATGGACGAGGTGCTCGCGATCTGGCTGCCGCTCGCCGCCGCGGCTGTCGCGGCTGCCGGCCCGTGGATCGACGCCGTTTGGTACGGCGACGTCATCGCCTTTCAAGACGGGCCGATGGTCTCGCCTGACCTTTACCGCCGCCTGCTCAAGCCACGCCAGCGCCGGGTCGTCGAGTGCATCCACGCGGCCGGCGCCACCGAGGCCGGACGCCCGATGCCGGTGCTGTACCACAGTTGCGGCGCGGTGGCGCCGCTGCTCGGCGACCTGGTGGACGTAGGGATCGACGCGCTCAACCCGGTACAGGTGAGCGCGCGGGGCATGAACCCGGCCTGGCTCAAGCGCGAGTACGGCCGGCATCTCTGCTTCTGGGGCGGCATCGACACACAGCACGTCCTGCCGCGCGGCACGCCGGCCGCGGTGCATGCCGAGGTGCTGCGACGCCGCGCCGAGTTTGGACCCGGCGGCTACGTCGTCGCCGCCGTCCACAACGTACAGCCCGAAGTCTCACCCGAAAACATCATCGCCCTGGCCACCGCGGCCACAACCGCCGCTGCCGGCCCGGTGACGCCCCGTGCGTGACCCACCACCGGCGAGCGAGGGTGGCGTTCGACCTCACCCCAGGGCACGTCACCCCGGCGAGCCCACCAAACGGGTCGCGCTGCAATGACCACTCGATCTGCGGGTCGTACTCCTGGGCGAGCAGAACGCTCAATCCCCTCGGTGGGTCGCGCACCTCCTCCGGGTAGCCGAAGGGCTGCGTCTTGCTCCCCGGGGGGCCCGCATCCAGGGGCATTCCGAACTCGTCCGTCTCATACGTCTGGACGACGGAGCCGCTGCCATCCGTGAGGGCGCGAACGGACCCGAACCCGTCGGTGTGGTAGACCTCGATGGCGCCCGCGCTGTCGACCGAGTAGGCCAAGCCCACCCCCCAGATGTACCTGCGTGAGCCAAGCCCATGATGGACCAGATCTGCGCGGGTACCGGGCGGAGTTGCGGATAGTGCACCGCCTCGGCGCCGAGCTGCCCTTTGTGCGTGACCACCAGCTCGGGGGCCGTGCCGCGCGTGGCGGGCAACGTTGCTGCACCGCAGCACCACGCCATCGAACCGGGCCGCCATGTCCACGGCGGTCTGGTCCACCGGCCAGGTCAGCGTCCAGGCGCGCTCGCCCTCCGTGCCGGTGAGCGTGGATGTCAGGAAGGACGTCGCGTGGGCGCGGCGCAGCGCCTGCTCGAGCCGGGCTTCGATGGTCGCGCGGCGGCGGGAGTCGTCCGTGCCCAGCAACCGGGTCAGGCGGGCCAGAGCGGCCTCCCCCGTCGCCAGCGCCTTCGTCCGCCGCGGACTCGGTTCAATCTTGTGTTGGTCGGAGAATTTGGCGCCCTGCCGGCGACGTCGCTAACCTGGAGATGCCGGACATACTTGCCTCAGAATCAACTGACCAACACAGTTTGTGAACCGAGTCCCGCCGCGCCGCGTCCTGCGCGGCCTGCGTGGTCGAGCAGCGCGCCGGCGTCCGCACGCGCGAACCGGCGGACGCGGTCCTCGCCGCGCGCGAACGCACCGGAAACCGGTGCCATGTTCGCCCACGCGATCCCCAGTTCCTGGTCCAGCGCCCGCAGGCACTCTCGATGCCCAAGTGAGGAGAGCAGCCGAGTGTATGGCAGCGTATCGACGAACACTCCATAGCCGGGCGGGTGCACATTCGGCTGGTGATTGGCTTGCGATTCCGCCGCCGCCCTCAGCACGGGAACAGGCGCTCCGCAGCGTAGTCCGAGGCATGGCCGAACACCGGCGAGACGCGATGCCGGTACATGAGGTCGACGGCGAATTGCACCGCCTCGTGAGCCAGCGGATCGTCGAAGCGGCAGCGCCTCCTGCCGGAAGCCCGCAGGTCCGCGCCGTTCTGCACTAACCACACCAGCCACCGGTTCAAGGCCGACGAGAAGCAGAAGCCGTACTGCACCGGATCGCCGTCGCCGTCGAGGTCACGCGTCAGGCGCTTCGCCGCCTCGACGAGGCGCTGCCAGGTCCAGGTGGCGTCCGGGTACGGAACTGCAGCCGCATCGAAGAGGTCGCGGTTGTACGCCAGCACCACCGGGGGAAAGGCCAACGGGATCCCGAACAGCCCGCCACCACCGCGGTATGCCTCGAACACCGATGGGAAGCTCTCCCGCTCCACGTCCCAGCCGGGCGGGAGGCAGTCCGCCACGTCTGCCAGTTCCACCTCTGGTTGGAGCTCGCCGAAATGCCGATCGGTGAGCATGAACGCGTCCAACACGCCCTCCTCAGTGCGCTGGCGGACGGCCTGTGGGTAGTTAGTGACGGCCAGATGGACCGGTTGCACCCTATGGTGGCGGCTTGGAGTACGGCAGGGGTGCGCCGCGGTTGCCGATGCGGCTGCAAGGGTCCGAGGACGCGAGGGTGCAGGCAGCGCTTCCCGGACACCCCCTGCTCACCCTGAGCGTGTCGATGGGCGCGCGCACCGGCCCGTCGACCGGCTCAGGGTGAGCGGTGAGGAAACCGGAACATCGGCCCGCACCCAGAACTCGACCGCCGCTTGCCGATGGCGCTGTGGTGATAGTATCATCACGTGCTCAAGTGGCACTCGAACTGCCCGATCAGACCGTGCGGCCGGAGACAGCGATTGGCCCGGTGGCGCGGAGCACGCTTGTCGATCGCACCGTAGAGCGTCTGCTCGAAGCGATTCACGGCGGCATCTTGGTGCCGGGGAGTAAGCTGCCCAATGAACAGGAGCTGACGGCGCAGCTCGGCGTCAGCCGGACGGCGACGCGTGAGGCGCTGCAGCGCCTCGTCTCGCTCGAGGTGATCGACGCGCGGCATGGCCACGGGTACTTCGTCCGCACACCCGAGGCAGCTCGTGCGATACGGCCGGAGGTGCTGGCGCTCTCGACGCGGCCGGAGGAGCTGGCCGAGCTGTTGGAGGCGCGCACCGTCTTGGAAAAGGAGCTGGCCGCGCTGGCGGCGCGGCGCGCCGGCGAGGCGCACCTGGCGGCGATGCGCGCGGCGCTCGACGGCATGGTCGGCGCGTTTGCCGCCGGCGCGCCGACGACCGAGTACGACGTGGCCTTCCACCTGGCGGTGGCGGAAGCCGCCGGCAACCGCTTCCTGCTGGGCCTGGCGGACGCCATCTCGACCTACCTGCGCACCATGCGGGCGCGCCTGGGCACCTGGCCGAACACGCCGCAGGACACAGTAACGATGCACCAGGACATCTACCAAGCGATCGCCAGCAGCGACGCCGAGTCGGCTGCGGCCGCCATGGCACGCCACCTCAGGCGGACGCGGGTTCAGTTTCAGCACCTGCGCGAATGCCTCTAAACCAAGTGCAACATGCAAAGTGAGGCGGCCTGCGGCTTCCACCTTGGCTTTGGTGTAGTGTTCCGTCACACGCCTTCTGCGGAATAGCCATCGGAAAGCTCGACTGCGCAGCATCGCCGTGACAGACCACCAGCCGAAGGGGCAGCGACGACCGGCGCAGCGACGTACCAGGGCACTTTGGCGACCGAAGCCCACGTTCCACGAGACAGCGATACACCTGTCATAAGGAGAGCAGGAATGAACGCACACCGATTGACACACGCCGGCGTACGGACCGGAAAGCAGGCGGGGCCACCGCCAGGCGAAGAGCTCAACGCGGCGACGTTCCGCGGTGTCAGCCGCCGGCGGATGTTCGCGCTGGGCACGGCGGTGATGGGCAGCGCGGGCATGCTCGCGGCGTGTAACGCCGGTGGCCCGACTGCCGGCGCACCCACCAGCGTACCGGCGCCGGGGCCGGCGACCGGCGAGGTCAGTGTCTTGTACTATACGTCGACGCAGCCGGCGTACGCGCGCATGGAAAAGCAGGAGGCGGCCATCAAGTCGCTCCTGCCGCAGATCAAGCTGAACATGATCGCGACAAATACGTCGCCGAGCCAGAAGTTCGTCACGATGGCCGCCGGCGATACCGCGCCGGACATCGTTTGGCTGGGGGGTGGACTTCTGGGGGCTGGCGCCGCAGGGCCATTTCCTGACGCTGGACGATCTCGTGGCGCGGGACCGCAGCTTCAACTTGAAAGAGTACTACCCGCAGGCGATCGACATGTTCCGCTACAAGGGGCGCATCATGGCCCTGGCCTACGGCGTGAACACGCACGTGATGGCCTACAACGAGGGCATGTTCGACAAAGCCGGCCTCAAGTACCCGACCAAGGAGTGGACGACCTCCGACTACATCACCCTGGCCAAGCGGATGACGTCGCAGCCGGGTGTCGAGCCACAGACCTGGGGCGGCTGGATCTGGAACTTGTGGATCTCGATCTGGATGCACGGCGGCGAGATCTACGACAGGACCTTCACGAAGTCCTTGATGGACCAGCCACCGGCCGTGGCCGGGCTGCAGTACTACTACGACCAGAACTTCGGCAACCTCAAGATCGCACCGGAGAAGGGCACCTACCACCAGTTGTTTGGGAACGGGCAACTGGCGATGACGAACGTAGCGCCGTTCGGCGTGCCGGTGCTGCGGCAGTACGAGGGTACCGAGTGGGACTTCCTCACCATGCCCTGGACGCCGGAGAAGCGGCGCGGCACGTGGATGTCCGGGGAAAGCTACGGCGTCGCCAGCGCGACGAAGAACAAGGATGGCGCGTGGGCGGTGCTGAAGTACCTCTCCGGCCGCGACGCGATGGCCAGCTTCTACGCGCCGGAGTTCCAGGCTATCCCGGCGGTGCGCCCAGTGGCTGAAACGGCGTTCGCGAACGCCATACCCGGCAAGAATGCGAAGGCGTTCCTCGAGAGCATCGAATTCGCCACGCCCTACGCCGGCCATCCGGTCGTCTCGAAATGGGGCGAGACCTTGAACCCGATGTGGAACGACGTGCGCGAGGGGAAGAAGTCGGCGCGCGACGCTGCTCGGGAGGCCGTCGCGAAGCTCAACGACCTGCTGAAGACGGTGCCGGCGTGAGGCGCATTCCCGGCACCCCATACGCGGTCAGGCAGTGGGCAGTAGGCAGTGGGTAGTAACGGTAGGGGCGCGATTCATCGCGTACGCGGGGCCGCACCGGCGGACGTGGCGGTGTGGGATTGCCACGTGCATTTGTATGGCGACCCGCCGCACCAGCGTGGACTGCGGCTTCTGGAGGCGTCGCGTCGCCTAGGCATCCAGAAGCTGTTTGCGTCGCGGCTGTGGGCGGGGAACAGGGTGCCGGCGACGGCGACACCTGATCAGTTTCAGGTGTGCAACCGCTCGGTCGAACGATGGATCGAGCGCGCGCCGGATCAGATTCTCGGCAACTGCTTCGTGAGCTGCACCTATCCAGACGAAGCCGAGCGAGAACTGGAGGAGTGCATCGAGCGGCGTGGCTTCCGTGGGCTCAAGCTCTATGCGGCGTGCCGCTACGACGATCCCCGTGTATTGCCGGTCGTAGCACGGGCGGCGCGTTACGGCATTCCCGTGCTGCTCCACGTGACACAGCGCCGGGTGAACGAGGCCCCAGGGCAATATGCGTCTGACGCGCGGGAGGTCGCCTACCTAGCAGAGCGACTGCCGGGGGCCAAGCTGATCCTGGCGCACCTGAACGGCGGTGGAGACTGGGCGTTCTCGATCAAGACGGCGCGTCCGTATCCCAACATTTTCCTGGACATCAGCGGCAGCAGCGTCGACGCGGGGATGGTCGAAGCGGCGTATGAAGCGGTAGGCGCCGAGCGGTTGCTGTTCGGCACCGACAGCTCGATGTGCGAGGGCGTGGGCAAACTCCAGGGAGCCGAGATTCCTGAACAGGCGAAGCAGCTGATCTGGGGAGCGAATCTGCAGCGGCTGTTGCAGACGAAGGACGTAAGGACGAAGGACGAAATGATCATACCCAGACAACCGTCTTCGTCCTTCGCCCTTCGTCTTTCGTCTCGATGCGGAGTGTGGCCATGATTGTCGACGCCAACTGCCACATCGGGCACTGGCCGTTTCGTCGGCTGTGGACGGCCACTGCCGACGGCCTGCTGGGCATGCTCGACCGGGCGGGAGTCGACCGGGCGATCGTGTCACACACGCATGGGGTGTTCTACCGCAGCCCGCACGAGAGCAACGCCGAGCTGCACGAGGCCGTCGAAGGACACCGGGACCGCCTGATCCCGTTTGCGTGTCTCAACCCCGACTACGCCGGCTGGCGTGACGATCTGAAGCAGTGCGTCGAGGAGTGGGGCATGCGCGGGCTGCGCCTGTATCCGACGTACCATCGGTACGCGCTGGCCGGCGATGGTGCGGCCGAGCTCCTCGCCGAGGCCGAGCGGCTCAACCTGCCGGTGTCCGTGAGCTGTGCGTTCGAGGACCGGCGGCAGCGGCACCACCTGGATACGGCGCCCGATCTCGCGGAGCACGACATCGACTTCGCCGTCCACCGCCACCCGAACGTGCGCTTCCTCATTACTACGGCCCCGATCACGGTCATCGACATGGTCGTGCGGCACGTGGCGCACCAGGGGAACGTCTGCTTCGACACAAGCTCGATCACTGGGCCGTTGTCTGACTCCATCCAGACGGCGTACGAGCTGCTGGGACCGAACCGGTTGCTGCTCGGCACGCTGGCACCGTTCGAGTATCCGGAGGTGGCGCTGCTGCGGGTGCAGTTCATTGAAGCTGAGGCGCAGGGGATGGAGAACATTCTGGGACGGAATGCACTGCGGCTGGTGGGTGAAGAGCCCTCACCCTAGCCCTCTCCCTTTGGGAGAGGGGATTTCAGCGGTCCCAATGCGTTAGACTGCTCCTTTGAACGAGAGGAGCACACGTAGATGGCAGCGACCGAAGAGGGAGCCATTCGGGCGGAGGCGCGGCAGCGGGAAGACGCGCGGCGCGATCCTCGGTTGGATTGGTGGCGCGACGCCAAGTTTGGCCTGTTTATCCATTGGGGGCTGTACGCTGTCCCGGCGGGGACGTGGAAAGGGCAGCAGATTCCCGGTATCGGCGAGTGGATCATGTACCGGGCGCGCATCCCGGTGCGGGAGTACGAGCAGCTTGCTAAACAGTTCAATCCGATGAACTTCGACGCCGCCGAGTGGGTGTCGCTGGCCAAGCGAGCAGGGCAGAAGTACCTCTGCATCACGGCGAAGCACCACGATGGCTTCTGCATGTTCGACTCGAAGGTGACGGACTACGACATTGTGGATGCGACGTCGTTCGGCCGCGATCCGATGAAGGAGTTGGCCGCCGAGTGCCAACACCAAGGAATCAAGCTCTGTTTCTACTACTCGCAGACGCAGGACTGGCACCATCCCGGCGGCGACGGCAACAACTGGGACTACGACGAGTCGAAGAAAGACTTCGACGGGTACATCGAGCATTACGTCAAGCCGCAGGTGCGCGAGCTGCTGACCAACTACGGTCTAATTGGGATGATCTGGTTCGATACGCCGCGGCGGATCACGTACCAGCAGTCCAAGGAGCTGGTCGACCTCGTGCACGAGCTGCAGCCCGGCTGCCTGGTCAACGGGCGAATCGGGAACGCGCTGGGCGACTACGCCGAAGCGCGCGACAATCGCATCCCCGATGCGCTTGTGGGCGAAGATTGGGAAGTACCGGCGACGATCAACGATACCTGGGGCTTCAAGAGCTACGACCACAACTGGAAGTCGACCGAGGACCTGATCCGCAAGCTGGTCGACATCGCCAGCAAGGGGGGCAACTACCTCCTGAACGTCGGGCCGACGGCCGAGGGGGTGATCCCGCAGCCGAGCGTCGAGCGCCTGCCGGCGATGGGCGCCTGGCTGGAAACGAACGGCGAGGCGGTGTACGGGACGCGACCGGGCCCGCTGCTGGGGCTGGAATGGTGCCGCAGCACGGCCAGGCCGGGCAGGCTCTACCTGCACGTCTTCGATTGGCCGCAGGGCGGCGAGCTTCGCGTTCCTGGGATTCAGGAGGACGTTGCCGGTGCCTACCTGCTGAGCGATGGTGCGGACGCGACGCTTCCTGTTTCGCGTGAGGGCGATGCCGTGATCGTGAAGGGTCCAGCCTCCGCGCCCGATCCAATCGCTTCGGTGGTGGTGCTGCGTACCGAGGCATGACCGTGCACTCCGCCCATCCCCGACGAGCCCACGCTGAGACGAGCTCAGGATGAGCGGAGTGCGCCTGTCCGTTCCGGGTGAGCTACTCCAGCGACCTACTCTAGCAAGCGTTGCGCGCGCGGCTCCCAGCCGAGGAGACGCTTGGCCTTGGAGAGGTTGTGCTCCTTCTCGTGCTCGTCGCCGGCAATGAACACGGCGTCGAACCGCCCGTGGCCGATCTGGACGGCTTCGAGCGCACGCAGGTAGGCGCCGGCGAGGTCCTCTTCGTCGGTGACGAAGAGCTTGCTGCCATCGGGCTGAACGCGCGGGTGGCGCCGCTCGTCGAGCCACGCCGCGCGCTCGCGCGGGCCGGTGATACGGAGCGCGATCAGGTTCATGTCGAACCAGCGGGCGAAGTACTGGCAGATCAGCTCGCCGAAGCCTTTGGTCAGGCCATAGACGCTCGGCGTATCGAGTGGCACGAGCTCTTCGGCGGGATACCACACGCGCTTGCGGTAGTGGACGCTCATGCTGCTGGTGTAGACGCCCCGTTTGATCCCCAGCTCCTGCGCGGTGTAGAGCAGCAGGTGCAGGCCCTTGGCGTTGGCGTCGTAGTTGTCGACGATTGTCGGCACGTTCTGCGTGGTGAAGGTACCGCCCTGGCCGCGGCGCATCACTAGCCAGATGAACGTGTCGACGCCCTCGAGCGCAAGACGGAGCGCCTCCGGATCGGTGACCGAACCTTCGACGTACTCGACGCCTTCGTGCCGTGGCGGCTGGAGATCGAGCACGCGGATCTCGTGATGCTCGAGAAGATATGGCGTGACAAACGTACCAACGCGGCCGGAGCCGCCGACGAGCAGGACTCTCACTGTTCTTCCTCCCTATGTGCCGACTTATGCGTCGAGTATGCCTTCTGGCGGGGTACTCGTGTGCGCTTTGTAGCGTACTTTGTAGCGCATTCGCAGCACCCGACGCAGGCGCCGGCGGGGGAAGCGCGCGCGGCCGGCCGAGCGCAGCGAAGAATCTCATGGCCGCGGTTGAGATCCTTCGCTGCGCTCAGGATGACACGCTGGGCGCCAGATGACACGCTGGGCCTAAACCAAGTGCAAAGTGCAAAGTGCAAAGTGATGACGCCAGATGCACGCAATTCTTCCGGACATTCCGTAGGGGCCGACCAGGGTGTCGGCCCAGACACGGTGGGCCGACACCCAGGTCGGCCCGTACCGGATAGCGCCGCCGGAAGGTTTG
>JACQGX010000058.1 GCA_016199265.1 Chloroflexota bacterium | reverse complement strand
TCGCTGATCGAGAGCAACATCGACGCCCTGATGACCACCGACCCGCTGGGGATTATCACCGACGTCAACCAGCAGATGGAGGCGCTCACCGGGTACGGACGGGAGGAGCTGATCGGCACGCCGTTCAAGACCTTCTTCACTGACCCGCCCCACGCCGAGGACGGCATCCGGCTGGTGCTCCGGGAGGGGCGCGTCACCAACTACGAGCTGACGGCGCGGAGTAAGGACGGGCGCGAGACGGTCGTCTCCTACAACGCGACCACCTTCCGCGACGCCGCGGGCAAGCTGCAGGGCGTCTTTGCCGCCGCCCGCGATGTCACCGAGCAGAAGGCCCTCGATGTCCAACTGCGCGAGCAGCAAAGGTATCTGCGGGGCCTGATCGAGTCGTCGGTCGACGGCCTGGTTACGGTGGACCCGGACGGGTTCGTCTCCGACGTGAACGCGCAACTGTGCCGCATGACGGGCTACGCCCGCGAGGAGCTGATCGGCACGCCCTTCGCCGATTACTTCACCGAGCCCGAGCGCGCCCGCGCGGGCGTGCAGCAGACCTTCGACCAGGGCGTCGTCACCGAATACGCCTTGACGATCATCTCCCGCACCCGGCGGCTCCTGCAGGTGTCGGTCAACGCCTCCGTCTTCAAGGACGCCGCCGGGCAGGTCAAGGGCATCTTCGCCTCCGCCCGCGACATCACCGACCGCGTGCGGCTGGAAGAGCAGTTGCGCGAGCAGCAAACGTACCTGCGGGGCCTGATCGAGTCGTCGGTCGACGGCCTGGTTACGGTGGACCCGGACGGATTCATCTCCGACGTGAACGCGCAACTGTGCCGCATGACGGGCTACGCCCGTGAGACGCTCGTGGGCACACCGTTCAAGCAATACTTTACCGAGCGCGACCGCGCCGACCTCGGCGTCAGGCGCACGTTTGCCGAGGGCGTCGTCACCAACTACGAGCTGGTGCTTCTGACCAAGGCCGGGCACAAGCGCACGGTTTCGTTCAACGCCTCCGTCTTCCGCACCGCTGACGGGCAGATCCAGGGCATCTTTGCCTCCGCCCGCGACATCTCCGAACAGGCGCGGCTGCAGACCCAGCTCGCCGAGCAACAGGCGTATAACCGCTCCTTGATCGAGGCCTCGGCCGACGCGCTGTTTGCCATCGCTCCCGACGGGGCCGTCACCGACGTCAACGAAGAGACGACGCGCCTAACCGGCTATTCCCGCAAGCACCTGATCAACTCGCGGTTTGCGGACCTCTTCACCGAGCCCGAGCGGGCGCGAGAGGGCGTGCAGCAGACGCTGGCCGCTGGGCGCGTCCTCGGGTACGAACTGGTGCTGATCACGCGCTATGGCCGGCGTACCGCGGTCAGCTTCAGCGCTGGCGTCTTCACTGATGCGGCGGGCGAGGCGCTGGGCGTCCTGGCCGGCGCCCGCGACATCACCGAGCAAAAGCAACTCGAGCAGGAACTGCGCAACCAGCAGTTCTACGCCCGGTCGCTGATCGAGAGCAACATCGACGCGCTGATGACCACCGACCCGCTGGGGATTATCACCGACGTCAACCAGCAGATGGAAGCGCTGACCGGGGGCACGCGCGAGGAACTGATCGGCACGCCCTTCAAGCAGTACTTCACCGACCCGCAGCGGGCGGAGGAGGGCGTCAAGCTGGTGCTCCAGGAGGGCAAAGTCACCAACTACGAGCTCACCGCCCGCGCCAGGGACGGCCGCGAGACGGTCGTCTCCTACAACGCCGCCACCTTCCGGGACCGGGACGACAAGCTGCAGGGCGTCTTCGCCGCCGCCCGCGACGTTACCGAGCAGAAGGCCCTGGAGGGACAGCTCCAGGGCAAGAACGAGGAATTGGAGGAGCAGTACCGCCGGATCCAGGAGGCCAACCGGTTGAAGTCTGAGTTCCTGGCCAACATGTCCCACGAGTTGCGCACGCCGCTCAACGGTATCATCGGCTTTTCCGAGCTGATGCACGACGAGAAGGTGGGGCCTTTGTCGGACGCGCACCACGAGTACCTTGGCTACATCTTGAGCAGCTCGCGGCACCTTCTGCAACTCATCAACGACGTGCTGGACCTGGCCAAAGTGGAGTCGGGGAAACTCGAGTTCCAGCCCGAACCCGTGGATCCTGCCCGGCTCGTACGCGAGGTGCAGGAGGTGGTGCAAAGCCTCGCCGCCAAGAAGCGGCTGCGCCTCGGCGACGCAATCGCGCCCGGGCTTGGCCAGTTGCTGGTCGACCCCGGAAAGCTGAAGCAGGTGCTCTACAACTACCTTTCGAATGCGATCAAGTTCACACCCGACGAAGGCCAGGTGACGGTACGGTTGCAGCCCGAAGGTGCCGAGCGATTCCGTCTGGAGGTGGTGGATACCGGCATCGGCATCAAGCCCGAAGATCTGGGCCGCCTGTTCGTCGAGTTCCAGCAGTTGGACGCCAGCACGGCCAAGAAGTATCAGGGTACGGGACTCGGTCTGGCGCTCACCAAGCGCATCGTGGAGGCGCAGGGCGGCGAAGTGGGGGTGCACAGCACGCCGGGCCAGGGCAGCACCTTTTGGGCGATCTTGCCCCGCATCGCCCATACGGCCCCAACAACCCACACCACCGAGGCTCCTGCGGCGGCGCGGACAACGCTTTCCTCCGCCGCCCGAGCGGCGCACGACAGCGGCACTTCCCGGCCCGATGCCGCGTCTGTGCCCGCTGGTGCGCCGACAGTACTGGTGGTGGAGGACGATCTGCAAGATCAGGCCTGGCTCGTGCAGGTGCTGGCCGCCGCTGGGTTCGCGACGGTCACTGCGACGAGCGGGGCGCAGGCGCAGGCGCAGTGCCGCGCGCGCCGCTTTGACGCCATCACGCTTGATCTTTTCCTGCCGGACGTGTCCGGCTGGCACGTGTTACACGCGTTGCGCGCGCGGGGAGCAAACCAGAAGACACCAGTACTCGTCGTGACCATTGCGCGGGACCGGGAGCTCGCGGCCGGGTTCCCCATCCAGGATTATCTGGTAAAGCCGGTGGACGCCCAGGCGCTGGTGGCCGCGCTGCGGCGCGCCGGCGCGTCACCAGACGGCAACCAGACCGTCCTCGTCGTGGACGACGATCCCACCACGCTGAGGGTGGCGGAGGAAACGCTCGCGCGGCGCGGGTTCCGGCCGATCTGCCGCATGGACGCCATGAGTGCGCTCGCCGCGGCCACGGACGAGCGCACCGCGGCCGTCGTGCTGGACCTGCTGATGCCCGGTATGGACGGCTTTGAGTTTCTGGCGCGCTTCCGTCGCGATCCCGAGAATGCCCACACCCCTGTCATCGTCTGGACGAACAAGGATCTGACTGCCGCCGACCGGCGGTGGCTGGAGGACTCGGCGCAGGCAGTCGTGGAGAAGCGGTTGGGCGGCGTCGGTGCCCTCGTGGAGGTGCTGCGCAGCCACGTCGCCGTGGCGCACCCGGGGGGGAATCGCACGGTACCGTCTGGGGACGTGACGACGCGACGGGCCTAACGAGCACGGAGCACGGACTGCTGGCAACACGGGCAGCACGGACAGCACGGGCGCCACACGAAGGATCGAGTCATGCCGAGCGAGGCCATCCTGGTAGTCGACGACAACTTTGTGAATCTGCAGTTGGCACGCGTGACGCTGGCAGCCGCCGGCTACGACGTGCGCACGGCGGAGAGCGCGGCCGAGGCTCTCGCGGAGATCGAGCGCCATCAGCCGCGGCTCATCCTGATGGACATCCAGATGCCCGGCATGGATGGCCTGGAGCTGACGCGGCAGCTCAAGGCCGATCCTGCGACCCAAAGTATTGTCGTCGTTGCCGTTACTTCGTATGCCATGAAAGGTGACGATCAGAAGGTCCTGGCCGCCGGCTGCGACGGGTATATCCCCAAGCCCCTTAACACTCGCACGCTGGCCGACCAGGTAGCGGCATACGTCCGGGAGGCTCGATGACCAATGGCTGACGAAACCCGCCTGCACCAGGCGCGGATCCTGGTCGTGGACGACGACCCTACCAGCGTCGCGCTGCTCGGCACGCAACTGCGCGTTGCCGGGTACACGGTGGTCACGGCCGGTAGCGGCCAGGAGGCGCTGGTCGCCGTAGCGGCCGCGCCGCCAGACGTGATTCTGTTGGACGTAAGAATGCCCGGCCTGGACGGCTACACCGTCTGCCGCCGCCTCAAGGCCGACCCGGCGACGCGCGCGATCCCGGTGGCGCTGTTGACGGCGCTTCGGGATACCGACAGCAAAGTGCGGGGACTGGATGCTGGTGCGGACGATTTCCTGTCCAAGCCCGTCGAACACGAGGAACTCCTCGCGCGCGTGCGCTCGCTCCTGCGGCAGAAGCACCTGCACGACCAGCTAACAGCGAGCGAGGCGCTCTACCGCGCCGTGCTGGAGCACGCCGCCGACGCGATGAGTATCGTCGTCGAGGCGACCGTCGCCTACGCGAACCCGGCACTCCTCGCGCTCCTCGGCGTGGACGACCCGGCACAGGTGGTGGGTGTGCCGGTAGCGCAGTTCATCCATCCCGAAGACTGGCCCGAGGTGATCGGCGGAGCATCGGCGCTGCAGGTGGGCCGGGCGCAGCCGGCTCCGCAGCGTTATCGCATCGTGCGGCACTCGGGCGAGGTGCGCTGGGTGGAGGCATCAGCGGTCACCATCTCCTACGGGGGCCAGCCGGCCACCCTTTCCATCACCCGCGATGTCACCGAGCGCCTGCGCGTCGAGGCGGCACTCCAGGCGTCACACGACGAGCTGGAGCGTCGCGTCGGCGAGCGCACCAACGCCCTCCGAAAGGCCAACGCGCAACTGGCCGCGGAATTGGCGACACGCCAGCAGGCGGAGGCCGCGCTGTCCGAGAGCAACCAGCGCCTGGAGCGGGCCCTCACGGAACTGCAGGCGGCACAGTCGCACGTCATACAGCAGGAGCGGCTGACCGCGCTTGGCGAGATGGCCAGCGGCATCGCCCACGACTTCAACAACGCGCTGTCGCCGATTGTGGGCTTCTCCGAACTGCTGCTCGCTCGGCCGGACGCGCTCGAGGACCGCGAGAAGGTGCGGTCCTACCTGGAACTGATCAACACCGCCGGCTCCGCCGCCGCTCGTGTCGTCGACCGTCTCCGCGAGTTCTACCGGCCGCGGCAGGCCGACGAGCCGTTCGATCCGGTGGCCCTGGACGCCGTCATAGCGCAGGCCTTGTTACTCACGCAGCCGAAGTGGAAAGACCAGGTGCAGGCGAAGGGACGTACCATCCAGGTGGTGACCGAATGTCAACCGACGCCATCCATCGCCGGCGACGAGTCCGCCCTGCGGGATGCGTTGATCAACCTGATCATCAACGCGGTGGACGCGGTCCTGACCAAGGACAACGAGGCCGATACGGATGAGCGGGGGCTCGCGAAAGGGCACGCCGCCACCGACACCATCGCCGTGCGCACCCTGTTCGATGGCACCGCCGGCGAGGTGGTCGTGGAGGTGACCGACACCGGGATCGGCATGCCGGACGACGTGCGACGGCGTTGCCTGGAACCCTTCTTCAGCACCAAGGGCGAGCACGGCACAGGACTCGGCCTGGCCATGGTCCACGGCATCGTCCAGCGCCATGACGGTCGAGTGGAAATCCTGAGCACGCCTGGCCAGGGCACGACCTTTACCCTCCGGTTCCCAGTGAGGAGCGAGACGAACAAGGGTGACAAGGGCGATAACGGTGAGAACGGAGCCGCGGCCGTTCCGGTGGCACCCCTCCGGATAGTGGTTGTGGACGACGAGCCGCGCGTCCGATCGACGACCGCGCAGTTGCTGGCCATCGACGGCCACGCCGTTTCGACGGCAGCCAGCGGGCAGGAGGCGCTCGGCCTGATCGAGCGGCAGCTACCGGACCTGCTGATCACGGACCGCGCGATGCCCGTCATGAGTGGCGACCAGCTCGCGGCGGCCCTCATGCGCCGCGCTCCCGGATTGCCCATCATCTTGTTGACCGGCTTTGGTGAACTGATGGCCAGCGCCGGCGAGCACCCGCCGGGCGTCGCGTGCGTGGTGGGCAAACCGGTCGCGCTCCGTACGCTCCGCCTCGCGGTCGCCCGCGCGGTCGCAGCGAGCCCTGGCGCGGCCACCCGCACGGCGGCACCAAGCGCACGGGTACCCCCAAGTAGCACGGGGCGCGGGTCAGGCTGTTAGGCGGAGGTCCTCACTGCCCGGACGCGGCACGTCATCTGCGAGCGCGGCGAGCGGACAACGCTGGTTCAGAGGTTCCAGCTCCTATAATCTGGTGCGGAAAGGAAAACGACCTTCATCCCATGTACGACCGCGCCGAGCTGCGCGCCACCAGCGCCGCCCCCGCCGACGATCTCGCATACCTGCCGGTGGCGAAGACGCGCGACGTGAAGCCGGGCCAGCTCAAGGGGGTACGCGCCCGCGGCGGCTACGAGTTCGTGATCGCCAATGTGGACGAGCGCTACTACGCGTTCGACGCCTACTGCCCCCACAACAACTGGCCGCTCAAGTGGGGCGCGATCGATCGAGGCACGCTCGTGTGCGGCCTCCATCTCTGGCGGTTCGACCTCGAGACCGGCCGGGTGCTCGATCCACCCATGGCCGATTGCCTCGGCGCCTATCCGGTCAAGATCGAGAACGACACCATCCTCGTCGGCGTCCGCCCGAAGTAAGCAACCGCTACGAAACGGCCCGAACCGGCTCGGGGAGCTGGCGGTACATCTGCGTGGTGGAGATGTTGGCGTGGCCCAGCTTCTGCTGGACCTCGCGCAGGTGCGCGCCGCGCGCGAGCAGGTGAGCCGCGAACGAATGCCTGAGCGTGTGCGGCGTAAGGGGATTCGTGATCTCCGCCTCGCCGGCGTACGCCTTCATGAGCAGCCAGAACCCCTGGCGCGTCAGGCGATCGCCTCGGTGGTTGAGGAAGAGCGCGTTGGTGCGCCCCGCGCGCAACAGGCGCGCCCGCTCCCGGCCGAGATACGCGGCGAGCGCGGCGTGCGCTTTCTCGTCAAAGGGGAGCAGGCGCTCTTTGCCTCGGCGGCCGATACACCGCACCGTACGGGCGTTGAGATCGAGCGCGTCGACGTCGAGCGCGACCAGCTCGGAGACGCGCAGACCGGTGGCGTAGAGCAGGGCGAACATCGCCCGGTCGCGCACCGCCTCCGGGGTCGCTCGGCGCGCCGGGGCGGCGAGCAGCCGGTCGACCTCTTCGACGCTGATCGTTTTGGGCATCTGGCGGCCAACGTGGGGTGAGCCGACGTGCGCCGCCGGATCGGCGGCGATCCGGCCCTGCCGATGAAGATACGCGAAGAACGACTTGACCGCCGCGAGCTTGCGCGCGAGCGAGGCCGGCGCGTACTGCTGCTCCTTGAGCCAGAAGACGAAGTTGACGACGGCGGGTGCGTCAACCGCCCAACCGGAGATGCCCTGCGCCGCGAGATAGCTCCGCAACTGCCGAAGATCATTCCGGTACGCCGACTGCGTATTCGCGCTAAAGCGCCGCTCGGCGCTGATGTGGGCCAGAAACGCCTCGACATCGGGATCGTGCGAGGTTTGCGCTTGGGGCGCAGCTTTGGTCAGCTTCGGCCTCGCCACGGTCTGCGTCATCGTCGTCAATCTCCCATCTCCATGTGGCCGCCGCGCTCGCAACACCGGCGCGGCCACCAGTGACTGCGGCCGCACGTGCGCGGCCGGCACCTTTACCCATCAAACGCGCGATAGCCGCGTGCGCCTCCAGATGGGATGGGCGAGAGGGCGAATGGGCCTGGCTCAGCCCTCACCCTAACCCACTCCCACTCCCAGGGGAGAGGGGATTTGATCAACTCGTTAGCGCCGCCAGGACAACTTCGCAGGCTTTGTGGAGGTCGGCGAGGGCGATGTGTTCTTCGACGCTGTGGGGGTTCTGAAAGCCGAGGCCGACGTTGGCCGCGTCGATGCCGGCCGCGTTGAACACGTTGGCATCGCTGCCGCCGCCCGTCGCTTCCAGGTGCGGCTCGAGCCCGCACGCGCGCAACGCGTCACTCAGCAGGCGCACCACCGGCGCACCGGCGTCGAGATTGATCGCGCTGTATTCGCGCTCGACGCGCACCTCGGCGCGGGCGCCGGCTTCGGCGGCAGCCGTTTCGAACGACTCGACCATGTGTCGCGTCTGTGTTTCGAGCTTCTGCTCGTTGCGGCTGCGCGCCTCACCCTTGACCTCCACCCGGTCGGGAACGACGTTCGTCGCGGTACCGCCGGTGATGACGCCGACGTTCGACGTCGTCTCCGCGTCGATCCGGCCTAGGCGCATCGACGCCAGCGCGCGCGCCGCTACCTGGATGGCGTTGATCCCGTTTTCGGGCGCCAGACCGGCGTGTGACGCCTTGCCGTGGATGACGACATGGATGGTGTTGTGCGCCGGCGCGCGGGTGATCAGCGTTCCCAGCGGGCCGTTGCTGTCGAGCACGAGCGCTTGCCGCGCGGCGAACGATGCCAGGTCGAGCCGCTTGGCGCCCGCGAGCCCCGTCTCCTCCTGCACTGTGAAGGCGATCTCGACCGGCCGGCAATCGAGGCCGAGCTCTTCGGCGCGCTGGAGCGCCTCGAGGACGGCGGTCATGCCGGCTTTGTCGTCGGCGCCAAGGATCGTCGAGCCATCGGAAGCGATCACACCACCGGCGATGCGGGGTTGGATACCGAGTCCCGGCTGCACGGTATCCATGTGGGCGCTCAGTAGGAGCGGTGCTGCGCCGGCAAGACGCCCCCGGCCATCGCGCCGCCCGATGACGTTGCCGGCTTGGTCTTGCTCGGCGGCGATGCCGGTTCGCCTCAGGCGCTCCAATAACTCGTGGGCGATGGCCGCCTCACCACCCGAGGGACTATCGATGCGCACGAGCGCAAGGAAGGTTTCGAGCGCTCTATCTTGGTTAATCGTTGGCTGATTGACACTCACACCGGCATTATAGTGTGGTGCGCATTGGGATCAACGCCCAGAAGCTGTTCATCACGCAGGACTACCGCAACGCCGGCGTGAGTCGCTACATCGAGCGGCTCGCACGCCATCTCCCGCAGGCGCTGCCCAACGCGCAGTTCGTGCTCTACACCAACGAGCACCTGCATCACTGGCCCGGCGTCGAGAGCGACCGGGTCACGATCGTGTCGTCCACCGTCCCGACAACCCACCCGGCGGTGCGCATTCTTTGGGAGCAAGCGATGCTGCCGCTGCTGGCCGCGCGTGACCGGCTCGATCTGCTGCACTGTCCGCTGAATATCCGGCCGGTTGCCTCGACGACGCCGGTGGTGCTCACGATTCACGACCTCACGTTCATCCATTTTCCCGATCGCTTTCACCCGGCGAAGCAGCGGTACCTCGCCACCTTGACACGGTACTCGGCGCGACGCACGCGGCGCATCCTTTCGGACTCGGCCGCGACCAAGCGCGACGTGCACCTGGCCTTCGGCGTTTCAGAATCGAAGATCGACGTCGTCTATCCCGGGGTCGACGAGGATTTTCGGCCGTACCGTCAAGACGATCCGGCCGATGCCGCGGCGTTGGACGCGTTCCATACCAAGTACGGGCTGCCAAGGGCCGTGATCCTCTATCTCGGCACACTCGAACCGCGCAAGAACGTGGACCGGCTCGTCGCGGCGTACGCCCAGCTGGTGGCCGCCGGGCTGCCGCACCACCTTGTGCTCGCCGGTGGGAAGGGGTGGTACTACCAGTCGATCTTCGCCGCGGTCAAGGCACACAACTTGCAGGGACGCGTTCACTTCCCCGGATACGTGTCGAGAGAGGAGCAGCCCCTCTGGTACAATGCGGCGCAGCTTTTCGTCTATCCATCGCTGTACGAGGGGTTTGGCCTGCCACCACTGGAAGCGATGGCCTGTGGTACGCCGGTAGTGACGTCGAACACCTCGTCACTACCAGAAGTAGTCGGAAACGCGGGCGTTACCGTCGAGCCAACCGACGTGGATGCGCTCGCCGAGGTGATGCGAACCGTGCTCACCGATGAGTCTCGCGCGGCGGAGATGAGTGCCGCGGGACGGAGACAAGCGGCTCGGTTCTCTTGGACGGCGGCGGCGCAGTCGTGCGCCGCGGCGTACCGGGCGGCATTGCCATCCGTGCCGTTAGGCACGCTAGCAGGATGAGCGCTCAAATCAGGCCGCCGGCATACCTGCCGCTGCCGGTACCCGCCGACGAGCCGGCCTCGAGCGATGAGCGGCGACGCGCCGCACGGCGGAACTCGGCCCTCCGGCGCCTCGGCGCCCGGCTGGCCTTCTTTTGCGCCGACCTCTTGCTGATCAACTTCGGCTTCCTCCTCGCCTTTTGGCTGCGCTACGAACTTCGCCTGTGGCCTGAGCAGGGCGAGTTCTTCGACGCACCGTTCAGCGCCTACTATCTGGCGGAGGCCTTGCTCGTCACTGTCCTGGTAGGTGTCTTCGCCCAACGCGGTCTTTACCGGCTGCGACGGACGATGCAGTGGCTCGACGAAGTCGGAATCATCGCCGCCGGCACCACCGTCGCCGTATCGTCGCTCGTGATGGTGTTCTACCTCTTTCGGCCGGGGGTCACCTCGCGCGCAATGCTCTTCTATGCGTGGATCTCGATCATCGTGCTGCTCAGCGCGTACCGCCTCGCCGTGCGCTCGGTCGTAGCGCACCGGCGGCGCCGCGGGATCGGGCTCTCACGCGTGCTGGTGGTTGGTGCCGGGCGCATGGGCAAGATGGTCATGCAGCAGATCGCCGGCCGCCCCGGTTTGGGCTATGTGCTGGCGGGCTTCTGCGACGACGTCGCCTGGAGGCAGCAAGCCGTTTTCGGCCGTTTCAGTTGCTTGGGCAGCGTCGACAATCTGGAGGCGGCCATCGCCGAGCACCGGATCGACGAGGTGGTTATCGCGCTGCCCTCATCCGAGCACCAGCGGATTCTCGAGATCGTGACGCATTGCGAGCGCAGCGACGTCGAGTTCCGGCTGGTGCCCGACACGTTTGACATGACGCTGGGCACCATCGAAATCGACCACATCGCCGGCATTCCACTGATCGGTCTGCGCGAGACGCCGCTAAACGGGTTCAACCAAGCGCTCAAGCGCACGATCGACATTGTCGTCGCATCGATCGCGCTCTTGGTGCTGGCGCCGGTGATGCTCGTCGTCGCCGTCGCGGTCAAGCTCGATTCACCGGGGCCCGTCTACTTTCCGCAAGAGCGCGTCGGCCCGGGCGGGCGCGTGTTCCGCATCTACAAGGTACGGTCGATGTATCGCGATGCTGACCAGCGCCTGCAGGAGTTGGTCGATCGCAACGAGGCAGGCGGACCTATCTTCAAGATGAAGGACGATCCGCGGCGAACGCGCGTCGGGCGACTCGTCCGCCGCCTGAGCTTGGACGAAGTGCCGCAACTCTGGAACGTGCTTGTGGGCGATATGAGCCTCGTCGGCCCGCGTCCGCCGATTCCGCACGAGGTCGAAAAGTACGACGAATGGCACAAGCGGCGGCTGGAGGTGACGCCGGGGCTCACCGGCCTGTGGCAGGTGAGCGGTCGGAGCGACCTGCCGTTCGACGAGATGGTGATGCTCGATCTCTACTACATCGAGAACTGGTCACTCGGACAGGACATCAAGATCATCCTACAAACGATCCCTGCCGTACTGAGCATGCGCGGCGCCTACTAGTTCACAGAAGGCAGCAGGTAGTAGGCCGTCCCCATGCCACCGGGAGCGAGCCACTACGAACTGCCTACTGCGAACTGCCTACTGCCTACTGCGCCATGAAGCTTGCGATTGTTCACGACTACCTGAACCAGATGGGCGGCGCCGAGCTCGTGCTGATGGAGCTGCACGAGCTCTTTCCGGACGCGCCCATCTACACTTCGATCTACGCGCCCGATCTGGTCGATCCCGCGTTTCGCCGGATGGACATCCGGACGTCGTTCATGCAGCGGCTGCCACTGGTGCACACCCACCACCAGGTATTCATCGCGCTTTTTCCGTTTGCCTTTGAATCGCTCGATCTGCGCGAGTTCGACGTCGTCATCTCGATCAGCAGCGGCTGGGCGAAGAATGTGTTGACCCGCCCCGAAACGTGCCACATCTGCTACTGTTTGACGCCGATGCGTTTCGGCTGGAGCTCGGGCGACTACACGCCCGGCGAGCGCCTCGGCGGCTGGCAGCGGGCACTGCTGGCGCCGCTGTTGAGTGGACTGCGCGTCTGGGATGCCACCGGATCCAACCGCGTCGACTACTTCGCTGCCATCTCCAACACCGTCGCGCACCGCATCAGAAAGTTCTACCGCCGCGAATCGACGATCATCTATCCACCGGTGAGCACCCGACGTTACGTGCCCGACCCGCCGAGCACTGACGGCGACGACTATTTCCTCGTCGTCGGGCGGCTCATTCCGTACAAGCGCGTCGACCTCGCGGTCGGGGCGTGCAATCGCCTGCGGGCGCCGCTCAAGATCATCGGCGACGGTCGCGATCGGGCGCGCCTGCAGGCGATGGCCGGCCCGACGGTCGAGTTCCTGGGACGCGTCGACGACTCGACCAAGCGGCGACACCTCCAGAGGTGCAAGGCATTCCTCTTCCCCGGCGAGGAGGACTTCGGCATCGCGCCGGTGGAGGCGATGGCCGCCGGCCGGCCGGTGGTGGCGTACGGCGCCGGTGGGGTGCTCGACACCGTCGTCGACGGCGTGACGGGCACCCTCTTCTGGAAGCGGACACCCGAAGCGCTGGCGGCGGCGCTCGAGCAGGCCCGTTCGCGCCGCTGGGATTCTGACGCGATCATCGGCCATGCGGCCCGATTCAGCGTGCAGACGTTTCATTCTCAGTTGAAGGAGTTCGTCGAGGCGAAAGTGGCCGAGCATCGTCTCACGTTCTCCGCACCGCCCAAGTGAGCAGTCGAGCAAGCGTTCATGGAATTTCGCGAGTATGGCCAGATCATCTGGCGGCGGCGCACGATAGTCGTCTCACTGGTCGCGGTTACATTCTTGGCCAGTCTGATTCTCAATCTGGTGCTGCCGCCGACGTTCAAGTCGGACACCACGGTCTACGTGCAGGCGGTGATTCCACCGCCCGTGCCGGGAGTGCCCGACTACTACCCACCAGAGTACTATCGCACGCTCTACTCCGAGTACCTGGCCGACGACCTCGGCGTGATTATCAAGGGGAAGGACTTTGCCGAGAAGATCGCCGCCTGGATCGAGACGCGCTATGGTGACGAGGTGCCGGCGAGGAACATTACCAACGCTATTGTCAATACCAAGAAGACCCATCGCACGCTGAAGATCACCATCGGGTCGGGAAGTGAGAAGTTCACGCGGCAGGTGGGCGAGGCGCTCGATGCGGTGCTCACGTCCGACGGCTGGCGATACTTCACGCGCGACGACCGGCAACCCGTGATCATCAATATCGTCGATCCTCCAGGCGAGCCCACCTCCCCGGGGATGGTCCGCCGCCTGCTCGACGTGCTGCTCCAAACCGCCGTGGCGCTGGTGGTCGCCGTCGGTATCATTTTCCTGCTGTACTCTGTCGACGACCGCGTGCGTGACGAGGAAGATGCCGCCCGCGTCACCGGCTGGCCGGTGCTCGGCGCGGTACCCACGGATGACGAAGCGCCCGGTGCGCGCGCCGCGCGCCCGGGGTGGGTTGGGCTGCTGCAGCGGAGCGTGCGCCGCACGCCGGTGACGTGAATGCCCGTCGCGTGAACGGCACCGCGAAGAACACCGCCCCATGAACCAGGCAAGCGACCATAGCTTCGAGTTCCGCACCTACGTGCAGGTACTGTGGCGGCGCTGGCTGCTGATCGTCGTGCTGGCGGCACTGGCAGCGAGCGCGGCGTACGCGTACTCGGCGCGGGCACCCCGCATCTATCGAGCGACAGCCCAGCTTTCGGTGACCCCAAGTGTGATCGAGTTCTTCACCGGCGAAGCGGTGCAGCGCCTGCTCAACAACTATGCGCTGCGCCTGAAGTCGACGCTGTTTGCCGAGCAAATCGCCGCGCGCATGCAGCCGCCGGTGCCGGCTGAGGCGGTGATTGGAAAAGTCCGCGCCGTTGCGTCGCCGGCCGAGTTCCGCATCGCCATCGAGGTCGACGACGCCAATCCGGTGCGGGCGCAGGAGATTGCCAACGCCGCGGCCCTGGGGTTTGTCGCCAAGATCAGGGAAGAAAACGCCGGCAAGGAACGCCGCGACATCACCATCGACGTTCTCGAGCGCGCGGCCGAGCCGGGAAACCCGATCAGCCCGAGACCGAAGCGCGATGCGTTTGGCGCTGCCCTTCTGGGCGCGCTGATCGGCGGTGCGCTCGCCTTTCTGCTCGAGTTCTGGGACGACACGATCAAGACGGCAGACGAGGCGGCCGCGCTACTCGTGCTGCCGGTCCTGGGCGCGGTGCCGCAGGCCGGCGAGCACCACGCCGCGGCCGGCAGGAGACCGCTGAGCAAACGCGTGCGGGCCCTCTTCCGGCCGCGCGTGCAGACCTAATGCGGTTTCAGATGACCTGCGTGTCCGCCCGTACGGCCAATTCCGACGATGTGGCCCAATCCTACATCGACCACCTGACCACTTCACCACTTGGAGAGCACCATGACCACAGGCGTTGCCGGAGAGCCCGACGTCATTGCGTTTACCAAGCCGCGCTCGCCGGCGGCAGAGGCGTACCGCACGCTCCGCACCAATCTGCAGTTCGCCTCGCTCGAGCGGCCGCTCCGGCGACTGCTACTGACCAGCGCCGGACCCGACGAGGGGAAGTCGGCGTCGGTGGCGAACCTGGCGGTGACGATGGCGCAGGCCGAGGCCAAGGTGATCGTCGTCGACTGTGATCTACGGCGGCCGGCGCAGCACGAGATCTTCCACTTGCGGAATACGGCGGGACTGACGAACCTGTTCCTGGCGAGCGGTGACCGGCGTGACGCCGAGCTGCCGCTCCAGCCGACGGCGGTACCAAATCTGTGGGTGCTCACGAGCGGTCCGCTGCCGCACAACCCGGCGGAGCTGCTCGGCTCGCCGCGCATGGACGCGATTCTCGAGCGCCTGGCCGACCGCGCCGACGTGGTGATCCTGGACGCGCCGCCGGTGGTCCCGGTCACCGACGCCGCGGTGCTGGCGCCAAAGGTCGACGGCGTGCTGCTCGTCGTCGGCGCGGGCACCGTCAAGCGCGATGTCGCGCGCAAGGCCAAAGTGCAGCTCGAAGCCGTCAACGCCCGCGTCCTCGGCCTGGTGGTGACCAACGTGCCGTTCGACGCGGCCGCCTTCGGCCAGTACTACGAGTCCGACGAGAGCGCCCAGGGCTGAGGCGCCTTCACTCTCGTCCAGTCGCGTACAGCCACCGAGCCGCACTCACCGAGCAACGAGCCAGGACGATGCAGGCGCGGCTCGGCGGGCTCTGGCGCCACCCGGACTTCCTCAAGCTCTGGACCGGCCAGACGATCTCGAAGTTCGGCTCCGGCATCACGGGCAGCGCGCTGCCCCTGACGGCGGTGCTCGTCCTGGGCGCCGGCTCGGTGGAAATGGGGCTGCTCATGGCCGCCTCGGCCGCGCCGGTCGTGCTCCTCGGGCTCTTTGCCGGCGTGTGGGTCGATCGTCGGCGCCGGCGGCCGGTGATGGTCTGGGCCGACGTTGGCCGTGCGCTGCTGTTGGCGTCGATTCCCGTGACGGCGGTACTTGGCCAACTTCGGTTGGAGCACCTGTTCGTCGTCGCCGCGGCCGTGGGCGTGCTCACCGTGTTCTTCGACGTGGCGTACCAGTCGTACGTGCCCGATCTGGTCAAGCGCGAGCGCGTACTCGAGGCCAACAGCCGGTTGGCCACCAGCGACGCGCTGGCGGAGATCACCACCCCGGGGCTGGCGGGTATGCTGGTCGTGCTAATCACCGCGCCAATGGCTCTCTTGCTCGACGCGCTGTCGTTTGTCCTCTCTGCGCTCAGTATCGGCTTGATACGCACGCCCGAGCGGGCGGCTGCGCCGGCAATCGGGCGGCCACACCTCGGGCGAGAGATCGGCGAGGGACTGCGCATCGTGGCCAGCAATCCCTTGCTGCGGTCGTTCGCCGGCCACGCCGCCACGCGCACGTTTTTCGGCAGCTTCATTGGGGCGCTCTATGCCCTGTACGCGCTGCGCGAGCTCGGACTGGGGCCGGTGCTGCTCGGCATCGCCATCGGCGTCGGAGGCGCGAGCAACCTCGTCGGGACGCTGGTCGTCGGGCCGGTCACGCGCCGCTTCGGCGTCGGCGCGACGATGCTCGGCGCGGCGGCCGTGGGCAGCCTTACGGTGTTCTTGATCCCCCTGGCCAGCGGCCCCGTCGCGGTGGCGTTCGCTCTCCTCGTCGCGGGACAGGCATTCGACGCGATTCATCCACTTTACGACGTCAACGCCCTCAGCGTGCGCCAGTCGGTTACGCCAGATTCGCTGCTGGGGCGCGTCAACGCCAGCATGCAGGTGCTCGAAGGCGGTATCGCGCCGTTGGGCGCCATCGCCGGCGGCGTGCTCGGCGAGCTCATCGGCGTTCGCGCCACCCTCTTCGTCGCAGCCACCGGAATCCTGGCCAGCAGCCTTTGGCTGTTTCTTTCTCCGCTTGACCGCCTGCGCGAGCTGCCCCAACCGGCCGTGGCGCCGGCCGCGGCAGCGTAGGCGGAGTAGATGGAAGGCAATCGGCGCCAACTCTTGGATCATCGCAGACCACGCGAGCGTAACAGGGCATCGGCCCAGGCTGCATCTTCCGGACGAAGGGGCGGAACGGGTTCGCTTCGGCAATCGATGCGAAGGGCGTAACCGCCGCGGTCGAAGACCTTCTGGAGCGAGGTGCTGAGATCGACCTGGGGCTCATCATCGCCGCGCCGGAGCGGCAGCGCAAACACTGGGATGGCGTTGCGGACGGTGAAGGCGAAGACATCGGCCAAGGGCCGGCGGTCACCACGGGCAATCGCGATACGGTAATCGCCAGAGAGTGGGTGGTCCTGGGGCCAGTCTCTTGGCCACAGAGGCAGCGGTTCACCACTTCGCAGCAGGTCAATCTCCACCAGGTGTGTGCGCGTCCCCAGCGTTTGAAGCCGCTTCGCTTCGTAGACGCGTCGACCCTCTCCGGGCCGCTTATCTGTTGGCGACAAGATCTCGACGACGGTCACTACTTCGCCGCTGACGGCCTCGTGGATTTCTAGATACGTCTCCCGCACTTCGTCCGGCATCGGTACCTCCGCAGTTAACACCTGAATGCCAGATGCGTTCTGAGATGAGGCCAGGCCGCCAGGCATCTGTCCGCCAGACGGCAATTGGGACTCAACGTTGGCGGGAACAACAACTACATCGGGCCGACCAACGAGGTCGAGCCGTTCCGGTTCGGCGATATACACCCGCTCCTCAAGTGCGACGTAGTACCGAGGGAGCAGGAGAGGCGATAGGTCCTCGCCCAGCGTGGCAATCAGCCAGTTATGCACTCCGGGCCAGAGTCCAGGATTCTCGAGATACGGGTCCATACCTGGAAACGGCGATGGCATCATCTCCTCCTGCATTTGGCGCACCGGTTCTTGCGGTCCGACGGTGCCCTTTTGCCCAATTCTACTGGTGTGGTGATGCGCCATGGCATCGCTGAGCTTGATTCGCACGGGACTGGTCAAAGCCCTGTGGATTCTCTGGCGCCGCTCGATAGCCAGGTGGACGCGCCGTAGTTCCGGCGAGGCCGTCATCACCCACGGTGTAGTTCAAGCGGAATTCCAACCGAAAGCCTAAGCGCATCGGCTGCGCTCCCGCCGTTGACGGCGACTTCGACGTAGCCGGCGCTGCCGGCGAGGGCGAGCGGCTCGCCTGGTGCAGCGTCGGCGTAGGTGCGGCAAACCGGTAGACGGTAGCCGGCGACTTCCACGATGTTGGTGCCCACCGACGAAAGGGCGGAAGCGGGAACATTCGTGATGCAGTTGCCGAAACGATCGACGTAGATGACCTCGCCGGCGAGCGCGCGGTTGTGTCGCTGCGGCTGGGGAAAGGGCGCGCCCTGTAGCTGAGTGATCGTTGGCCCCAGGGCGTTGAGGGGAACGCCGCGGGCGATGTGCGCGGCGGTGGGCGCCATGATGTCGCGGCCGTGGAACGTGCTGCTGGTCTGCGGAAGGCGGTAGCCGGCCGCCTCGACGCTCACGATCAGGTCGGAGCCGCCGGCGTGGTCGACGGCCCAGCTCAGGAGGCCGTTGTCGGGGCCGACGAAGACGTGCCCGCCGGCGGCGACGGCGACGACACGGCGTATCGTGCCGACGCCGGGATCGACCACCGCGACGTGGATCGTGCCGCGCGGGAAGTAGCGGTAGGAGGTCATGAGCACGAACGCGCCGGCCCGGACGTTCTGGGGCGGGATCGAATGGCAGAGATCAACGATCCGGGCGCCGGGCGCGATTCCCAGGATGACGCCGTGCATCACACCGACGTAGGCATCTTGGAGACCAAGATCAGTGAGGAGGGTGATGATGGGAGGCATCTGCGTGCGCCCGCCGCGGTGCCGAGTGTTGATGCGCCTTCCCCTTCTATAATCCCTGGAACGCTCAGGAGGCAAGATTGATGGCGATTTCCAGCGTAGCGACCGTGCCAGAACTGGCGGGTCCGCGCATTGTGACCGAGCTTCCCGGCCCGAGGGCCAAGGAGCTTATCAAGATCTCCGAGAAGTACGAGCCACGGTCGATGTCCGACCAGGTGCCGATGGTGTGGGCGCGCGGCGAGCGGGTGTGGCTCGAGGACGTCGACGGCAACGTGTTCTTGGACTTTACGTCGGGCGTGCTCGTGGTCAACGCCGGGCACTCGCACCCCCGGCTGGTGGCGGCGATGCGCGACCAGGCCGACCGCGTGGTGAACACGTACGACTTTGTGAACGAGTGGCGGCCGCGCCTGGCGCAACGGCTGGTCGAGATCACGCCGCCGAACCTCGATAAGGCGATCGTCCTGACCACCGGCGCCGAGACCACCGAGGCGGCGATCAAGCTGGCGCGCAAGTTTACCGGTCGACACGAGATTATCGCGTTCCATGGCGCGTTCCACGGGCGCACCTACGGCGCGATGTCGATCGGCGGCAAGCGCTCGGCGGCCGGAACCAAGGGGTTCGGCCCGTTCCTGCCGGGTGTCGTCTTCGCGCCCTTTCCGTATTGCTACCGCTGCCCGTTTGGGCAGACTCCGGACAACTGCCGGCTGCACGGCACCGACTACCTCGACTGGCTGGTCGAAACCGAGACCGAGGACGACGTCGCGGCGGTGATCGTCGAGACGTACCAGGGAGGCGCGGGCTCGATCATGGCGCCCGAAGGGTGGTTCCCCAAGCTGGAGGCGTGGTGTCGCAAGCGTGACATCCTGCTGATCATCGACGAGGTGCAGGCGTCGTTCGGCCGCACGGGCAAGTTGTTCGGCTTCGAGCACTATGGAATCACGCCGAACCTGCTCTGTCTCGGCAAGGGTATCTCCAGCTCGGTGCCGGTCTCGGCCATTGTCGGCGAGAGCCGAATCGTGGACACTTTGACGCCCGGTTCGCTTGGCTCGACGCACGGCGGCAACGCCATGTCGTCGCGCGTCGCGCTCGAAAACATCGACGTGATCATCGAAGAGCGAATGTCGGAGAACGCGGCGCGCGTCGGCGAGGTGATGCTGGCGCGGCTGCAGCAGCTTCAGAATCGATTCGAGTGCCTGGGCGACGTGCGCGGCATGGGGCTGGTCTTCGGACTCGAGATGGTGACGTCAAAGGCGACGCGCGAGCCCGATCCGGACGTGACGCGGCGTATCGTCGAGGCGGCGTATCGCCGCGGTCTGCTGCTGATCGCCCCGATCGGCTTCTACGGCAACGTCATCCGCGTCGCGCCGCCACTCGTTATTGCCGAGGAGGAGGCACTCGCCGGAGTCGAGCTGCTGGCCGAGGCGATCGCCGAGGCGGCCGGCTAACTCGCCTATTCACCAGGGTGCCAGGAGAGCGGCCGGTTACAATTTGGTCGCGGCCTGGTAATAAGCCGGTTACGCCATTCCCCTTTGCAACTCGTAACTCCCAAGCGTAAAGAGCGGAACATGACAGCATCACCAGTGCTCGAGAAGCGGCGGATCTCGGCGTTCTTCCCGTGCTTCAACGACGCGGGGACGATCGCGTCGATGGTGCTGGAGGCGCTGGTCGTCCTGCGCGAGCTGGCCGGCGAGTACGAGGTGATCGTGATCGAGAACGGGAGCACCGACTACGCC
>JACQGX010000057.1 GCA_016199265.1 Chloroflexota bacterium | reverse complement strand
GACCCACCACGGTCCGTAGGGGCGTATGGAGATACGCCCGGCCGCCGCCCCTGGGCGTATCTCCATACGCCCCTACAAGACATCTACGCCTCCGGAACTTTTGCCTGCACCCGGCGCCACCTGCCCACTTGTGCCCAGGCGAACGCCGGTGTACGATGGGGTATAGGGCTGACATCATGTGGCTTCTTGCCACAGTTGTTTCATGGCTGCGTTTGCGCAGCCAAACAAGGAGGTGGCCATGGCTACGAACCTGAGCAGCACTCTTTCGCGGCGAGCCTTTTGGCGGTCGGGAGGTGCCGCCGTTCCGCTAGCGCTGGCGGCGTGCGGCGCACGCGATGAAGGCGCTGCTGCCCCGCAGTCCGCCGCGAAGCCGGCGTCGATCGTCTATACCCAGTGGGGTGGCAACCCCATCTTCGAGCTGATCGACAAGGCCAATGCCACCTACATGCAGCGCTTCCCGCAGGTCAAGATCCGCACTGAGCCGAACCCAGACAACTACCTGGACAAGATGCTCACGCAGATTGCGGCGGGGACGGCGCCCGATCTGATGCTGATGACCGACCGCAACCTGCCGCTCGTCGCCGCGGGAGAGGGCTTCGAGAACCTCGATCCGTACGCCGCCAAGACGCGTTCGTTCAAGCGGGACGCCTATTTCCCTATTGGGCTGACGGCCGGAACGCTCGGCGGCAAGCTGTACTCGCTGCCGGATGTGATCGACGTCGATATGGTCTTCTACAACAGGGCGCTGTTCAAGGAAATGGGGGTGAAGCTGCCGACGGCAACGTGGACGTGGGACGATCTGCTCAACGCCGCGAAGGCGATCCACCGCGACCGCGGGGGGACGCCGCTCTACGGCATCGCCGCCCACAGCGGCCACTGGCCATCGTGGGTCATGTCCAATGGCGGGGCGATCTTTGACGAGCAGGGGAAGCGATTTCTGCTCGACAAGCCGGAAGCCGTCGACGCGCTGCAGTGGCTCGGCGATCTGGGCAACCGACATCAGGTCGTGCTTGACGATGCGAAAAAGGCGTTGGGAGTCGACACAACCAACAGCTTCGGCACGAGCCGCGTTGGGATGATCTTCGCCGAGGGCTGGCAGTTCAAGTACTACCGTGATCCGGCGCTCGATTGGCAGGCTACAATGCTGCCGCGATCGCCCAAGACGACCAAGGTGGTGCCGCACGGCTACGTGCTCGGGATTGGCATCCACGGCCAATCCAAGGCGAAGGATGCGGCCTGGCACTGGCTCTCCTGGTGGGAAGGAGTCGAAGGCTGGGATGCCAAGATCGCTGCCGGGTGGGACAAGCTGCCCACCGCTAAACAGGCTGCGACGAAGAAGGAGTGGCTCATCGACGTCGAAGGCGCCGATCGCAACAAGCAGGCGTACGTCGAGTCGGCGCTGATCGCCAAGGGGTATCCCATCACGAAGCACACCTCCGAAGCGATTGACGCCATCGGCAAGGACCTCGGTCCGGCCTGGAAAGGCGAAAAGACGTTCAAGGCCGTCACTACCGCCATGGCCGAGCAGATCAATGGAATCCTGGCCAAGTAAGGAGATGGTAGCGGTGAGCAGTGCTGGCGCTGCGCTGGAGATCGATAACCCGCGGGTGTACTTTCGCCGGCACGACCTGCCGAAACTCCGTGGCCGTGCGGAGGTGCCGCCGTACGCCGGCTGGTACCAGTCGATTCGGCAGCAGGTCGATGCGCTGCGCCGGCCCGAATTCTGCCGCGACGTCGGCGCCTGGCGGCGCACTGATCAGTGGCTGGAAGTGCGCGATCTGCAGCGCAGCGGCATTGCCATGCGTGCCGCGTTCCTCGGTGCTTTGACCGAAGAGGCTGTCTATCGCGACCTGGCGCGCCTGTTGCTGCTCGACTACTTTGCCGACGAGACCGAGTACTGGGGCGATCACTCGCTGCACGGCCGGATCATCGCCCAGTGGGGGCTGACCTACGATTTCCTCGGCGCCGAGTTAGAGTCAGACCGAGCGGCGGTGCGCGAGAAGCTGCGCCGCGCGGCGATGAGCCTCTACGACGCCAACCGATCCTTCTTGGCGCACCATCTGCTCCACCACGCCAACAACTATTCGACGCGCACGCTTGCCGGCGTGGGATTGTGTGGTCTCGCGATCGACGAGCCCGTGCTGTATGACACGACGCCCCTCGCGACTATAGCCGAGGACGACTCGTGGGTGCACGGTCTGCCGCCGGCAGGTGCGATGCTCAACACGCTCTTGATGCACCAGCACGGCGTGGTCGCGCGCCGGCCGGTCGATCCGGCCGATCCGCCGGCCGGGCTGGCGGTGCCGTATCTCTTCCCAGAAGGGCCAGGCTATCTTGCTTACTCGGCCGATCTCTATCTGCCGTTCTACCTGGCGCTGCGGCGTCTGCACCCGCACCTGTTCAATCCACTGTTCGACCTCCAGGGAACACCCGCCGACTTTCTGCGCGCCTGGCACCTCGGCCAGTTGCAGCTCAGCATGCCCGACGGGCAGCGGCCGCCGATCAAGGATTCCGACGGCGGCGGGCCGCTCGAACCCCTGCTCAGCTCGATCTATGAGGGCGATGACGCCGAGCTCTTCTACTGGGATGCGCTGCGCGCTGGCGGCCGTGGCGGCGACGTGGAGCAGTTCTGCCTCTACGAGCCGCCCAAAGCGGCACCGGCGGCGGACTACCAGCCGCCATTCCGCTCGGCGTACCACGAGACGTGGGGCATGGCGGCGCTGCGCACCGGCTGGGGGCCGGAGGATCTCTACTTGTTCGTCGGCGGCGGCAAGGGCGGCTCGCGCCTGCGCTGCTACCAGCACGAGCACGCCGACCCCGCGCAGTTCGTCCTGCACGCCTGCGGTAAGCTGCTTGCGATCGACAGCGGCTACGGCGGCTGGGGCGACCCGCCGAGCGACTGGCACCACGAGATGGTCTGGGGCCCGCGCAATCACAATATGCTGCTCGTGCGCGACGAGCGCACCGGCGAGGATGTTGGCCCGCCGCCACCCGACAACGGGCGCATGGCGCTACTGGCGCGCATCGACGCGGCACGGCTCTACGGCGTCGGCGACGCCACCCTTGAGAGGCTGTTCCGTCAAGAAGTGCGCGAGTTTGGCGCCGACACCGAGGTCGGCGACTTCTGCGAGACCGACTATCTGGTCCACTGCCAAGCGTTCACCAGCTATCAGGGGCTCTTGTTCGAGCGCGACTTCTTCCTCGTCGACCGTCGGTGGGTGTTGCTCGTCGACACGATCGCGCCGTTGCAGGAATCTGCCCAGGCGAAAGTCGTCCGCCAGTACCTGCACGGTATCGGCTACCGTAAAGCGCCGGCAGGTCGGCCCGGCAGGCGCCCCATTTTCGGCCTGAGCGCCGATGGCACCTACTACACCGCTCCTGATGAAATTGCGCGTGGCTGGAACCGCGGCGTCTGGCGCGCCGCGGCCGGCGCCGATGATCCGGAAGCACGCGGCGGAGGGCCGGTAGCGTTGTACGCCCATACTGAGGCACCGGGGCTGAATTGCGCTGGGCGTCTGTCGCTCAGCCACGGCGACGCGCTGCACGCTTCGCGCCGTGGCCGGGCGTTGGGCCAGCGCCCGCAGCGCCGGCATACGTACTCGGTCGCCTCACTCGAGGTCGACTTCGCCAAGGATCCGTATCCCTGGCTCGTCACGCTGCTTCACCCGTGCGCAGATATCGACCGGTCGCCGGTAGAACTGGAGACGTGGTCGTACGGCGGTGCTTGGGACATGCCGGACGATGCGCGCGGCGCGCGTTTGCGCGGGCTGGCGGTGCGCTTCCGCGAGCGATCGTTGGGCTCGAGCGCTCCGGCAGATGGCGCCGCGACGGCGGCTGGTGATGAGGTCCGCGACGTTTCTGGGCTGTATCTCATCGAGCAGCGGCAGGGCGCCGGCCGGACCAGGGTTCCACCCGTGCTCGCCATTCCGGAAGAACCCACGATGCCCCGCTTGGACACCGATGCCGTGCTGACGGTAGCACGGATCGACGGCGAAGGCATCCGCTGGATCGCCGCGCACGATGGAACATTTGTGCGGGTGTGGCGTGGCCTGCCGGACCAAGAGATCGTGGAACACGTTGCGCAACTTTCCAGCCTGGGGACGCTCATCCTCGAGCGTTCCGAGACAGGGCCGTGGACAGGTCACATTCATTTTCTCGACGGCGACGCCGGCACTGTCGTTTTGCGGCTGCCGGGCATCCCGCGGAACGTCGAGCTGAGTGCGGCGGGCGCCGACTGGCGCTACGACGAGGCCGGCGGTGGCATGCATATTGTGCTCCCACCACGTACTGATACCCGGTTCACGATTGCTTGGTAGGTCGACGACCATGATTCTGGAGCATTTCTATCTCGGCAAGCCAAAGCCGGAGGGCCCGATCACCGCGACGACGCCGTTGCGGTTTGTCAAGGCGTACACCGAGCAGTACAAGCCCATCCGCGTTGAGCTGGAGATGCCGGTCGCGCCGGTCGTCGTCGCCGAAGGCGAAAGCGCCGTGGTGCGGCTCGCCGACCTGCGAGTCGCCGTGTACGAAGTTGCCGGCGCCGACGCCTTCGCGCTCATGGAGCCGAGCTTCTGGGACCGTCTGCGGTTCGACGCCACGGTGCGCGCGCCGGTGCGCGCGTCTGACGTCGAGCGGCACCGCTTCGGCGCCGAGCGGATTTTTGACCACGATGGGCGCTTCGACCACTGGCGCCAGAGCATCGAGCGGGAGCTTGTCGCCGGCCAGGAGGTTCGTGCCGTCTACCCGGTGCACACTGAGATTCAGGTATTTGGTCCGGGCAGCGCACACGACGCGGCGCAGCCTCGCGATGGGTTTGGCGACTGGGCTATGCCCACTCGCGAGCGCGTCGCCATCGGCGCGTCCGGACGCTACCGGTTCGTCAAAGACTGGTCTCCTGCGCGCAAGGTCGATACCGCCAACGTCGACGCCGAAGGCAGTCACCTTCCGCCGCTGTACCTTGAAGTGTCGCCGCCGAGTCCGCCGTACCG
Organism: Chloroflexota bacterium; assembly: GCA_016199265.1. GTDB lineage: Bacteria > Chloroflexota > UBA11872 > UBA12225 > UBA12225 > JACQGX01. The sequence goes on along the minus strand of JACQGX010000057.1, from coordinate 38,370 downwards.
GCGCATCGCCGACTTTGGCGGTGCCCGCGTCGGCGTGACCGCCCGAGGACCGGATTTTTCCGGGCTGAGCCCAAACCTCAAGCCTTATCTGGAATCGTGGGCGGCGATGCTGGTGCGAGAGTTTCTCGCCTGGCAGATGCCGGCGCTCCCCGTGGGCTCTTAAGCCTGACCCAGCAGCGCACGTTCGCAGCCGTTGTTCTCGTCGGTCTGGGAGGCATGTCGTGGGCCTGACCGTTGAGGAGTCCTGACGAGACCGGCCTTCGGTGAAGCTGGCGGCACGAGTCCGTGGCACGCTTGGCAGGCGTGCGTAGGGAGGCATCATGGTGTCGTGGTGGACGTTTGCCACGGGATGCGCGCTCTTGGGCCCGCTGGCCGGAGCGCTGCTCGTGATCGGCTTGCTCTCGTTCCATGAATTGCACGCACGCTCCCGCGGCCCGATGCCGGGCCGCGTCGCGCGCCGCGCCGGCACCGGCTTGTTGGAGGATGTGCTGTCACACCGCGACACGCGTCTCTCCGGTGCGACCGCGGCGGGCGGCTATCGCCTCGCGCGACCGGTAGCGCGCGCACGCGGCGTTGAGCTGCTGACCGAGCACCTGGCGCAGCGGCGCGTCGTTCTGCCGTGGGTCGCCCCGGTACGCTTGTCCGGCCCAGCCCAGCATGCCCGACCAGGGAGGGCGTCTCGACCGGTTGCCGGCGAGACCCGCGCCCCTCGGCCGACCCGCCTCGTTCCGCTGTCGGCGTGATTCTGTCCCGCTAACCCAGCTTCGGCCCGCACCTACCCGGAGCGAACCGCTATACTTCGCTTTCGTGCTGGACAAGTCTGCCACCGCGACGCGCCCGCGCGTTGCGGTGCTTCCCGCGACGTTTGATCCACCGACCAACGGTCACCTGGAGATCATCTGCCGCGCGTCGCAACTGTTCGATCAGATCGTCGTCGCGGTCTACGCGACGCCGAACAAGCAGACGCTCTTCGACGCCGACGAGCGGACGGAGCTGGTCGAGGCGGCGGTCACGGAATTGGGACTGCCCAACGTGCGAGTGCGCCAGTTCGCCAACCGGCTCATTGTCGACCTCGCGCGCGAAGAGGGCGCAATTGCGCTCGTGAAGGGGCTCCGGGCGGTTTCCGACTTCGACTACGAGCTACAGATGTCGCACATGAACACGCAGCTTGCGCCGGAAATCGCCACCGTCGCCATTCTGGCCAGCGCCGAGTACAGCTTTCTGAGCTCGACCCTCGTGCGCGAGGTCGCGCGGCTCGGCGAGGATGTGAGCAAGTGGGTGCCGAGTCTGGTGGCGCAACGTCTGCGGGAGCGGTTCCCGGCACGAGCGGCCGGCACCGCCGGGCCATCTGGCGCGACCGGCGTGCCACCCGGCTGGGTACCCGACGCGGAGGGCGGTGCCGACCGGATCGGCGGCTTCGTCGTCCAGGACGAGCGTGTCCGTTAGGGCGGGCCGGCGCAGTTGAGGCCGGTCAGGGCCGAGTACTAGGCGCAGAACGAGAGACATACTACAATCGCAGGTACGCGCTGGTGACCGCCGCGCCGCTTCGTTCGGCCGGTGCCGGCGCAAGCCACGGGCGATGCCGTCCGGTGATGGAAGGGGGTGACTGCAATCGACATCCTGTATTTGGTCGACCGGCTGGAAACCGTGCTCAACGCGGGACAGCGCGTGCCGTTCACCAACAAGATCATGGTCGACGAGCGGGAATGCCTCGATATCGTCGATCAGATGCGTATCGTGGTCCCGGAGGAGATCAAGCAGGCCCGCCGGGTGAGCCAGGATCGCGATCGGATCACCGGGCAGGCGCAGGAGGAAGCCGAGCGCATCATTGCGCGCGCGCACGAACACGCCGACCGGCTCCTGGACGAGCAGGGCCTCCTCGAACGCGCTCGCGAGCGCGAGCGTGAGATCATCGAAGAGGCGGAGGCCCAGGCGCGCGAGGTCCGCGATGGCGCCGACCAATACGCGCTGCAGATCCTCGAGGCGCTCAACCGTCAGCTCAGCGGCATCCTCAATGAAGTACAGGGCGGGATCGAGGCGCTGCGGCCGCGTGTCGCCGACGGCTACGGCGGGGCTCCCGACGAGCGCCAGCCGCTCGAGGGGCGCTAGGCGATCGCGCCGGCGGCCCGTCACATCCGACAAGCGACGAACGACGAACGAGCAACGCGGGTAGCGGTCTCGCTTCGTCGTTTGTCGTTTGTCGTTTGTCTTGTCGCTGCCTCGTTACAATTTGGTAAGGAGGCAAGTCGATGACTGGCCTGCAGTTCAACGTTGCCGGATTTCTCAAAGAACTGGCGGGCGCTGCCCGCGAGTACGACGTCGACGCCCCGCCGGAAGCGCTCGCGCCGCTTGTCGAGGAGGTGCGACCGGTACAGCGGTTGCTCGGCCACGTACGCATGATGCGCACGCCGCGCAGCATCTTCGCGCGCGGCCGGTTTCGCACACGTGTTGAGGTCGAGTGCAGCCGCTGTCTCACCGAGGCAGAAGTCCCCATCGAATTCGAGATCGATGCGGAGTTCTACCCCCTGGTCGACATCGAGACCGGACACTACCTCCCGGAGCCGGAAGACGATCTTGGCTTCACGATCGACGCGTCGCATGAGATCGACCTGAGCGAGGCGGTGCGCCAACACATTCTGCTCGAAGTGCCGATGCAGACGATTTGCTCGGAATCGTGCAAGGGCTTGTGCCCGCAGTGCGGCGTCAATCAAAACGAGATCGAGTGCGTCTGCGAAGAGGAGACGGTAGATCCGCAGATGTCGCGGCTCCGCGAGTTGCTCGAGCGCAACGCCGGCGGCTAGGTGCTCGGTGAGCAACGCGCGTCCGTCTGCCTCGGCGTGACCGGTCAGGTGGTATCCTTGCTAGGTTGTCATCTGGAGGAACCATACGTGGGCGCGCTCCCAAAGAAGAAAATCTCGCGGCGGCGGCGCGATAACCGCCGCAGCCATATCCATCTCTCGCCGCCTCAGTTGATTAGCTGTCCGTCCTGCCGTCAGCCCATTGTGGCGTACCAGGCGTGTCCGCACTGCGGCATGTATCGGGGCCGGCAGGTGCTGCCTGCCGCAGCGGCCGCTCGCTAAACACTCGCGCGCATCCCGCGCACCATCATGCTGACCGCCTGGCTTTTCCCCGGACAGGGGACGCAGGTCGTGGGAATGGGCCGCGAGTTGTACGAGTCGTCTGCGGCCGCGCGCCGCGTCTTTGACCTGGCCGGCGAAACGCTGGGATTTTCGTTGACGCGCCTGCTGTTTGAGGGCCCGGCGGACGAGCTCCAGCTCACCGTCAACGCGCAACCGGCCATCGTGGCCGTCAGCCTAGCGGCACGCGCCGCCTTTGTCGAGGCGTGGGAGGACACCGGGCGAGGCCCGGTGCCGGCACCGTCGTTCGTCGCCGGCCACAGCGTCGGCGAGTACGCCGCGCTCGTCGCCGCCGGCGCGGTCGACGAGGCGACCGGGCTGCGCCTGGTTCGCGAGCGCGCGCGTCTGATGCACGAGGCCGGCCGCGGACGGCCGGGCAGTATGGTCGTCGTGATCGGCCTCGAGCGTATGGCCGTCGAGCAGGCGTGCGCCGCGGCGCGCCGCCAGGTGGCGGGCAGCTCCGTCGCGCTCGCCAACCATAATGCGCCGGCGCAGAGCACGATCGCCGGTGACCCGGAAGGGCTCGCGGTGGCGACGCGATTGTGCCAAGATGCCGGCGCACGGCGCTGCGTGCCGCTGGCGGTGAGCGCCGCCTTCCATTCGGCGGCGATGGCGCCGGCAGCCGAGCCGCTTGCCGAGGCCGTCGGCGCGGCAGAGATCCGCGATGCACGTGTCCCGCTCATCGCCAACGTCGACGCCCGACCAATTACCGATGCCGAGGCAATTCGGCGCGAGCTCGTGACGCAGGTGGCGAGCCCGGTGCTGTGGGCTGAGAGCGTGGAGCGCATGGCCAACGCGGGCGCCGGCGCGTTTCTCGAGTTTGGCGCCGGCCAGGTGCTGACGAACCTGGTTCAACGGCTCGACCGGCGGCTCGCGGCGATGGCGGTCGGCGACGCCCAGAGCATCCGGACAGCCATTCCGTGGCTGGCCGAACGCACCGCGTGACGGTGCAGCTTGGAGAGGGAGGTCCACAGTTGAGTAACGGTATCAAGGGGGACAGCGAAGCGGCGCCGAGCCAGTTCCACGGTAAGGTCGCACTCGTCACCGGCGCGTCGGGCGCGATCGGCGGCGCGATCGCGCGCCGGCTCGGTACCGGCGGGGCGACGGTGGTCTGTCACTACCATCGCGGCGACGCGCGCGCCGAGGCCACACTGCACGCCATCCGAGAGGCCGGTGGTGACGGGTACACGGTACGTGCCGACGTTACGTCGGCCGCCGAGGTCGACGCGCTCGTGAAACGGACGCTCGATACCTGCGGCCGCATCGATATCCTGATCCATAGCGCCGGGATCAAGCGCGACACGCTGCTCTTGCGCATGGAGGAGGCCGACTGGGACGCGGTAGTCGATACCAATCTCAAGTCGGCGTATCTCTGCACCCGCAGCGTGCTGCGCGTCATGCTTCGCCAGCGTTCGGGACGCATCCTGCACGTCACGTCGGTTGTCGGCGTGACCGGCAACATTGGACAGGCCAACTACGCGGCGGCCAAGGCGGGCCTGATCGGTCTGACGCGCGCGACGGCGCGCGAGGCCGCGTCACGCGGCATCACGGTCAATGCGCTCGCTCCCGGCTTCATCGCCGCCGGCATGACGGTCTCGCTCTCCGACGAGCTGCGTCAGCGGTACGCCGGAATGGTGCCACTTGGGCGCTTCGGCTCGCCGGAGGAAGTCGCCGAGGCGGCCGCCTTCCTGTGCAGCGACGGCGCCTCGTACATCACCGGCCAGGTGCTCCACGTCGACGGCGGCCTGGCGATGGGCTAGTCGGTCGCAAGTCCAACGTCCGATGTCCAACGTCGCAGCCGGTCGCGAAGACCACCTAAACGAAGTGCAAAGTGCAAAGTGCAAAGTGCAAAGTGAGGATCCCTGTGGGTTCAACCGTGGCTTTGGTGTAGTACCTCTTGCTTTGGACGTTGGACCTTAGACTTTGGACGAATGATCTCGAAAGTCTTGATCGCCAACCGCGGTGAGATCGCCGTTCGCATCGTTCGCGCCTGCCGCGAGCTAGGGGTGCGCACGGTCGCGGTGTACTCCGAGGCCGACCGCGACTCGCTGCACGTGCGTCTGGCGGACGAGTCGGTGTGCATTGGCCCCCCGCCCAACTCGCGCTCGTATCTGCACATTCCGAACATCGTCAGCGCCGCGCTGATCACCGGCGCCGATGCCATTCATCCGGGGATCGGCTTCCACGCGGAAAATCACTTCTTTGCCGAAATCTGCGCCGGCTACCAGGTCACGTTCATCGGCCCGCGGCCGGAGACGATCGAACGCCTGGGCGACAAGATCAAGGCGCGCCGCGCGATGCAGGAGGCGGGGCTCACCGTCCTCCCTGGCTCGACCGAGCCGGCGCGCAACCTCGAAGATGCGCGCGACCTGGCAAAGGCGCTCGGCTATCCCGTCGTGCTCAAGGCGGTTGCCGGAGGCGGCGGCAAGGGAATCCGCATGATCCGTACCGAGCAGGACCTCGTCGCGGCGTATCCAGTGGCGCAGGCCGAAGCCGAGAATGCCTTTGGCAACCCGAGCATCTATCTCGAGAAGTGCATCGAGGACGCGCGTCACGTTGAAGTGCAGATCGTCGGCGACAGCCACGGCAGCGTGGTACACGTCGGCGAGCGCGACTGTTCGCTACAGCGCCGCCAGCAGAAAATCCTCGAGGAGGCGCCGGCGGCCGGGCTCTCACCGAAGCTGCGCGCCCGCATCTGCCAGGCCGCCGTCCGTGGCGCGCAGGCCGCCGGCTACGTCAACGCCGGCACGTGGGAGTTTCTCGTCGACCGGCAGGGCCAGTGCTACTTCATGGAGGTCAATACGCGGCTGCAGGTCGAGCACCCTGTGACCGAGATGATCAGCGGCCTCGATCTGGTGAAAACGCAGCTCATCGTCGCGGCCGGCGAGCCGCTGCCGTGGACTCAAGAGCAGATTCGATTGCGGGGCCACGCCATCGAGTGCCGGATCAATGCCGAGGACACGACGCGGAACTTTGCGCCCGACGCCCGGGAGGTCACGTGCTACATCCCCCCGGGTGGCCCCGGCGTGCGAGTCGACTCGCACCTGTACACCGGCTATCGGACGCCGCCGTACTACGATTCGCTGCTGGCCAAGATCATCACCTGGGGCGCCAGTCGGGCGGAAGCGATCGTGCGCATGAAACGGGCGCTGCAAGAGTGTATGATCGAAGGAGTATCGACTTCGGTGCCGTTTCATCTGCGGCTCCTCGACGACCCGGCGTTCGTACAAAATGAGCTCACCACGACGTGGATCGAGCAGTGGCTCTCACGTAATCGCGCGGCCGTGTAACGGCTTGTGAGTCCGGCAAGAGATCATGGCAGACGCTCGTGATGAGATGACACTTTCCGAGATTGTGGGCGAGCGCCGGCGCGCGCGTGCGGTGGCGATGCAGGTTCTTTTCGAGCTCGACGCCACCAACCACGATCCGGCCACGGTACTCGCCCGCCGCTTGGAAGACGATGCCACGCCGCCGGGTGCGGCCGCGTATGCCAGAACACTGGTCGAAGGCGTACGCGAGTATCAACCGGAGATCGACGCCCAAATCGCCAAGCACGCGCCCGCGTGGCCGCTGGAGCAGATGTCGCGCGTCGACAAGGCGCTCCTGCGTATCGCGATCTTTGAGCTGCTCTATCTGCCGGATGTGCCGCCCAAGGTCGCCATCAACGAGGCAGTCGAGCTGGCGAAGATCTTTGGGCACGAAAGCTCGGCCAGGTTCGTGAACGGAGTGTTGGGCACGATCGAGCGGGCCCGGCGGAACAGTGGCAGTAATGGCATGATTGGAAGTAACGCCAGCATCGGAACTAGTGGCTCGGAGGCAGGGATGTGAGCTCGAGCGCAAACGCGATATACCGGAGGTTGCGCACGTTAGTCGCAGAGACGTTGGGCGTCGACGAGGAGGAAGTCACGCCTGATGCCTCGTTCGAAGAGGACCTCAACATCGACCATCAGGAGCTGATCGACCTGATGGTGGCGATTGAGGAAGAGTTCGACGTCACGATTCCAGAAGAGGATATGGTAACGCTGAAGAACATCGGCGACGTGGTCGAATACCTGGAGGACAAGTTGGCGTGACCATCGAACGGGCGGCGCAGCTCGCGTGGGAGTGGCTGTGGCAGCCGGCTCCCTACACCCGATATCCCTGGGCAGCGGTGCTGGGGCTGGTGCTCGGCATCCTCGCCGCCGTTGGCATCACCGTTGGCGTCCTGATTCCGTGGGCACGCCGGTGGTGGGCGGACGCCACGCTGCGTCCCGATGAGGACGAACGTGGCGTTTCGACCAAGGAGATGTCGCTTACGGAGCACCTATTGGAGCTCCGTACACGGCTGCTCATCGCCATCGGCGCGCTCGCCGTGGCGACGGGCATTGCATTCATCTTCTATCAGACGTGGATGGACATCGCGCTCTTGCCCATTCAGGGACACAAATTGCAGGCGATCACGCCCACCGAGAAGGTGTTTGCGTACTTCAAGGTGACGCTCGTCGTGGGGTTGGTTGTCTCGATGCCGATCATCGCCTATGAAGTCTGGGCCTACGTTGCTCCTGGCCTGACGCGCCAGGAGCGGCGCTACGTGCTGGCCATCGTGCCGGGAGCGACGCTCTCCTTCGTCGTCGGCATCCTGTTCGCCTACTTCGCCCTCACGCCGGCGGCGCTTGCCTTCCTACTCGGTTTCGGCAGCCCGAACATCGAGGTCATCCCGACGGTTGCGAGCTACATCTCGTTCATCACGCGGCTGCTGATCGCCACCGGCCTGATTTTCCAGTTGCCGCTCGTGCTGTTCTTCCTGGCCAAGCTGCGGGTCATCGACCCGAAGATCCTTGGCGGCATCCGGCGCTACGTCATCGTCGCCGCGTTTATCATCTCGGCGATCGTCACGCCGACGCCCGATCCGTTCAACCAGCTCCTGGTCGCCATCCCGATTCTCGTGCTGTACGAGGTCGGCGCGCTCCTGGCGCGCTTCGCGTAGCCGAGGGGAGACGAGGGACGAACGACGAATGACGAACATCGGCGGCGCAGACCCGGGTGCAGGCAAGACGTCCGAGAAACGTACCGCTCGCCCTGAGCGTGTCGAAGGGCGCCCTTCGACACGCTCAGGGCGAGCGGAGGGGCTCCGGAACAATTGCCTGCACCCCGCAGACCCCATTCGCCGCTCGTTCTTCGTCATTCGTGGGGCGGGGTCACCCGACGATCGGCGCGCTTGCGACTACACCGCGTAGGGAACCAAACTTTGGCCACCGACACCTGGAACCCGGCGCAGTACGAGCGCTTCCGCGCCGAGCGCAGCCGGCCGTTCTTCGACCTGCTGGCGCTCGTGCGGCCCCGGCCCGGCATGCGTGTCGTCGATCTCGGCTGCGGCACCGGCGAGTTCACCCGGGTGGTACACGAGCGGCTCGAGGCGCGCGAGACAGCCGGGATCGACAGCTCGGACGCCATGCTGGCCCAAACTGGATCGCTCGCCGGCAACGGCCTGCGCTTCGTCCGCGGCGACATTCGGGACTTCGCCAGCGCTACCACCCCGTCGACGGCGTCGACCGCGTCGACTCCATCGGCGGCTGCTGTCCAGGCCGTGCTGCTGTCGGGCGCGTTCGACCTCGTCCTCTCCAACGCCGCGCTGCAGTGGGTGCCCGGCCACGAATCGCTGCTCACCGCGCTCACGGCCAGACTTGCCCCCGGCGGCCAGTTGGCGGTGCAGGTCCCGGCCAACGAAGACCACCCCTCCCACACCGTCGCGGCGCGGCTTGCGGCCGAGCCGCCGTTTCGCGAGGCGCTCGGCGGCCACGTACGCCGCTTCGATCTGCTGCCGCCTGAAGGGTACGCCACGCTGCTCGACCGGCTGGGCTGCGGCGAGCAGCACGTGCGGCTGCAGGTATACGGCCACCGGCTCGCTTCCCGCGAAGACGTCGTCGAGTGGGTCAAGGGAACGCTGCTGACCGATTACCAGAAGCGCTTGGCGCCGGCGCTTTTTCAGCAGTTCGTCGAGCGTTACCGCGAGCGACTGCTGCCGCTCCTGCCCGACACACGACCGTTCTTCTACCCGTTCAAGCGTATCCTCTTCTGGGCGCAGCGCTGATAAACGCCGGTAGACGAACGGCGGAGTATTGTGCGCGCGTGTCGAGGTCAACGCTCCAGTTGCTCTAACGCTACCCGGAAATCGTCCGGCAGCGGCGCTTCGAAGGTCCGCTGCTCGCCGGAGGGCAGGCGGAAGGTGAGCTGCTTGGCGTGGAGCAGGTGGCGGTGGACCGGCAAGCTGGGGTGCTTTCGCCCGTAGACACGGTCGCCGACGATGGGGCAGCCGATGGCCGCGAGGTGGGCGCGAATCTGGTGGGTGCGTCCCGTTACCGGTTTGCATTCCAGCAGCGTATGGCGGGGATACCGCCGCAGGGTGCGGAAGTGCGTTATCGCCGCACGGCCGCCCGCGACAATCGCCATCTGCTGCGGATTTTGGGGGCTTCGGGCGATGGGCGCATCGACCGTCCCGGTCTCGGTACGCGGCGCACCGTCGACGAGCGCCCAGTACCGCTTGTCCATCTGGCGGTCTCTTAGTTGCGCTTGGAGGAAGCGCTGCGCGCGCTCGTTTTTCGCGATGACGATCAGCCCGGAGGTGTCTTTGTCCAGCCGGTGGACGATGCCGGGCCGCAGCTCCCCGCCGATCCCGGCGAGATCGGGACAGTACGCGAGTAAGGCGTTGACCAGCGTCCCTCGCGGATGGCCGGGCGCCGGATGGACGACCAGGCCCGCCGGCTTATTGACGACGAGCACGTCCCGATCCTCGTCGACGACGTCGAGCGGGATCGCCTCGGGCGTGAGCGCGACGGGAACGGGCGGTGGACGCGTCACGGTGACTTCGTCGCCGGCCGCCACCTTTGTGGCCGGCCGCGCCGGAGCGCCATTGACCAGCACGTCGCCCGCGTCGACGAGCGCCTGGGCGCGTGTCCGGCTCAGGTCAGGTAGCCGGGCCGCAAGGAATCGGTCGAGCCGCTGTCCCGCCTCGACCGCACTCACCACCAACCGCCGCTCGTCGGGGAGAGCGTCCTGCGAAAGGTAGAGGGAGTCGACTGCTCGTCCCCTTTCCCTCACCTCTGTCCTCCGGCCATCACCCGCTTTGGCGGAAAGTCGGGCACGCGTGCGACCTTGGACCTTGGCCTTTGGACCTGTGCCCGTCACCCGTCTTGCTGCAGCGTCAGGCAAACGAGAAGGATGGCCACGCCGCCGACGATCGCGCTGTCGGCCACGTTGAACACCGGCCAGTGAAAGCCGATAGCGTCGATGTGGAAGTCCACGAAGTCCACGACCGAGCCGCGACGCAGGCGATCAACGAGATTACCCAACGCGCCGCCGAGCTGCATGCCGAGCGCCAGTCGCAGCGACAGGCGCCGGCCGAGCAGCGACCGGTAATAGGCGAAGATTACCGCCATGATGACGATCGCCACCGGCACAAAGACGTCGCCGAACCGCGAGAACAAGCCGAACGCCACGCCTCGGTTGGTGATGTAGTGCAGGTCGAGCACCGGCGGGATCACCGGGATCACCTCGCCCAACTGCATCGTGCGCGTCACGAGATACTTGGTGAGCTGATCGAGGGCGAACATGACGGCGGCCACCAGCGCGAGGAATGAATACCGCACCGCAGGACGGTTCCAGGCGGCGTGGCTCGGCACGGCGGCCGGCGCTCGCGCACCGTCGGGCACTGTGTCGCCGGTAGAAGTCGTCACCGGCGTCGAAGGAGTCGTGTTGGTATTGCGGGCGGCAGGACGTGCGGTCACGAAGATCTCACAGGTCGTTTGGCAAAGTGTACCGTGGCGGCGGTCCGGCGAACGACGGTGGATGGGTGCAGGCAAAGCTTCCGGCAGCTCTCCCGCTCACCCTGAGCTTGTCGAAGGGCGTTCGGCGTTCGCCGTCAACTACTGACTCCCGGCCAGTACCGGCGGGACATCGGCGCCTCGCGCTCGTCCTGTGCTTTGCAGTCGATGCACAGCGTCGCTTCCGGCAGCGCATCGAGCCGCTCTTTGGCAATCGGCCGGCCGCACGATTCACAGGTGCCGTACGTGCCATGCTCGATGCGTGCCAGCGCATGGTCCACCTGCCGGAGGTGCTGGCGCAGCGTCATCTCCAGGCCGACACTCTTCTCTTTCTCGAACATCTCAGTCGCCTCGTCGGCCAGGTGGTCGCCATAGCCCGAGTGTTCCCAATGCTGGCCGGGCCCTGGTTCTTCCGGTCCGCCTTCGATGAGCTGCTCGCGCTCCAGGCAATTGGCCAGGTCGGCTTCTAGCTGCGATTTGATGTCGAGGAGTTGCCGACGGTAGCGATCGAGATCCAGGGCTTGGCGCTCAGGCATCTTTGCTTCGCTCCATTTCCGCATAATCAATAACGTACAGTATCGCCGGTGCGTCCAGCCGGTATCTATGAGCACGGCTCGTGCCAGGGCAGGCGGCGCACCGGAACAGCCGGCGCGCGCCCGCGCTGCCGCCGAATAGTGCCCGCCGGTGCCGGCACATTGGATGCCAATGCTATATTTTGCTGGCAGGCAGTTCTTACGGAGGCACTCAGATTAAGGCAGCCCTACGAGACGTCCTCGAGACGGCTCTGCTCACGCTCGTCATCTTTCTCTCGGTGCGGCTCGGGGTGCAGAATTTCCGCGTCGAGGGATTCAGCATGGAGCCGACGCTGCACACCAATCAGTACCTGCTGGTCAACAAGCTCTCCTACTTCATGGGAGAACCTGAACGCGGCGACATCGTCGTACTGAAGTTTCCGCAGGACCCGCGCCGCGATTTCATCAAGCGAATTGTGGCGCTTCCGGGCGAGGAGGTCGAGGTAAGGCGTGGCGCGGTCTACGTCAATGGCCGGCCGCTCGAAGAGCCGTACATTCGGGACCGTCCGCTCTACGAGTACCCGAAGCGGCGCGTGCCGGAAAGCGAGTTTTTCGTCCTAGGCGACAATCGGAACAACAGCCACGATTCACACGTCTGGGACATGCTGCCGCGAGAATACATCATCGGCAAGGCGTGGGTTTCGTACTGGCCGGTTCAAGAGTGGGGCGTGGTTCAGCACAACACCGTCCATTTTGCCACGGCGCTGCCGGTTGCCGAGTATTCGCCGGTTGACACAAGGTGACCACAAGGCCCAGGTGGTAGCCCCGGGTAGGCGGCGGGCAGGCGGTGAAGGAGACGGCCGGCACAACCGGTACAACCGGCGGCACGGGGATCACCGGCGCGACCGATCCCCAAACCATACTGCGTGAGGGCTGCGCCGCCATCGGCGTCTCGCTCTCTCCGGCGCAGCTCGGCGCTCTCGAGCGCTACACGGCGCTGCTTCGCGCCGGCAAGGCCGAGGTCAGCCTCACGACGCTGACCGATCCGGTCGCCATCGCGGTGAAGCACTTCCTCGACTCGCTCGCCGTCCTCGTCGTGCTGCCTCCCGGTCCTTTGCGGCTGGTCGATGTGGGGACGGGGGCCGGCTTCCCGGGACTGCCGCTCAAGATCGCGCGTCCTGGGCTGGAGGTCGTCCTGATCGAAGCGACCGGGAAAAAGGCCGCCTGGGTGCAGCGAACGATCGAGACACTTGGCCTCGAAGGCGCGCGGGCGGTGACCGGCCGTGCCGAAGAGCTCGCCCGCGCGCCGTCCTACCGCGGCCGCTTCGACGTGGCCACCGCACGAGCGGTCGCCCCGCTGGCGGTGCTCCTCGAGCTGTGCCTACCGTTTGTCCGCCCGGGTGGGCGGTTCGTTGCTCTCAAGACGCACGCCGGTCTCGACGCCGAGCTACCGAAGGCGCACCGCGCGCTCGAGGTCCTGGGCGGTCGCGTCCGCGAGGTCCGCCCCGTCGAAGTGCCGCAACTGCCCAATCGCGTGCTGGTCGTCGTCGACCTGGAAAGGCCGGTGCCCGAGCAGTATCCCCGGCGTCCCGGCGTCCCAGCGAAACGGCCGCTGTAGGGCAGCCGCCCGTTCGTCTACCTCGACCTCGTCCGCTCTACCGCCGTGCGCCAGCCTTCGAGCAGCCGCGCGCGCTGCGACTCGGGCATCCGCGGCTCGAAGCGGCGGCCGGCACGCCAGGACGCGCGCAGTGCCTCGGCCGACGGCCAGTAGCCAATGGCGAGGCCGGCGAGCGCCGCCGCGCCCAGCGCCGTCGTCTCGAGCATTTCGGGCCGCGTTACCGGGCGTCCCAGCACGTCGGCCTGGAACTGCATCAAGAAGTCATTGGCTGCTGCGCCGCCGTCGACGCGCATTTCCGCCAACTGCGCGCCGGAGTCGCGCTCCATCGCGGCGGCGACGTCGGCTACCTGATAGGCGATCGCTTCGAGCGCGCTGCGCACCAGGTGTGCGCGGCTTGTGCCCCGCGTCAGCCCGAAAATCGTGCCGCGGGCGTCCTGATCCCAGTGCGGCGCGCCGAGGCCGGTGAAGGCGGGGACGAGGTACACGCCACCGGTATCGGGCACCGCGGCGGCGAGATCGGCCGTCTCCGTGGCGGTCTCGATCAGCCCCAGCTCGTCGCGCAGCCATTGGACAACGGCGCCGCCGGCGAAAACGCTGCCCTCGAGCGCATACACCAGGGGTTGCTCACGCCCCAGTTGCCACGCAATCGTGCTCAACAGGCCCGATCGAGAGTGCGCACGGCGCTCGCCGGTGTTGAGCAGCAGGAAGCATCCCGTGCCGTACGTCGTCTTCGCCATGCCGGGATCGAAACAGGCCTGGCCAAAGAGCGCCGCCTGCTGATCGCCCGCCACGCCGGCGATGGGCACGTTTGACGGAATTGGGCCGCTTTCGACCGTTGCTCCCACGACCGCCGCCGACGGCACGACGTTGGGCAGCACAGCCGGTGGGGTATCAAGCACCCGCAGCAGCTCGGCGTCCCACGCACCGGTATCGATGTCGAGCAGCAGCGTGCGCGAGGCGTTGGAAACGTCGGTCGCGTGGACGGCTCCGCCGGTGAGCTGCCAGATGAGCCACGAATCGATCGTGCCGAAGAGTACGTCGCCGGCACGGGCACGCGCTCTGAGCCCTGGTACGTGATCGAGCAGCCACTCGACCTTGGGTCCAGAGAAGTACGCGTCGAGCACCAGACCGGTGCGCGCCTGAAAGAGCGGGGCGCGACCGGCCGCACGGAGCTGATCGCAGCGCTCCGCGGTGCGCCGGCACTGCCAGACGATCGCCGGCGCCACCGGTACGCCGGTCCGGCGGTCCCACAGCACCGCCGTCTCGCGCTGGTTGGTGATCCCGATCGCGGCGATGGGTGGTCGGCCGGCCGCCGCGAGCGCCTGTTCGGCCGCGTCGTGCACCGTCCGCCAGATCTGAAGCGCGTCGTGTTCGACCCAGCCGGGCCGCGGGTAATGCTGGTGCACCGGGGCATAGCCGCGCGATACGACCTCACCCGCCCGGTTGACGGCCAGCACCGTCGTCCCGGTCGTGCCCTGATCGATGGCCAGGATAGCGGTCTCCACCATACTTTCTTACTTCCTCTCCATCAACCACCATCAACCTACAGGGTGCGCGCAGAAGTTCCGGATGGGCTGCACCCACACAAAAGGGACCCGGCATCGCCGGGTCCCTTTTGTGGTACGCGATTGTGCGGTGCGTTGCCGCGACTACATCAGTCGCCGGCCGATGCGGCCGTCACGCCCGCATCGGCCGGCGACTGCGAGACCGCGATCGCCGGTGCTGCCGGCGCCGCATCGAGCGTACGCTGGGGCAGCTTGCCGTTGAGGATGCGGCGCACGTCGTCGACGGTCAACTCGCCCTTTTCGGCGAGCGCACGCGCCAACTCGTGCACTTCATGCTCGTTCTCCTTGAGGAGACGCTTCACGGCCTCGTACTGCTCGCGCAGCAACTCGTCGGCTTCGCGCTGCAGCCGCTGGTTGGGGCCCCAGAGCTCGAACGAATCGTGCTGGTCTTTCGACTCGCCGTTGAGCTTTCCGTCGGCGTAATCGCCCTCGGGCGCACGAGCTCTGCCATTCCGCCCATTACGTGCGATGTCGTGCTCCGGCTCGTAGATGAACAGCGAGTCCCCGGGGTTCATGTAGGTGACGACGTAGCGTGCCAGGTCGCGGGCACGCTTGAGGTCGCCCGCGCTGTTGTCCAGGACGGTGCCCAGGAACAGCTCCTCGGTGGCCCGGCTGGCGAGCTTCACCTGGACCTCGGCCAGCACTTCCTCGCGCGAGTACGTCTGCTGCTCGCTGAAGGGCCGCAGCTCGTTGTACGTTTCTGATTCGGACGACGACACGATCGAAACCTTGCCGAGCTCGCGACGGCGCACGAGCAGCGCCTGCGCGATCGCGTGGCCGGACTCGTGATACGCCAGGCGGCGCGTGTCTTCGCGGGTGGTGACGTCCTGCGACTGGCGCTCCCGCTCCTTCTCCTCGATGATGCGCTGGATGTCCTCGCCGATCAGCTCGCCTTGTGTCAAGAGCGCCTGCGCAATGGCGTGCATCGCCTCGCTGTGGACGGCGAGCAGCGTCTTGACTCGCAGATACTGCTCGTTGAGCAGCTCCTCGATCTTGTGCTTGTCGGGCATGCCGTTCAACATGTTCCCAGAAGCCAAGAACGAAAAGAAGCTGCCGCCCATGCCGTAGATACCGAGGTACGCCTGCGCCAACCGGGTGGCCTGCTGGAGGTCACTCGTGACGCCGGACATCTGCGTTCCCAGGAAGAGCTCCTCGGCGGCGCGGCTGGCGAGACAGACCTGGATCTCGGCGAGGATCTCCTCTTTGGTCTCGGTGTAGCGCTCCTCGACCGGCTTGGGCGCGACCATACCCAGCGCGCGGCCGTAGCGGATGATCGTCGCCTTCGAGATACGCGCCGTCTCTTTCATGAGCATGGCCATGGCGAAGGCGTGGCCCGCCTCGTGGTAGGCGATGCGACGCTTCTCCTCCAGCTTCATGCCGCGGATCGGCTGCCGGATGCCCCACTCGTGCGCCTCGCGCGCCTCGGTGAAGTCCTGGTAGGTGATCGCATCGCGTCCGTTGAAGTGCGCGACGACCGTCGCCTCGTTGACGATGTACTTGATCGTCACCGGGGTGTAGCCGATCGTGTCGGCCGACATCCGGTCGACGGGCATGTCCTCGTGCCGGACTTTCGCGAGGTAGTACTCGATGATGTCCTTGCGCCCGTCTTCGTCCGGCGCGTCGATCGTCAACTGCCGGTCGAACCGGCCGGCACGGAGCAGCGCCTGGTCGAGCACCTCGACGATGTTGGTGGCACCCATGGTGACCACGTTCGGGCGGACCGCCGGCTTCCGGAGCAGACCCAGTTTGCGCAGCAGCCGGTCCTTCCAGCCCTCCGTCAGGCGAGGCGGGTCCATCTCCATCAGGAGCTGGTTGAGTGCGCCGCCGCCACCGCCAAACATGCCACCCATCATGCCCATGCCGCCCATGCCGGACGTCCTGGCACCGCCGATGGCGTCGAGCTCGTCGATGAACAGGATGCAGGCGCCGTGCTTCCGGGCCAACCCGCGCGCCTTGCGATAGAGGCGCCAAACGGTCATCACATCCATGCCGAGGAACATAGCCCGGAACGAGGCTGCCGAGGTGTACCCGAAGGGCACGCCGGCCTCGGTGGCGATCGCCTGGGCGAGGTAGCTCTTACCGGTGCCGGGGGGGCCGACCAACAGCAGACCGCGTGAGACCTCACCACCCATCCGCTTGAATTCTTTCACGCCGCGCAGCAGCGTGACCCAGCGTGAGGCGGTTTCCAGCACGTCCTTCTGGCCGCGGTAGTCCTTGAAGCCGATGCCGGTCTCGCCGGGCATGACCCAATACGTGCGTCCACGGCTCAGGAAATAGAACAGCGCCCCGAACTGCACCACCATGAACATGATGGCGAACAGGAGCTGGAAGACGAGATAGGCGCCGTACAGGAGGAACGGCAGGGCCGTCTCGGCGTTCGGGAGGAACCACAGGAAGAACGCCGCCACGACGATCAGCCAGATCAGCAGCCCGCGCCAGTGGCGGGCGACGAACCCGGCAAGCTTTTCCAGAACTGACATGATGGATGCCTTTCGCAGGTATCCGGCGCGGCGCGCGCCGTCGTCAGCGGCTGCAATTCACCGCCTTGTGTCCAGTATAACCTCGTCGTTAAACGAAGACGATCAGAATCCTCTTACAGTAGCGATCAGCGATCAGCGGTCAGCTTTCAGTTTGCTTCGTCGGTCAGCGCACCGCTCAGCCGGCTATGTTCCGCTGACCGCTGACCGCTACCGCTGACCGCTACCGCGGCCACTCTTTGACCTTCGTCGCCGGGCTGATCTTGCCGCCGGGGAGCACGTCGAAGAGCTGGCCCTGGGGGCCGCCGATGCGCACCTGGCGGCCGGGCGGGACGTTGTAGACGCCGCCGGGATCGGCGTCGATGCCGACCACTGCCACGCCGAGGGCGTCGTAGTAGACACTGTACCTGTCGGTCGCATCACGCGGCGGCGGCTCGTCGGTGGGCGGCAACGGTACTTTTGCTGAGGCTGACTGTGCGGGTTGGGCCGGTTGGGCGGCGCCGGCTCGCGGTGCGGCGATCCCGGCCGGGCCGCCCAGTGGATTCGGTGCGCCGCGCACGACGGGCGCTGGGAGCGTCGCCTGGGTGGCAAAAGCGATGGCCTGCCACTGCCAGGCCAGTCCGCGTACCAGGATGAGCACGTAGAGCAGGGTAAGCGCGCCACCGACGTACAGCGGCCAGCGGGGCAGGCCCCTCTTGCCCCCCGGTCGGACCTCGGTTGGGCCAGCCGGTGTGCCAAACCGCCGGCCCAGCGGCCGTTCTGCCGCCGCTAATTGATCACCGGCCACTGCCATCTACCCACTAATCGGGTACGCGCTCCGGCGCCTTGTTCTTGTTTTGGGCGATGAAGCGGCGAATGAACGGTTCGTCGACCTCATCGAGGTACGCCAGCTTGGTCCATGCCGTCAGCACGATCTTATGATCCATGCCCGGATACGGCGCCAGGATCACCTTGGAGGGATAGCTGCGCACTATCTGCTCGATCTTGCCCACGGTTTCGGGGCAGCCGTCGGGGCAGTTGTACTGCACCATGATGCCACCATGCTCGAGGTTGTGGACCTGCACCTCATTGGGAATAGGCGCCGACGAGACGCCCCACGGGGCGACGGCGTCGCCGTAGTGCCAGCCTGAGGTTGGCGGTGTGCTGTTGTATGCGGGATGTGACTCCCCCCGCGCGATGTGTATCGCGCCCTGGCTCAACACCGTTTGCACCGGCGGACCCGGTTCGGGCCGGATCAGCCAGAACACCAGCGCGCCGAACGCGAGCAGCGTGGCGACTGCTGCACCACCCCACATGAGCTGCTGCCGGCGCCGCTGTGCGGCTTCGGCACGGAGCCGCACCTCGAGGTGCTCCTGGCGGCGCTGCCGCTTCAGTTCCTTTCTCGCCGCGATCTCGCTCGAATCGCGGACGGCCGTCCGGCGGGTGTCCACTGCGAATCACTCCTCCCGTTGGGGTGGTGCGACGGCGACGAGAACGTTCTCGACGGCGCCGCCGCCGAGTCGTGCATTCAGCGCCTCGACGAGTTCTGCCTGCCGCTCGACGACGCGTTCGGCGACCCGGCGATCGCGTACGGTGACGGTCAGTTGCTTCTGACGCAGCAGAACGGAGAACGTTCCCGCCACCAGATCATCCGCGAGGTCCTGGATGGCGTACCGCCACGCCTGGGCCGTCCGCTCTTGCCGGACGCGCTCGGCGATGCCGAGGTCCTCGAGCGTTCGCGGAAGTATGTCTCGGAGACTGCGCAACCTCTACTGTCCTCCTGCGCATCGTACCAGCTACGGCGCGCTCTCTAAGCGTACCCTACCCGCCTGGACGTGGTACACCGCCGCGTCGCCGAGGAATGCCGGCGTGAAAACGCCCGTCTCGGTGGCCGTGATCAGCACCTGCTCGTGCTCGACGACGACGCCCTGGAGGAACTGCCGCCGGCGCGGATCGAGCTCTGACATGACGTCGTCGAGCAGCACGACGGGGCGCTCGCCGGTGTAGTGCTGCATCAGCCCGACCTCGGCCAGCTTCAGCCCGAGCGCGGCGGTGCGCTGCTGGCCGCGCGAGCCGAAGAGGCGGAGATCGACGTCGCCGGCGCAGAAGCCGATGTCGTCACGGTGCGGCCCGGCGAGCGTGACCGCCTGCTGGCGCTCTCGGGGCCGGATCGACTCGAGGTGCGTGGAAAACTGCTCACGCAGGCGTCCCAGTACCTCTTCGTCCCTGCCCTCGGGTGTGCTGCCGGCCTGTTCGCCAAGTGCGGCGAGATCGTCGCCGAGCGGCACGGTGGAACGGTACAGCGCGCGGAGCGGCGCCGGTTCGTTGCTGAGCCGCGGGTAGAGCTCCCGGAGCTGCCCGTTGAGGAGGGCGATCGCGCGGAGGTGGGCCAGCGTCAGCTCGGCGCCGAGCTCGACGAGCTGCGAATCCCAGTACCCGAGCTGGTCGGGCCGCGCCGGACGCTCTCGCAACCCACGTAGGAGCGCGTTGCGCTGCAGCAGCACGCGCTGATAGCGCCGGAGCGTTCGCAGGTACCGGTGATCGACCTGGCACAAGGTGATGTGCAGATAGCGCCGCCTGGCCTCCGCGGGGCCGGCGATCAGATCGACGTCGAGCGGCGAGAACAGGACGACGTTGAGGTGCCCCAGCAGCTCGGCCGGTGGCTTCGGTTGTCCATTGATGCGCACGCGGCGCCGGACGGAAGCGAGCGGCGGCTGGCCGGCGGCCGGCGCGCGGGGCGTTTCGCGGTCGGGCGGCGCGGGTGCTGCACCAGGGGGTTCGGCCAGCACGACCTCTAATCTTGTGAGGCCGTGGCGGCGAACGACCTCGCCTGCCACTCGGGCAAACGCCGGCTCGGCCTCGACGTACCAGTTGACGAGCTCACGCTCCGCCGAGGTGCGGTACGACCGAGATGTTGCCAAGAGATAGAGCGACTCGAGCAGATTCGACTTACCCTGGCCGTTCTCACCCCAGAAGACGCCGAGATGCGCCGGCAGCTCCAGATCGAGCCGCACGAAGCTCCGGAAGTTGGCGAGCGCAAGATGACGGCAATACATGCGGGTCCAAAGTCCAGTGTCCAGAGTCTAAAGTGCCGTAACCCCCGTCCTGGGCACCGGATGTTGCACCCTTCGGCGCAGTTCACGCTGAGCGTAGCCGAAGGGCTCAGGGCAGGCTTTGGACATTGGACTTTGGACCGGCGCTAGGAGCGAACCTCTACGCCCGCGAGGCGCTCCAGCGGCTTGATGACCGCCGCGATGTCCTCGCTGCCGTGGCCCAGCTCACGCGCTTCTTCGAAGATTTGCAGCACAAGCGCGCCCAACAGCAAGCGGACCCGCGCCTCTTTGCCGACGTCGACGCCCAGTCCCAGGTCCTTGTGCAGCAGATCGACCGAGAACATGTTGGTGAAATTGCCCTTCATGATCAGGTCGGGGAAGCAGCGCTGAAGCTGCGCACTGTTGCCGGTGGCTGCCGAGATGGTGTCGTACAGCAGTTGGGCGTCGACGCCGGCCTTGACGCCCAGCACCATGGCCTCGGCCGCGCCGGCGAGGTTGATCCCCACCAGGAGCTGGTTCATCAGCTTCACCACCGCGCCCGCGCCGACGGGACCGGCATAGACGATCTTCTTGCCTACCGCCTGCAGCACCGGCAGGCAGCGTTCGTACTGCGCCTTGTCGCCGCCGACCATCACCGTCAGCGTGCCCGCCTCGGCACCGGTCGTGCCACCGGATACCGGCGCGTCGAGGTAGAACGAGCCCTGCTCGCCGAGCGCGGCAGAGACCGCGCGGCACGTGCCGGGACCGATCGTGCTGAAATCGACGACGACGGTGCCCGGCTTCGCACCTTCCCGGACGCCGTTCTTCCCAAGCACGACCGCTTCGACATCGGCCGGAACCGGCAAGCAGAGGCAAACGACGTCGGACCGCTCCGCCACCTCGGCGGGCGTGGCGGCGGGCGTCGCGCCCTGCTTCGCCAAATCGTTGACGACGCCGCGGCTGCGGTTCGAGACCGTCAGCGGAAATCCGGCCTTGAGGATATTGAGCGACATGGGCCGGCCCATCCGTCCCAGGCCGATAAACCCGATACGTAGCTCAGCCAAAAGAACACCTCCTGTTTTGCGTGGCTACCCGTAGGTAAGTGGTTAGGATATCAAGGAGGCGCCTCAGGGGATGATCAGCTTTTGGCCGATGCTGAGCGTGGCATTGCGGCTGGGGAGGTTGTTGGCCGCGACGAGCGCTTCGATCGACGTGTTGTAGCGCTGCGAGATGGCGAACAACGTGTCGCCGCCTTGCACGGTGTGCTCGCGCTGACCGGGCCTCGTCGTGGGCGCCGGTGGAGTGGTCGGCGCCACCGTGGACTGGCTCGCCGGGGTCGCCTGGCCGGTCGCCGGGGCCGCCGGGGCCGCCGCCTGCTGGCCGGACGGATTGGGCGCCACCGCGACGGCTGTGGGCTGCGCGGCAGCGCCTTGGGCGGGGCCGCGCAAGGGGCTCAACGCCGCACCGACGCCGAGTCCGGCCACACGGAACAAGACCGCTGCCGAACAGAGCGTCAAAATAACGACGGTCGCAAGCCCAAAGCGGGCCTTCCAATGTTCGCCGCTGCGCCGCTGCGCCGACGGACTGGGATAGCGCCGCTCGGGCGCCGGGAAGTATTCTTCCATTGCTCCTAGAGCATACCCAGTGACGATCATACCCACTGCCTGACAACATCGCAAGGACTGTGTATCGATGGTTGAGAAATCGGCTCGGCCCGATTACCGTGGCAAACGGGCCCTGGTGATGGGGCTTGGCGTACTCGGCGGCGGCGCCGGTGTGGCGCGCTTCCTGGCCGAACGCGGCGCCCGCGTGACGGTGACAGATCTCCAGCCGGCCGAGCGGCTCACGGAATCGATCGCCGCACTGCGCGACCTCGACATCCGCTACGTCCTGGGCGAGCATCGTGCGCGTGATTTCGAGGAAGCCGAATTCGTCGTGCGCAACCCGGGCGTGCCGCGCTCACACCCCCTTCTCGGGCTGGCGGCGGCGCGCGGCGTGCCGGTCTACATGGAGATGACGCTCTTCTTCATGGAATGCCCGGGCGAGCACATTGCCGGTGTCACCGGTACCAAGGGCAAGACGACGACGACGACGCTGCTCGGCGAGATCCTGCGTGCCGCCGGGCGCGACGTGGTGGTTGCCGGCAATCTACTCATCTCAGCGCTCGAGCAGTTGCCGCGCATCACACCCGACACGCACGTCGTGCTGGAGCTGTCCAGCTTTCAGCTCGAAGGGCTCGAAGCCACGCGGCAGTGTCCGCGGCACAGCATCATCACCAATCTGATGGAAGATCACCTCAATCGTTACGACTCGCTGGAGGAGTACTTTGGCGCCAAGAAGCTGATCTTTCGCTTTCAGGGGCGCGAAGACTTGCTGGCGCTCAACCGAGACGATCGCCACTGCCGTCCCCTGGCCGGCGAGGCGCCGGGACGCGTGGTGTGGTTCGGCCGCGACGACGATGTCCCTGGCACCGGCGAGTCGCGCCTGCGCGGGGAACACAATCGCTCGAACATCGCCGCCGCCGCCGCGATCGCGCGCGCGCTGGGCGTCACCGACGACGCCATCGGTCGGGCGGTCGCCGGATTTGCCGGCGTGCCCTACCGGCAGGAGCTCATCCGCGAGCGAGACGGCGTGCAGTTCATCAACGATACCGCTGCCAGCACCCCTGACGCCGCGCTCGCCGCACTCCGTGCGATCGATCGTCCGGTCGTGCTCATCGCCGGCGGGGCCGACAAAGGGCTCGACTTCGGCGCGCTCGGCGGCGCCATCCGCGCTCCGGACTCCAGCGTCAAAGCCGTCGTTCTGCTCGAAGGCAACGCCACCGACAAGGTCGCCGCCGCCGCCGGCGACAAGGTGCGAGGCCGTTTCCCGGACTTCGCGGCGGCGATTCGCCGCGCAGCCGAGCTCGCCTCACCCGGCGAGGCCGTCGTGCTCTCTCCCGGCTGCGCGTCGTTCGGCATGTTCCGCAACGAGTTCGACCGAGGCGATCAGTTCAACGCGATCGTCCGGTTGTTGTGAGTAGGCAGTAGGCAGTGGGCAGTCCCCACGTCCCCGCCGCGCCAAGCGAGACGGTGCTACTATCGGGCGCAAACAAAGGCACCTGTATTGTTTCGCTGCCGACTGCTTACTGCCTACTGCCTACTGCCTACTTCGGCACGTAGATCAGCACCAGCCCGTTGCCGGTCGATTCCTGCCTGAGTATCCGGACATCACGCTCGGTCCACGTGCCCGTGCGGAGAGGGCCGTAGGACTGGTGAGGCACGATGTCGTAGTACACCGTGTGCCCGCCGATCGGGATGCCCTGGACGTTGCTGCGCTTGGCGAATACCCCACGGCGCACCTCGACGAGCGAGTCGTCCGGGCGGAGCGTTCTGGCGTACGAGAGGACGGTTTCAGCGTCTGCCCGGCTGAGTGGGAGCCGCGGCGGGATCGCGGTCGACGCGCTCGCCTCGCTCGTGGCATCGGTCGCGCCGGACGCTGCCCGCGCACCGGCAGGAGAGGCGGCAGACCAGGTCGCGAGCGCGTGGCGCAACGCGACGCTCCCGGGCGGCGCCACGAGCGCCGCGGCCGACACCAGAAGGGCGACGCCGGCGGCGAACAGCAGAACGAGCTGCGGGGCACCGAGCGCGGGTCGGTGTGTGCCGAGCGCATGAGATTGTCCGCCAACGGGAACCGACCGTGCTGCCGAGCCTGCCATCGCCGCCTCCTCACAGGGGACGTGTGGCCCAGCAACAGCAAGAACTGTGCCGCGATTGGTGGAGTATCAGCCCGCCGCTTCGGCGCCGCGCAGCACGTCGCGCTGAGTGATGAAGAGCTGCCGGATGCCGCTTTGGGCGAGGTCGAGCAGGCCGTCCATGGCCGCGCGTGAGAACGGTGGGCCCTCGGCCGTTCCCTGCACCTCAACGAACTGGTCCTCGTTCGTCATGACGACGTTGAAATCGACGTCGGCGCGCGAGTCCTCGGCGTAGCAGAGGTCGAGCAACGGCTCCCCCCGCACGATTCCGACGCTTACCGCCGCGACCGCGGTGCGCAGGGGCGCAGTGCGCAGCGTGCCGGTGGTGACGAGCCGCCGGAGGGCGAGCGCCACGGCGACGTACGAGCCGGTGATCGCCGCCGTACGCGTCCCGCCGTCGGCCTGGATGACGTCGCAGTCGACGAATAGGGTGCGGGGGCCGAGCGCGCGTAGATCGACCGTCGTACGCAGCGAGCGTCCGATGAGGCGCTGGATCTCATGGGTGCGGCCGCCAATGCGGCCGCGCGTCGATTCGCGCGGTGAGCGCGTGTGTGTCGAGCGCGGGAGCATCGCGTATTCGGCGGTGATCCACCCTTGCTCGGTGCCTTTGAGGTGCGGCGGCTGCGACTCCTCGACGCTGGCAGCGCAGAGTACGCGTGTCTTGCCCGCTTCGATCAGCGCCGAACCCTCGGCGTGTTCCAGGAAATTGGGGATGATCCGCACCGGTCGAAGCTCGTCCGGCAACCGGCCGTCGATTCGCGCCATGGTTTGCTCTTTCCTTGTGTGTGATCTTAGGCTGCGCCGCGTGATTCGCGCGGGTCTGGCCGGGCCGGCGCCGGTCGCCCCTTGATGCTGATGGTCTTGAGCCAGGGCAACACGACCGGCGGCGCACTGTAGCCGTGTACGTGGGGCTTGACCAGGATGTAGCGCCGCGAGTGCCAGAGCGGTACCCACGGGCTGTCCTTGACGATCTGCGCCTCGGCCTCGGAATAGTGCCGCATACGTGTGGCGTGATCGCGCTCGATTCGCGCCCGCTCGAGCAGCCGGTCGACGTCTGGGTTGGCGTACTGCGTGTGGTTCTCGCCGCTCTTGCTGTGGAACAGCACGTCGAGGAAGTTCTGCGGGTCGGCGTAATCGGCTACCCACCCGGTGTAGAACATCTGGAATCGGTCCTTGCCTTTCGCGAGCGTGTCGAGGAAGGCGTTGCGGTCCATCTGGCGCACCCGCACGTCGACGCCGAGGTTTTGCTTGAACATCGCCACCATTGCCGTGATCTCCGCTGGGGCATTGGTGCGCGTGCCCATGATGTGCAGCACGATCTCCGGGAAGTTCTTGGCTTCGCGGTAGCTCGATTCGGCGATGAGCTGGCGGGCGCGCGAGACGTCGAAGTCCAGACCCTTGATCTTGTCGCTGTGTCCGGGCATCCCCGGCGGCAGGATGCCGTTGGCCTTGGCGACCGTCTTCTTGAGCGTCACGTTCGCGATTTTGTCGCGGTCGAGCGCGTGGTTGAACGCCTGGCGCACCTTGGGATCGTCGAACGGCTTGGCCGCCACATTGAACCCCAGGTAGTGCACGTCGAGCTCGGCGCGCACCCGCAGCTCACGACTGAGCGGGTCGCTCTTGTCGGTCACGCGCTCGATGTCGGCCAGCTCGACAATTGCCAAGTCCAGGTCATCGGCCTCGTACGCGGCCAGCGGCGACGTCGGGAGAAAGTGGACCTCGGTGAGCGCCGGCTTCTGGCCGTAGTAGACGTCGTTGCGCCCGAAGACGAGGCGCTCGTTGGGCTTCGCTTCGCGCACGCGAAACGGGCCGGTGCCGTTGGGCCTTATCCACCATTGCGCGCCGCCCGATTCGACGTTGGCTCGATCAACGACGTACGCCACCGGATAGGTGAGCTTGGCGGGGAAGTAAACGCGTGGCTCGACGAGCGTGATCTCGACGGTGACGTCGTCGCGTACCTTCACCCCGGAGAGGTCATTGGCTTGGCCTTTGAGGCGTTCCTTCGCACCCGCGATGTCGCCTAGGTACGTCTCGACGATGGGGGCCGCCTGGGCGGGATCGGTGGCTCGTTCCAGGCTGTATTTCACGTCGGCCGCCTTGAGCTCGCGGCCGTCGTGGAACTTGGCCCCTTTGCGCAACGTGAACGTGTACGTGCGCCCATCGTTGCTTGCCTGCCACTTCTCGGCCAGATCGGGCACGACCTCCAGTTTTTCGTTCAGGCTGGTAAGGCCGCTGAAGATGTGGACGATGTACTCGGCCTCGAGCACGCTCAGCGCCTGAAGCGGATCGAGCGATTGGTAGCGCCAGAGCCACGTACGCAGCACCTGGTCCGAGGGTGGCCCGCTGAGGGGATTGAGCTGGCAGGCGCTGCCGGCGAGCGCCAGCGCACCCAGCATCGACCGGCGACTCCAGTTACGCATCACGCATTCCGTTTCACGCCGAGCAGCGCGGCGGCGTCGCGCTCCCCAGCGCTGGCCAGGAGGTCGAGGATGTTTCGGAAACAGTACTGCCAGACGGTGTGAGCCAGCCAGGTGGTGCAGACCATAAACAGGAGGAAGACCGGGCCGGCGGTGACCAACCGGTGTAGCTGCGGCCACCCGCCGTGTACGGCGGCGAGCCCAACCGCCAGTGCGACGAGCATCAAGTAGAGCAGCGTGAACTCGGGAAAGAATGGCCGTACGCCCGCCGCAAGCAGCGCCGGATCGCTGCGCCGCGCCAGCCAGCGCCGGAATTGGGCCAGCGCTGCGCCGAGCAGTCCGGCGCACACCAGCAGCGGCGCCTCGTTCACCACCGGCGCAAAGACGCTGCGGAAGTTGGACGCCTCCAGCGGCCGCCGGAGCGCTGAGAGCGCGGAGGTGTTGTCACTGGTGATGTACCCCAGATATGCTGCCAGCAATCCGAGCGCAAGGAACACCAACGGCGCGAGGAAGACGCCGATACCGGCCAGAAAACCGGATGCCAGCACCGTGCGCTCGCGTCCGGCGGCAACCAGCAAATCGGCGTGGCCCCTCAACTGGCCGCCGGGTACAGTGCGAGCAGGCGGAAGTTGCGGCGCTGGCCTACTTGCGCTCATGAAAATCCATGTGGATTCGGCTGGCCGTCGGCTCGTTCTGCCCCTGGTACTTGCTGCCCAGCGGGTGTGACCCGTACGGGCGGTCGGCCGGCGTGGTCATCTGTAGAAACGAGAGCTGGCCGATCTTCATGCGGGGATACAGCAGGATGGGAAGCGCGGCGGCGTTGCTCAGCTCGAGCGTCAGGTGGCCGCGGAACCCTGGATCGACGTAGCCGGCCGTCGAGTGGATGACCAGGCCCAGCCTCCCGAGGGAGCTCTTCCCTTCCAGCCGCCCCACGACGTCGTCCGGCAGGTTGATCTCTTCCCACGTATTGCCCAGGCAGAACTCGCCCGGCTGCAGGACGAAAGCTTCGCCGTCGCCAATGGTGGCCAGCTCGGTAAGGTCTTGTTGCTCTAGGCGGGGATCGATGTGGGTGTACCGTGTGCGACGGAAGACACGAAAACGCCGGTCGAGGCGCAGATCGACGCTCGACGGCTGAATCGACAGTTCGTCGAATGGATCAATCCGAAGACGACCGGACCGAATAAGCTCCCGGATTGTCCGATCGCTGAGAACCATGCGTGCTCGCTCTCACTGTGGATAAAATGCTTCCATGCACCTGAACACCCGACACGTGGAGTATAGCGTGCGCCTGCCGTAGGCAGGATGCGGCCGCGGGTGATGTCACACGCAGGCACGATGGGCGCTATACTTGCGCAATTGTTGGCCGCACGTGGTGTTGATGGTGTTGGTTGACGGCGGAGGGCCGTTGGGTTTTAGCCGGTGTGCGGTCTTGACGAGCCGGGGGCTTGCTCAATAGGTCTTCAGTAGATATACTGGTTTCGGGGCTTCTAGGGCGGCTTCGTGGCGTGTGCGTCATCGCCGGGCCACGGCGTGTCGGCCAGTTTGAATGAACGCTGCGGTAGGAGGCAGTGCATGAATCGCATCCCCGCCCCCTCTTTGGGCGCCCGAACGACGCGCCGGACGGCGCTCGACCGGCCACCACGCCAGAGCCGCTGGCACCGGTGGCTTTACCGCGCGCTGGCACCGTTGCTGCTTGCCAGCTTGGTGCTCCCGCTGGCTCCCCGTGACACCAACGCCGCCAACGTGGACTGGACCCGTGACGGCGATACCGGGGCCGTCCACCAGCAGACACCGCCCACCGAGAAACCTTTCGAGGAGTTGGCCCCGGAAGACCTGTTTGGCCAGCCGATCTACGAGGTGGTGAAGGCGCAGTGGGACAAGACGTTCAAGCCGGCCAAAGGGATAGAGATCAAGATCCCGGCGGTCGACTACGTGGCCAGCGGCGGGCTCGAGGGCCTACAGCGGGCCGAGAACTTCCAGGGACGGCCCGGCGCGACGCTGCTGTGGACGATCGACGACGGCTGGGTCGAGTGGGAGGTCGACATCCCCCAAACCGGCCTGTACGAGATCACCGTCGACTACTACCCCATCCTCGGCAAGCGCGCCAGCGTGCAGCGCGACCTCTACATCGACGGGGAGCTGCCTTTCCGCGAGGCCAAGCGCATCGTGTTCCAGCGCGTCTGGCGCGAGCAGTCGTGGCCGCCCAAGCGGGACAACCGGGGCAACGACGTCCGCCCGCCGCAGGTGGAGACGCCGCAGTGGGAGCGCAAGACGCTCGAGGACGCCGACGGCCGCTACTCCGATGCGTTCCAGTTCGCGTTCACCGCGGGCAAGCACAAGTTCCGCCTGGCCACGGTGCGCGAGCCGATCGCGCTCGGCACGATTACGGTGCACTCGCCCAAGCTGCTCCCCGCGTATAAAGAGAAGCTGGCCGAGTGGAAGGCGATGGGTGCGAAGGAAGTCACCGGCAACAAGCTCGTGTTGCACGAGGCCGAGGTCATCTACCAGAAGTCCGATCCCACCATTCGCGGTGAGGTCAATTTCGACGCCCTCGGGTCGCCGACCGCCGAGGGCCTCTTCCGTCTGAACTCGTTCGGCTGGTGGCGCTGGCGGCTTCCCGGCCAGTGGGTACGTTGGAAGGTCACCGTGCCCGAGGACGGCCTCTATCAGATCACGCTTAAAGTCTGGCAGGGCTGGGGCGGCCGCCGGCCGCGTCTGCGCCAGTTGTTGATCGACGACGAAATTCCCTTTTCCGAGATGCGGAGCATCCTCTACCGCTCCGGGCGCGAGTGGCGCAATGAAACGATGCGCGTCGATCAGAAACCGGAAGGCGCTCCCTACTTCTTCTATCTGACTAAGGGCGAGCACACCGTCCAGATGGAGATGACGCTCGGCTTCATGTCCGAGACGGTGCGCGCGATCGATCAATCGCTCACCGAGATGAGCCTGATGGGCCGCGAGATGCTGATGGTGACCGGCGCGCATCCCGACCCGAACATGGAGTGGGACCTGCACGAGAAGATCCCCAACTTGATCCAGCGGCTCCAGGCGATCGTCGACCGGATGGAGCTGCAGGCCAAGCGCATGGAAGAGATCGGCAGCTCGCGTAACGACGCATCGTCTGCCTTCTATGTCGTGACCGATCAGATCAAGACGATGATCCGCAAGCCCCACGACATGCATCGCATGATCGACGATTACAACCGCAGCCAGGGCATCCTCGCGGCGTGGCTGCTGCACCTCCAGAACCACCCGCTGGCCGTCGACTACGTGATGGTACACTCGGCGGACGCCAAGCTGCCGCCGGCGGAGGCCAACATCTTCCAGAAGACGGTGGCGTCGGTCCAGACGTTCGTCATGTCGTTCTTCCGGGACTACACCGGGTTGGGCAGCATCTACGGCAAGGACGACCGGGTGGTGGAGGTGTGGCTCGGCCGGGGCACGGAGTGGGGCCTGATCATGAAGGACATGATCGAGGACGATTTCACGCCCAGCACCGGGATCAAGGTGAACTTACGCGTGATCCCGCCGGCGAACCTGGGTGAAGGTGCCGGGTCCGTCCTCTTGCTGGCCGCCACCGCGGGCGAGGCGCCCGACGTGGCGGTCGGCGTGCCCTCGCAGCTCCCGGTCGACTTCGCCGTCCGGGGTGGGCTGATCAACCTGAATGATTTCCCGGACTACCCCCAGGTGGCGCAGCGGTTCCGGCCGGGCGCGCTGATCCCGTTCCGGTACACGCTGCCGGGTGCCTCCAAGCAGGGGGACTGGGCGCTGCCCGAGACGCAGAACTTCGCGATGTCGTTCTACCGCCTCGACATCCTGCACGAGCTGGGGATCAAGCCCCCGGAGACGTGGGAGGACGTGTACGACGCGCTGCTCAAGCTGCAGCAGAACGGCCTCGACTTCTCCTACCCGCCGCCGACGGGCGTGACGGTGGCCGAAGGCTCGGTGGGATTCACGCCGTTCCTGTTCCAGAACGGGGGCGACTACTACAACTGCGCCGACGTCTGCCGCTCGGCGCTGGACACGCCGCAGGCGCTGATCGGGTTCCAGGAGTGGACCGATCTCTACAGCAACTACAAGATCCCGCGCGAGGCCAACTTCTTCACCCGCATCCGCACCGGCGAACAGCCGATGGGCGTGGCCGACTACAAGATGTACATCAGCCTGTCGGTTGCCGCGCCCGAGCTGACGGGGCGGTGGGAGATGCGCCCGATGCCGGGGCACCGCCGGCCCGACGGGACGATCGACCGCACCAGCGGCGGCACGGGCGAGTCGATGGTGATCTTTCAGCAGAGCCAAAACAAGGAGGCGGCGTGGGAGTTCATCAGGTGGTGGTCGGGCAAGGATGCCCAGCAGCGCTTCGGCGCCGAGCTCGAGGCCCTCATCGGGGTGGAGGCGCGCTGGAACACCGCCAATCTGGAGGCCCTGCGGGCGCTGCCGTGGCCCCGCAAGGACATCGCCAACATCATGGAGCAGTGGAGCTGGTTCAAGGAGCCCCCGGTCGTCCTGGGCGGCTACTTCACCGGCCGGCACGTGCTCAACGCCTGGAACCGCGTCGTCTTGCAGGGTATGAACCCGCGCGAGGCGCTCGAGGAAGCCATCTACGACATCAACAAAGAGCTGGCCAAGAAGCAGGAAGAGTTCGGCCTCACAGTCGATAAGTCGATGTACCGGCGCGGGTAGCCGGCGCGCCGGCGGCGGGACGGGTGCCATTGTCCGTGGTGCGCGCCCCGCCGTCTGCCGGCACGTCGTGCCGGCGGCACCGGAGTGTCAGCCCTTCGCTGCGCCCGCTGGACTCAGAGGAGTCATTCTCTACAATAAGGGCCATAAGCAACGCGAAGGATCTGGGAACGCAAGGAGGATGTGAACACAATGGCAACCCGACCAGAGGTCTTTGTCCCAGCAAGGCCGGCCGTACAGGCGCAGCGGTCCGCCCTCGCGCGGTTCTGGGCAAAGTGGGGCATCTATTATCTCTTCATGGCGCCCTTCCTGGCGCTGTTTGCGGTATTCGTCGTCGCGCCGGTGTTGACCGCGGCCTACCTCTCGTTCACGTACTTCAACGTGCTCGAGGCGCCGCGGTGGATCGGCTGGAGCAACTACAAGCTGCTCTTTCTCGAAGACGACGTTTTCCTCATTGCCATCGCCAACACGCTGCGGTTCGCGACGCTTACGGGCCCAGTCGGTTTCTTTATGTCGTTCATCTTCGCGTGGCTGATCAATCCACTGAAGATGAAGACGCTCCTCGCACTCTGCTTCTATGCGCCGTCGATCACGGCGGCGGTGACGATGGGCGTGGTGTGGAAGATCGTCTTCTCGGGCGACCGCTACGGTTACCTCAACAACTGGCTGCTGCGCATCGGTGCGATCGACGAGCCGTACCAGTGGCTCGCGGAACAGGCGAGCATTATGCCGGTGATCATGTTCGTCGCGCTGTGGATGAGCATGGGTACGGGCTTCCTCGTCTTCCTCGCCGGCCTGCAGACGGTGCCGTCCGATCTGTACGAAGCCGGCAAGGTCGATGGGATCTCGAATCCGCTGCAAGAGGTCTTCTACATCACCCTGCCGATGATCAAGCCGCAGCTCCTCTTCGGCTCGGTCATGGCGGTGGTGCAGGGCTTCTCGGTCTTTGGCATCGCCACCGCGCTCGCCGGTCTGCCCAGCCCGCTGTATGCCGGCCACACGATTGTGGCGCATCTCTATGACTTCGCGTTCATCCGCTTCGAGATGGGGTACGCGGCGACGGTGGCCGTGATTCTCTTCATCTGGACGTTCGGCCTCGGGCGGCTGCTGATGCGGATCTTCTCGTCGAAGAACGAGTACTAGGAGGCTGACCATGGCAGTTGCAGTTTCGCGGCGGCAGGCGGCGACGTACCCGCGTATCTTCGGGCGGCGCATTCGCCTGCGCGCACCCTCTCCACAGTACTACTTCCTCATTCCGATGGCGGTGTTTTCCATCCTGCCGATCGTCTACATCGTCTCGACGGCGTTCAAGCCACTCGAGGAGCTGCTGCTCTTCCCGCCGCCGTTCTTCGTCCGCCGGCCGTCGTTGGACAACTTCACCGACCTCCTGCTGGCGACGAACGCGCTGGCGGTGCCGTTCTCGCGCTACCTGTTCAACAGCATCTTCGTTACCCTGACGACGGTACTGCTGCAAGTACTGGTCTGCTCGATGTGCGCCTACCCGCTGTCGAAGGCGCGCGGGCTGCCGGGAACGCCGTTCATTTTCGGCATGATCATCGCGGCGCTCATGTTTGCACCCGAAGTCACGGCGATTCCGCGCTACCTCGTCGTGCAGAAGCTGGGGCTCATCGATAGTTACGCCGCGCTCATTTTGCCCGGTCTCGCGTGGGCGTATGGGCTGTTCATGATGAAGCAGTTCATGGACAACTCGATCCCGCCGGAGCTGATCGAGGCCGCGCGCGTCGACGGCGCCAGCGAGTGGACGATCTTCTGGCGCGTGGTCATGCCGAACGTCGCGCCGGCGTGGAACACGCTGATCATCTTCGGTTTCATCGCACACTGGAACGACTCGTTTAGCCCGCTGGTGTTTACGCGCAGTGAGGCGATGAAGACCGTTTCGGTGGCGATGATCGCGCTGACCAACGGCGCCGGCTCGATCGCCCGGCAGGGCGCGGCGGCGGCGGCGGCCTTCCTGATGACCGCGCCGACGCTGATTGTGTTCCTGCTACGCCAGGCGAAAGTCATCCAGACGATGGCGCATTCCGGCATCAAGTCGTGATGCGGGGCGGTATCGATTTCTTTGTGAGCGCCTGAGGGACAAATGAGCACCGCAGAGAGTTCAAGCAAGCAAGCCGCGGCGGGAACAGGGGCTGGGCGTCAGCGCGCCGGTGGGCGGCACCCGGGCGCGTGGCGGCGGCGGCCGCGTCGGTGGCTGCGCGCCGGCATGGCGTCGCTGATGGCGCTGACGCTGGTCGTCGCGTCGGCAGGAACGGCAAGCGCCGATCGCGAGTACTCGTGGACGCTGGGAAATCAGAGCGCCCAGTTCCTGACGTCGCCGATGCCGTACCTGTACGACTTCGAGATCGACGGGATGTACAAGGAGTCGGGCACGTTCAAGAACCCGGCCGACATTTTCATCGACAATCAGTACAACGTCTGGATCGCGGATACGGGCAACAACCGTGTCCTGAAGTTCGACGAAAACGGCAAGTTCCTGCAGGAGATCGGCACCGAAGAAGGCCCGGGGCAGCTCAACGCGCCCGAAGGGGTCTTCATTGCCGACAAGGGCGACATTTGGATCGCCGACCGTGGCAACGGCCGGATCGTCCGGTACACGCCGGAAGGCGAGTACGTCCGCGACTTCGGCAAGCCGCGCTCGAAGCTCCTCGAGGAGGACCAGGTCTACCAGCCGAACAAGCTGGTGATCGACCGGCGGGGCTACATCTATGTGCTCAACGGCGGTGGTGACTTCCGTGGGATCTTCCTGCTTGACTCGGAAGGTGAGTTCCGGGGCTTCTTCGGCGCGAACCGCCTGAAGTTCGACCTCGCGCGCCTGCTCATTCGAACCTTCACGACCGAGGCGCAGAAGAAGCAGATCTCCAAGATCTTGCCGACGCACCACGCCAATGTCTTCGTCGACGAGCGTGGCTTCATCTACACCGTCTCGCCGCTGGGGCAGAACAAGCAGATCAAGAAGCTCAACTCGATCGGCAACGACGTCTACACGACTACCGACAAGTTCTTCGGCGTGCGCGAGCGCCGTGGCAATCAGTGGGTCATGCCCCAGTTCGTCGACATCACGGTCGACTCACAGGGTATCGTCTCTGCGCTCGACTTCAATAGCGGCTTGATCTATCAGTACGACCAGTCGGCCAACTTGCTCGCCATCTTTGGCGGGCGCGGCGCGCAGCGCGGCCGGTTCGAGCTGCCCCAGAGCTTGGCCGTGGGGCGCAACGGTCGAATCTACGTGCTCGACGCCAACCGCAACAACGTCCAGATTTTCCGGCCGACCGAGTTCGCGCAGTTGATCCACGAAGGCAGCCAACTCTACTACGACGGCAGGTACGAACAGGCGGCAACGGTCTGGCGTGAGGTGCTGCGCCGCGACAGCAACTTCGAGCTCGGCCACACGGGCCTGGCCAAGGCCGCGTTCAAGCGTGGCAACTACATCGCGGCGATGCAGGAATACGCCATTGCCCGGAACAAGGACGGCTACTCGCTGGCGTTCGGCGAATGGCGCCACGAGTTCTTCCGTGAGAACTTCGGCTGGCTGATGCCGTTGGTGATCTTCTTTATCTGGGTGCTTGTCACGGTGATCACCCGTACCGTCAAGCGCGTCATGTCGATGAATCTCGAGGTCGAGGGAGGGCCAGCATGAGCATCGGGTCGACGGCCCCCGCGCGCACCATTCCAGCGGTAGCCGCGCCGCCAATTCCGCGGCGGCGTGCCGGGGCAAGACCAAGGCAGCGCGCCGGCGAGCGCTGGCGCGTCGCTGCGCGACGGACGGCTTGGTACACGACCAAGTGGTTCCGCCAAATGCTGAACGTTCTCGCCCACCCAGAGGATGCATTCTGGGAGCTGAAGCGGACCGGCGACTGGCTCGCCGTACCGTTCCTCCTGGCGCTGGCGATCCTCTCGCGCATGGGGGTGATGTCGTTCATGGGGTTCCATTATGTCTTCCAGGGTGTGGAGACGACCAAGTGGAACTTCGAGAGTCTCATGGAGAACTTCACCCGCACGTTCTCGCTGGGCATGACGCAGTTCATCTACGGCGGCAACCCGGAAGACACGTCACTCATCCAGGAAGGCATCCGTATTCTGGTGCCGTTCGCGACGTGGTGCCTGGCGCACTACGCCATCGCGATGATCTTCTACGGCGAGGGCGGCATCAAGGACATCGCCGTCTCGGCCGCCTTCTCGCTGACGCCGTTCATCCTGTTTGCGTGGCCGGCCTCGCTGATCCTGACCAACATCACGACGCTGACCGAGAAGTCGATGTACTTCAACATCAGTTGGATCGTGCGCATCTGGATCATCTACCTTTTCTGGACGCACATCCGCGTGATCCACGATTTCACGGCGAAGCGCACCCTGGGGACGTACGTCATTAGTCTGCTCGGCGTCACCATCATCTGGGCGCTGCTCGCCCTCGTCTACGCGCTCACGAGCAACACGTACGAGTTCTTCTACGAGCTGTTCTACGAGTTGACCACGCGCTAACCCATCGGGCTGGCGCCGATTGAATCGGAAGGTGTCGCAATGGTCGAATCTACACGCAACCTCAGACGGCGGATCGTCTCGCTGGCCGCGGGCGTGGTCCTGCTCGTTCCCACGCTGCTCGCGCCGTCGACCACGCTTGCCGGCAGGGCGAACCCCGAGCCGGGCGGCGCGGCGCTGCCCGCCGCCGAGCTCGCGGCGCCGGTTGAGAGCGCGGTGCAGGCCACGCTCGATTTCGTGCCGGCGGCGCCGAATCCGGCCGTGCCGGCGGGCTACGAGCAGGTCGGCGAGACGCCAAGCCTGCGCTTGTACATCGACAAGAGCGATTCCAAGATCATCGTCGAGGACAAGCGCAACGGCAAGCTGTGGACGAGCACCCCCCTCGAGCCGCTGAGCGACCAGAAGTCGCTGCTCGACGATGCCGTCTTTCTCTTGAACTACACCAACGCGCGCCGCCAGATGACCAACCTGGCAAGCTCGGCTTCCGAGAAACCGGCGCTCGCGTTCCAGAACAGGCCGAACGGCGTCCGGGCCACCTACAGCATCGAGAAGCTGAAGATCAAGATCGACATCGACTACGCCATCAAGGAAGAGCCGTCGGCCGACGGCCCGGGCACGGTGCCGTATCTGGAGGTCACGATACCGAAAGATGGCGTCGAAGAGTCGGGCGACTGCTCGACCGCGACCAGCCCGACGTGCTTCATGGTCGTCACGGTCGAGCTACTGCCGCTGTTTGGTGCGGCGCCGGTCGGCGCCGAGGGCTACTTGATGGTGCCCGATGAAGCCGGCGCCATCGTCAACTTCAAGCCCGAATACCCGCAGTACCGGCAGCGCTACTCGGCTGCGGTGTACGGCACCGACGCGGCGCAATCGGCGTTCACCTTTGGCCGGGGCATGGGCGGCGGCGGCAGCGGGTCCATCTCGCGCATCCGGATGCCGATCTGGGGGCTGAAGAACGCCGACACGGCGTATGCCGGCATCATCACGAAGGGCGAGTATCAGGCCAATATCAATGGCTACTTGGCCGGCTACATCACGAACGCCAACCGCGGCTCGACCGAGTTCGTCTTCCGGCGCCAGGCGTCGATTCCCCGCCGCCGGACGCTCTTCGTCAACCGCATCGAGGACAACCTGATCCCCGGCGAACGCCAGGTGCGCTACGTTATTCTCGACCAGAGCAACGCGAGCTACGCCGGCATGGCGAAGGCGTACCGCGACTACCTCATGAAGTCCAAGGGGCTCAAGAAGCTCCCCAAGGAGAATCCGCGCCCGCTGCTTGACCTGTACATGGGCATCACGCGCCGCGCGGGCTTCCGCGAGGACTTCGTGCCCATGACCACCTTCAACGAGGCGATCAAGATTGTGCAGGGCCTCCTCGACAAGGGCGTCAAGGACTTCGACGTGCAGTTGATCGGCTGGAACGACGCCGGCGACCGCGGCATGTGGCCGCGGCGTTACCCAGCCGAGCAGACCCTCGGGGGCAACGAGGGGCTCCGTCGTTTTACCAGCTTCGCCCACAAGAACGGGCTGCGCGTGTACCTCTACGACAACTACGTGTACGGCTACCTCGAATCGTCCGGCGGCATCATCGGCCAGATCCCGCTCATCCGCAACATCTGGCCGAACTGGAGCTACGGCTTTAACACCCGCTTCGACACCATCCGAGGCGTGAACAAGCTGCCCGTTTTTTCCGGTGGCCGTACAGTTAGCCGTTCCGGCACCAACCTCTATCTCATTAATCCGCACATTTCCCGCACGGATTACGTGGCGCGTGACCTACCCACACATAAGGCAATGGGCGCCGATGGCTTCACTCTCCACTTGATGGGCAGCCTCGTCATGTCGGACACGAACGAGCGCTTCCCGCTCAGCCGCGACGACGTCGCGGCCGAGTGGATGAAGATGGCGGACATGTCTCGAGAGACTCTCGGGCACGCGATGGTCGCCGGGGCGAACGCCTATGTCATCGGCCACACCGACCGCATCTACGACGCGCCGGTCGACAGCATCGACGCGTTCGGCGACACGCCGGTGCCAGTGTATCACATCGCGACGAATGGGCTTGTCACACGCCAAACGATGCGCGCCAATCTCCGGAACGATCCCAAGACCGAGTTCCTCCGGCAGATCGAGTGGGGGATGCAGCCGACCTATCAATTGACGCACCAGCCGTCGTCTGATCTCATCCGCACGTCCAACAACCAACTGTACAGCTCGCAGTGGACGGACTGGCTCGAGCCCGCCGCCAAGGAATACACGCAGATGCGCGACGAGTTCGGCTATCTCAACAGCCAATTCATCACCAATCACGAGATACTGGCGAACCGTGTCCACCGGGTAACCTATGAGGACGGTTCTCAGTTGCTCGTCAACTACAATCCGATGCCGTACAGCGGTCCGGAAGGAAGCGTTGGCGCCTACGGGTACGTCTTGCGCAAGGGCAGCGGCCGGTAGCGGCTGCCACCCGTGCGGAGGTGCAGACCGAGAACCTCCGATCGACCGACCGGCACACGACAAAGGGACTGAACGATTATGAAGATGCGCGTACGCCGCAAAGACTCCGCCGTCCCAGCCGCCGTCGCGGGGGGCGCTGTGGTGGTGGAGCCGCAGCGGCGCCGTATGACGCTGCAGATGCGGCGGTCGATCGAGGGCTACTTCTTCGTCGCGCCGTGGGTGATCGGCTTCGTGATCTACATGGCGTGGCCGCTCTTCCAGAGCTTCTACCTGAGCTTCAACGAGCTGCAGGCGACGAGCTTGAGCGACCTGAAGTTCCGGGGCATCGACAATTACAAGGAAGCGTTCTTCATCGACGCGCGCTTCCTGCCCCGGCTGAAGAACACGCTCACCGCCAACTTGCTCGACGTGCCCGTGATCATGATCTTCAGCCTGTTCAGCGCCATTCTGGCCAACCAGAAGATCAGGGG
>JACQGX010000253.1 GCA_016199265.1 Chloroflexota bacterium | reverse complement strand
TCCGTTGTTAGGTTTGTTACGCGTGGTGTGCGGCACGAGGCTCCGCGGGCGAGGATGGAGAAACCCCGGGATGACTCCTTCCCGCCGAAACGGGCCGATCTCACGCGATGGGGGCGGGCGATTCCAACGTCTCGACCTCGGTTGTTCGCGTCCGAATCGCGAACACCTGCTTGCCGGTCGGCGCGCGCCCGGCGAGCAGGAGCGGGAATATCGGCCGAACCTGCCGAGCCGGCCGATGACAGGCGCAGCGGGGCCACACGCCGACGAGCAAATAAAGAGGGAGTGCTTATGAAGCGAAGTAGGACAAAACCGAGCTATCTGCGCAAAGTAGTTGGGGCGGCGTCGGCTGTGGCGATTGCGGTGACGCTCGCCCTTCCTACGGCCGGCCTGGCGCAAACGATCACGCTGAGGCGTTCTCCTGTCGACGTCGACGTTGCGGCCGTGGTTCAGCCTCAGTATCTCGCCCAAACCGGGACCGCCACTGGGACGCTCAGTGCGCCGCAGAATGCGACCAACTTCAACACCGCCGACCTGGACTCCGACTTCGACCAGCGGCAGCCCAACACGCTCGCGCAACTGGCGAACGCGCCGGCGAACAACCGGTCGAACGTCAGCGGCCTGAGCAGCAGCGCCCGCACGAGCGCCGCGAGCGGCTTCGCCGTCGGGGTTGGTGCCGTCACGCTCGCGGACGTCGATAGCGTCCAGGTTGCTTCGGCGGACGTGAGTGGCAGCGCGACCAGCACGATCAACACCGGCGCCAACCCCGCCACGGGCGGCACCAACGCCAACGCGAGGGGCGGCGATGCCGACGTCGTCAACGTCCAGGATGCCGGCAACGGCGGGGACTCGACGGCTGTCGGCGTCACCGGCAACGGTGGCCGTGGTGGTGATGCGCTTGCTGCCGCGGCTGCGCTCGGCGGTCGCGGTGGTGACGCCGCGAGCATCGCCGGCGCGAGTACCGGTCGCGGCGGCGACGTCGACGTCGACTCCGGCGCAGGCGCAGGCGGTGGCGCGGCTGCCGCCGCCGGCGCCGCCGGCGGCGACGTGGACGCAACGGGTGGTGCCGGCGGCGCGAGCGACGCGACCGCTTCCGGCTCGACCACCGGCGGCGCGAGCGGCGACGCCGACGCAAGCGCCGGTCCAACCACCGGCGGCGCCGGCGGTAGTGCCACCAATGGATCGCCGGCGGCTAGCGGCGGCGCCGGCGGCCTCTCGGGCGACGCGAACGTCACCTCGGGCACCGGCGGCCGTGGCGGCGACAACGACGCGACCAACGTCGCGGCCGGCGGCAACGGCGGTGCGGCAGGTAATGCGGTCGGCGGTATCAGCGGCGGGAACGACTCCCGGGCTACCCTAGCCGGTGGCTCGGCGACGAACGTGCTCGCGGTCGACATCACCACCCAGGGCTCGGCCAGTGTTCGCAGCGGCGACGCGACGAACAACGCTCCGGCGACGAGCTCCAACACCGTCACGGTCGATCAGAATGCTCAGCCGAGCATCGACCAAAGCCAGACCAACACGCCGTCGCTGACCGGCGCGCAGAGTCAGACGACCGGCGCGCAGTCGGCGCAGTCGGACCAGACGCTCTCGCCGATC
Source organism: Chloroflexota bacterium (assembly GCA_016199265.1). Classification (GTDB taxonomy): domain Bacteria; phylum Chloroflexota; class UBA11872; order UBA12225; family UBA12225; genus JACQGX01. Next base: position 11,671 of record JACQGX010000253.1, on the reverse strand, counting down.
CAGCGGCTGGTCAATACGCTGACCGGCAGCAACACCAGCACGGGCACCGCGACCGTCAGTCCCTAGGTGCGGGAGCGGCGAGAGCCGCGGAGCGCATCGCTCCGGAATCGTCTCGGGGCCGGCTCTCGGACTTCACTTCACGAGGCCGGCCCGCCTTCCGGGCCCTCCGGGCCGGTGCGCCTCACGCTGGCCGTGTGGAAGGCCGGCCGTCCCGCTCGTCCACCAGCCGGCCGGTCTCTCTTTCTCGCTTCATCTTCTCTCATGAGCCGGTCGTGAGCCGATCGCACCGGATCACAGCGCCGGCTTTGACCGGCGCTGTGTGCGCCCACCGGGCATTCACCCAGGAGAACGATCATGCTTTTCCACCGGAATCGTCGATCGCGCTACCTCGCCGCCATCGTCTTCTTCGCCGTCCTGGCGTTCGCGCCGGGGCTGTGGCGGAAGGCGGCGGCGGGCGCGGTGATCGACGACCACGCGATGCGAGCGAGGGAGGCGGGGGAGCAGCGTGAGGCCAGCGAGGCGGGGCACTGGGAGGAGTTCTTCCGGCAGCTCTTCGGTCGGCGGGTCTCCGGCGACGCAGAAGACCCAAAGAGCGACGTGCCATGCGAGCCGGCGGGCATCACGGCCGATGGCGCCGACGCCGCTGCGGTCGCCGCTGCGGATGGTGCGCGCGCCTTCGCGGAGGGCGCGGCCGGCGGATCGAGCAGCGTCAGCAGCACGACCAACTCGCTGCAGTTCGGCAGCGCGGCCGGCGCGGCCGCCGGTGGACAGAGCGGACAGGCGGGGGGCCAATCCGGCGGCGGGATCGAGGCGACGTTCCGCCTCTGCGGCACGGCCAATCCCCAGGCCGAGCGGGCGATCGAGCAGTTGGTCGGCGGCGGGGCGTTCAGTGCAACGCTGACGAGCCGGCAGGACGGCTGCGCCGATCTGACGATCAAGTCGACGGGCGCTGCCCCCGCGGGCGTCTCGGTGGCGCAGCGCACGAACCTCTCGGTCAACTCCGGCGGCAACCGCATCGACGTGCGCGTCGCCTCGGAAAACGGAGTGACACGGGTCACCATCGGCGGCGGGCAACCGTGATCCCGGCACCGCAGCCGCCGCGACGCTAGCCGAGAACCACGACCAAGCGAGGGGAAGCCGTGAGCACCAAGCTAGACCGAAGCCAAGGTGGAACGCGCAGGCATCCTTACCCTTCGACTGCGCTCAGGGCAGGCTTTGCATGTTGCATGTTGCATTTTGCACTTGGTGTAGTTGGGCGCCGGCAGCGCGCCGCGCACATTCTCGAGTACGCGACCCGGTCGCGCCGCGTTGCGCCGGCGCCCGACGGGGAGACGCCATGGTACGCGAGGAACGCACTGCGCGCGTTGGTTGCCGGCCTGACGATCTTCGCGCTTGCCATCGCGATGAGTTCCCTGGTTCCCGCGAATGACCGGAGTGTGCCCGCCATATTGGTCGCTCCTGTGCAGGCGAGCGGTCCGTCGACGACCAGCACGACCAGCACCAGCCGCACGACCAGCACCAGCAGTACATCCAGCACATCCAGCACATCCAGCACGACCAACAGCACGACCAACACCAGCAGTAGCGAGCCTACGGCGGTGCCTCAGCAGGAAAGCAAGTCGGGCTCGTCCGGGCAGCCGACCGCGACACCGCAGCAGCCTCAAGGAAGCACGCCACTCACGCAGAGTGCGACGAGCCAGGCGAGCGCGACCCCGGTGGGACCGACAAATACACCGGTGCCGCCAACCGCGACCGCGGTGTCATCGACCGCCACCTCCGCTCCGCCGACGACTGCGCCGGCGCCGCCGACGGCCACGCCGGTCCCAGCTTCGCCGACGCCGGCCGAGGTCCCACCGACCGCGACGTTTACGGCGACGGCAACCGAGGTCCCACCGACCGTAACGGCAACGGCAACGGCGACTGAGGTGCCACGGACGGTGACACCGACCCCCAGGACAGTGCCGCCTCCCACGCCGACGGCGACGGCCACCGAAGTGCCGCCAACGGCAGAGCAGGCAACGGCGACCTCGATCCCACCGACGGCGACGGGTACGAACGGTGACGTCGCCGGGGCGGCCGCTGCCTCGATCTCGATCTCACCGACGGCGACGCAGTTGAGCGCGGCGGGGACGATGCCGGCCTCGACCGCGACGCCAACGCTGACCCCGACGGCGACCTGGGCGTGCGCCGGCAGCGCTACCGCTACCGCCACCGCTACCGCCACCGAACAGCAGGCGTCGTCGTGCGGCGGCGACGGCCAGCCATCCACGACGACGAAGAGCGGCGACGTCGCGGTGATGGGCGCCGATGCGCAGACGGGTCTCGGCAATATCCAGGCATCCGGCGTAACCACCGGCGGCGGCAGCGGCGCGGGGACGGCGGCGAACCTGTCGTCGTCGCAGGTGACCGACGCGGGCATCGCGTCCGGGCAGAGCGGCTTGAGCGCCGCCGAGCCGGCGCCGACCACGACCGGCGGCGCATCGACGACCAGCCCGGCAAGCGCGAGCTCAGGCGATGCGTCGGCCGGCGGCCTGACGGCACAGAACAGCGTCAGCAATGTCTCGGTGATTGGCGTCACCGTCGGCGGCGAGAGCGAGGCGCCGGTGTCGGCCACGTCGTCGAACCGCGTGACCGTGCAGGACGGAGGACTTGGCCTGGCGACCTCCGGCGAAGCGCTGGCCAAGGGCGGCTCGGCGGGCGCGACGCCCGGGGGGACGCCGGCCACGACCACGACTGCGACCACGGCCATATCCACCGTGGCCACCGGCACCGCCGGGCCGCAGGGAACCCAGCCCACGACCGTCACCGCGCTTGGGCTGCAGACGACCAACCGGGTCGAGAGCACCGTCAATCTGGCGGCAACACCAGCCGGCATCGCGACCGGGACGGCGACCGGTTACGACCTCAGCTACACGCAGCGCGTCGGGATCACGACCGACGGCAAGGCATCGGCGCTCTCCGACGGGAGCTGCGCTGGTCCAAGTTGCCCGACGTCAACGCCGGCGCCGGCCGGATCGACCGCGCTCACGACCCCGGCGCCGATGGGCTCGGCCACGCTCCAGGGCAGCGGCACGACCGCGGTGAGCGGCGACGCGCAGGCGCAGGGTCTGACCGCGCAGAACACCGTCAACACCAGCGCTGAGGTCGGCGTCAACATCGGCGGGAAGAACACCGGCGTGATCGAGGTGCTCGTCGACGCCGTCACGAGTATCTTGAACCTGGGACGCGCCGACGCGCAGTCCGGGGACGCCGTGGCGCTCGGCGGCACCGGCAGCTCCAGCATCCCGGCGCGCTCGCAACCGGTAGCGCTCTCGTCCACGACCGTGTCCGGCACGCCGGCGGCGCCGGTGCAGGCCCTCAACACGAGCGCTGCGAGCGCGGACACCGAGGCCACCGGCGCCGTGGTGAGCAACCAGGTACAGCTTCGGACGTCGGCCGCGGTGCGGGTTACCGGCGACAACTACAACCCCATCACCATCTTCTTGGACTTCCTGGTACGGCTGACGAACCGCGGCTCGGCCACCGCGACGTCGGGCAGCGTGAGCACCACGGGCCAACCGGGCATCACCACCGGTGCGGCGCTGCCGGTGTACGCCCAGAGCGGCGACGTGCGGGCGACGGGGCTGGTGGCGCAGAACGTCGTCGATCTCTGGGCCAGCGTGTTGGTGGACATCACGGGCTCGAACTACGCGCCGATCACCATCCGCGTCCGGTTCGACACGCTCATCGACAACCAGGGCGACGCCAGCGCCTCGTCGGGCACTACGCGGTCGACCGGCGGCACCAGCAGCACCAACAGCCGTTCCGGCGACGGCGGGGGCACATCGTCGGAGCAGTCGACGCAGTCGACATCGCAGCCGGCTTCGAACGGTGGACCGGCGGCGAGCGCCGAGCGCGGCAGCGTGAGCGCAACGGGCATTACCGGCACCACGGCAGACTCGGGCTCGGTGGTGGGGCTAGGCTTGCTGAGCCAGATGACGGCCAACAACGAGCAGGTGAGCGTCGTGAACGGCCCCGAGCCGGACAAGCGCAAGGCGATCAACGCCGCCGGGTACACCTACACGGCCTTTGGCTGGGTGGACGTGCGCAGCGGGGACGCGATCGCCGGCCCGACGCCGACGCCGACGATGGTGCCCGTCGCCGCCACTGAAGGCGGCGGGGGTGGCCGGCTCGATGACCGTACGAGCCGCCGGCCCAGCCCGACTCCAGTCGTCCAGTCCCAGAAGCTATCGTTCGTGCAGGAGCAGATGCGCGTGTCCGGCGCGCTCTCGAAGATCGATCCGTGGGGCGGCTGGCCGGCGCGCGAGCGCCCGTGGATGCCGGGGCAGACGCTGTCGCCGGCGGAAACGCCGCGGGAGAAGGCGCAGGGTACGCTCGCCGAGGTCGATCCGTGGGACGGCTGGCCGGGGCGTCTGCGCCCGCCGATGCCAGACCTCTCGTTCCAGGCGGATCAGCGGCCGGGCAGCGTACCACCGGCGCCGGCGCCCGCACCGGACGTCGGCTTGCGCGCGGCGGGCCCGATGGCGGCCGAGCAACCTGCCGACGGCGGCGACCAGGGCGGCGTCGACGTTGCCGCCGCCGCCGGGGCGCAGAACGAGCCGCCGGCGCCATCCTCGGGCAACACCCCGCGGCCGCCGGCAAACGGCTCGACGGGTGTGACGTCGTTCCTGAGCTGGCTGGCGCTCCTGGTTGCGTTGCTCGCCGCGACCCTCGCCTGGCGTCGCCCGGCCTGGGTAACCGCGGCGGCAACCGCCGCGCGCACCGCCCTGACCACCGCCCTGACCGGGCCGGTTCCATCGGCCGCGAAGAAAGCCCGGATCGCCGCCGCCGTGGTGGCGAGCACCCTCGCGGCGATCGTCGCGGCGCTGGCGTTCGCCTGGCTCGACCTCTGGAGGAAATAATGGCTTTGCGCTCACGATTCGTTGCCTTGGCGATAACACTCGGCCTGTTGCTCTCCCTCGTGCCGGGCGCGGCGGTGCTGGGGGCGAGTGAGCCGGCACCGCGTGATCAAGTCCAGATCCTACGGATGTCGGCCGGGCCGGCCGCCGCCGCGGCGCCGGGTGAAGCAAGCGCGATCCAGTTTCAGTTGACGGTGAATTACAAGTTGCAGAGCGCCGATCGAGGCATGCTCCTGGTGTTCTTCTTCGAGGATGATCAGGAATCGGCGTCGCAGCAGACCGAGAATGCCCGCCAAGTCACACGCGGCCGGGTGGAGGTGCCACTCGAAGCGTTCTACACCCCTCGTTCGAGCGTGGAAGCGGTGACGGTGATGGCGGCGCTGTTCGACTCCAACCAGACGCTGCTGGCGTGGGGGGCGACCAATGCCGTGTCGCTGGCACCGTGGCCCGCGCGCAACGCGTTCGCCGGTGCGATGGCCGCGCGGCTGGCCGGAGACGACGTCAGGGCCATCGAGGAGCTCTCTCGTGCGGTTTCGCTCGAGCCGAACGCTGGCCAGTACTACTACTGGCGCGCCGATAGCTTTCTGCGCCTGGGGCAGCACGACGCGGCACTCGCCGACTTCAAACGGGCTCTGGCGCTGCTGCCGAACGACCGCACGAGTCGTGTCGGACTGGCGACGGCGCTGCTGTGGAAACAGGATTGGGAGGGCGCCATCGCCGAGGCGACGCGTGCCATCGAGGCCAGCACCCGGCAGGACCGGCCGCTGGCGTGGGCGCACCGGGCACGCGGCATCGCCTGGGCCGCGCTCGGACACGCCGCCGAGGCCATCGCCGATTACCGGAGCTATCTCGAGCTTTCGCCGAACGTCGCCGATCGCGCCCAAGTCGAGGGCTGGATCGCGGAACTGGGATAGCAGCGCCGTGGACGCGGCCGCGCGGGGTGCAGGCAAAACATCCGGCTGAGTCTTCGCTCACCCTGAGCGTGTCGAAGGGCGAACAGGCAGGCCCTTCGACACGCTCAGGGTGAGCGGAGGAGGCCGCCGGCACTTCTGCGTGCACCCTGAATGCGGCCGCGCACGCGACGCGGCGGGATGGTGACTGCGGCACCCGCCGCGTCGCGTGCTCTACCCACGACACCTCCGATCGCCGCGGCCGGCCGGCCGCGGCGATCGGTACGTCTTGGATATGTCGCCGAGAAGCGGGGAGTGGCAGCGACAGGAAGTCGCCGAGACGGCAACGAGCTTGTTGCCTCTCCCCTCCTCCACACATCCCAACGGCGCCGGTGCCGAAAGGATAGGGGCAGCCGTCTGGCACACTCTCTGAGAAGAGGAGGACTCGTGACCACACAGTATGACGCGCCGCCGCAGATGGTGATCGACCCGGCGAAGGACTACGAGGCGATCGTGCGCACCAACAGGGGGGATATGCGCATTCAGTTGCTCGCGGGGCAGGCGCCGGCGACGGTGAACAACTTCGTATTCCTGGCGCGCGAGGGCTTCTACGACGGCGTGACGTTTCACCGCGTGATTCTAGGCTTCATGGCGCAGACGGGCGATCCCACGGGAACGGGACGTGGCGGACCGGGGTACCGGTTCGACGACGAGCCGAGCGCGCTACGGCTGCGGCACAACAGCGAGGGCACGGTCTCGATGGCGAACGCCGGGCCGAACACCAACGGAAGCCAGTTCTTTATCACCTATGCGCCAACGCCGCACCTCGATGGCCGGCACGCGGTGTTTGGGCGGGTGATCAAAGGCTTGGACGTGCTGCGCAACATCCACCCGCGCGATCCACAGCAGGACACGCCGCCGGGCGACCGCATCGACTCGATAGAGATCCAGGAGACCTGAGTAGGCGGTAGGCGGTAGCCAGGAACAAACCGCCGCCGTGCATTTCCCGGCAACTGCCTACCGCCTACCGGCAACTGCCTACCGCCTACCGCCTACTCGTCAAAGAGGTGCCAGTAGTCGGGGTCGCGCGAGCGTTCGGGCGAGGCGTGTGGTGGGGCCGACATGCGGCGGGAGGCACGCGCGACCTCATCGGGGCTGAGGCTGCCGGCCATCGAAATGCGGCGCGGCGGCCGTACGTGGGCGTTAGGGCCGGCCGCGGTGAGCTCGGGCGCCGTGCCTTCGGCTTCGAGTGCCGCGAGCCTGTCCCACTGGCGCGTCCGGGCGTAAAGTGCGTAGCGCCGGCTGCGGATGATCTGGCCGGCGTACGCCCGCCAATCGTGGTAGAACGTATCGCGCGGCGAGGTAGCGTAGGCGCTGCCGTCGAACGGGCCGCTGTACGGCTCGATCAGGCGATCGGCGAGCCGGAGGAGGTAGCGTGCGCCGATGAGGCAGCAGCCGAAGGCGAAGACGGCACCGTAGAATGCGCCGAAGCGGCCGAAAAGATCACGCCAGAGCGCCGACGCGTAGAAGAAGCAGATGGCGACCGACGCGATCGCCCACGCGAGCGCGGCAAAGGTGAGCAGTAGTGAGCCGATGGCCCGCCACATGCGCGTGAATCGCCTCCCGTCCTCTTAAGCAAGTATACTCGCGGCGGTGCGGCCACTGGAGTATTCACTCTCTTCTCTGTCATAACCACCGCTGCATTTCGAGAGCACGATGCGCAACGCACTCTGGCGCCGCACGGTCACCCTCCACGGGCGAGGGATCACGCTTCGCACCGCCCGTCCCAGCGACCAGTCTGCGCTCGAACGCCTGCGCGACGATCCCGAGATCGATCAATTCATGGGGGTCGACTCGTCGCCGTCGGCGCTGCTGTGGCGCCACGTCTACCTAGGCGACCAGAGCGGGGCGATGGCCGATCTCGTCGTCATTGGCGAGCACGACGAGCACATGGGGCTGCTCTCACTATGGGACCGGACCATTCCCCACCAGGCGGCGGAGGTTTCGATCTGGCTGGGGCAGCCGTTCCGCAACCGCGGCGCCGGCACCGAGGCGCTCCGCGTGGCGTTGCGGTACGCCTTCGACGACCTGAAGCTGCACAAGGTGTACTTACGCGTGCTGGAGTACAACACGCGCGCGATCCGCGCCTACGAGAAGTGCGGATTCCGCGTGGAAGGCGTGCTCCGGGACGAGATGCGTGTGTCGGGGCGCTGGTACGCGCTGGTCTATATGGGTGTGCTGGCAGACGAGTTTGCGGCCGCAGACATCAGGCTGACCAGTGAAGAGTAAGTCGTCGAGCTGGAGCGGCTTGCCCGTACCGGGCAGATTGTCGAACTCCCCACGTTCCTGAGCCTCCCGAATCAGGCGATCGACGTGACTTCCCCAATCGTCGATCCAGACCCGCTCGTTTCCTTCTCGGCGGTACGGCGACGCGGCAACACCTCCTCGTCCACATTGTGAGCGATTTCACAAGGGCTGTCAACCGGGGCGAGGCGCCGCAACACGTTTGTCACAGAACGAGGTGCGACTCCTTAACACGATAGTCGAAGAACAGTGCAGCAATCGTCGTTGGAGCGGCGCTCATTTGTCAATCTCTTTGAAGCAGCCGCTGTCATACTAGCAACATACAAATCCAACGTGCTTGAAAACCGACCGAGTGACTTCTGAAACCGAATGGCAATGTCTTCTTGGTGTAACACGCAATTCGGCTCGGCAAGCAGCAGGAAAGGAGTGACGCGGCAATCACGTAGGAGGAGCATGAACAAGCGTGGTGTCCGCATGACTGGCAGACACACAGACGCAGGATCGCGTTACGAACACACAACGATAGCAACAGTACCGAAACACAATGCAGAAAGGCAAGGGGACAATGTCCGAATTTCTTCTCAAGACCTGGGTGGATACTGAGGCGTGGCTGCGCAGCGCGGCGGCCGTGCTGACCGACGACGAGCGCGGGCAGGGCATGGTGGAGTACGCCCTCATCCTGTTCCTCATCTCCATCGTGGCGATCGTCATTCTGGGTGCGTTGGGCGTGAAGGTCAATACCGTCTTCAACAACGTCAACAACGCGATGAGCCCCGTCAGCTAAGCCATTAAGCCATTAGGTTGGGCCGCTACGGCGAGCCGGCGACGGCAAGGCCACATCCAAGGGGCCGCTGCCGTCGCCGGCTCGTCCGGTTTCTGCGGTGTGACGGATCGAAGCGGGTTTCTTCACCGTCATCGGCGCAGATTTCCATCGAGGCACGCAACGTGCAGTTACAGACCGTGAAGCAGTCGTAACGAAAGCCCCGACTGCCTGAACCCGTGAGCGCCATGAGGTGCTGCGACAGTCCCCAAATCCCAGTGCAGGAGCGCAGGAGCAGTGAGTTGCCATGGCAGTAATCCGTACGAGTAGGTCATCCCGCCTGTTTGTCGGGGGAAGAAGTGGCCTGATGATGGTCGTCGCCGGTGTGGCGCTGGCGGCGGTCGCCGCCTATCTGGTGTTGAACATCACTCGACGCGCACAGACCGCGGCGCAAGAACGCGTGCCACAGACGTTCGTCGTCATGGCAACGCAAGACGTCCCCGAGTTCACGCCGATTCCGCCCGAGGCGATAGCGGTCAAGCCGTTCCCGGCGTCGTTTGCGCCGCCCGGCGCCGCCACGACGGTCGAGGCGGTGGTCGGCAAGTACGCGACAACGCGCCTCACGCGCGACCAGGTGGTGCTGACGTCGCAATTGAGCGCGAGCCGGAGCGCCGCGCGCAGCCCATCGCTGGCGATTCCGGAGGGGAAGGTGGCGTTTTGGATGCCGGTGCCGGACCTGCTGGCGCAGAGCGGCGCGCTGCAATCGGGAGACCACGTCGACCTGCTGCTCACCGTCACGCTGACGGGCACGAACGGCCAGAAGGGTATGACCACCCAGACGACCGTCCAGAACGCCGAGGTGTTCTTTCTTGGGGTGGCCGGCGCCGACCAGCAGAGCGGCCAGGGACAACAGGCAGGTCGCCCGGCCAACCAGAACGCGCCGAAGCCCGGCGCCAATCTGATGGCGGTGATCATCGATCCGCAAGATGCGGTGATCGCCAAGTTCATCAAGGACTCCGGCGGCACGATCGATCTCGTGTTGCGTGGCCGCGACTGGCAGGACCGGGTGGAGACCGCGGCCGTGAATGCCGATGCGCTGGTCGATCGCTTCCAGTTCCGCGTGCCCGACCGGTGGACGGCGGGCAAGTAGAAGTGGCTGGCAGGACGAGCAGCATGGCCGATAGGGAGACGGGGCCGACGGGGCCGACGGGGCCGACGGGGCCGACGGGGCCGACGGGGCCGACGGGGCCGACGGGGCTGGCCGGCAGACCGCGTGTGGAGCTGAGCAGTTCGCCCACGTGGCGGAGGAGTGTGCAGTGAGTCAAGACATCACAACCAGAATCCAGGTCGTCGCGCTGACCGATTCCAAGGAGACGGCCGACCTCTTACAGTCGCTCCTTGCGGAGGAGCCGAACGTCAATCTGCGGGTGTCGAAGATGGCGTTCGGCGAAGGGGTGAAGGCAGTAGGTCGTTACGAGCCTCACCTCGTGGTTGTCGCCGACACGATCGACGATCCGGCGGCGGCGGTCGAGGAGCTCGATAGCGAAGCGCCGAACGTGCCGGTGCTGGCGATCGTACCGGAGGGCGCGCTGGAAAAGGCGCAGGAGTGTGTGCTCGCCGGCGCGCGTGCCACGCTGGTCAAGCCGTTCGACCGGGCGAGCTTGCTCCACGCCGTGCAGCAGATCTATCTCAAGGAGACGCGCCGCAAGCAGTTCCTCGCTGCTGCGCTCGACGCCGGGACGGCGCGGCCGCAGCGGCCGCGGATCATCGCCGTCCACGGCGCCAAGGGTGGGGTGGGGGCGACGGTGGTCGCCTGCAACGTCGCGGCGGTGCTGCGCGGGTTGACCGGGCGGCGCGTCGCGTTGGTCGACGCCGACCTGCTGTGCGCCGACGTGGGTGTGCAGTGCGACGTCGCGTCGCCGCGCTCGATCTCGGACCTGCTGCCGGCGCTGCGTGATCTCGATGCCGACTTCCTGAACAACGTGCTCGTGGAGCACCCGACCGGCATGCGCATCCTACTGGCGCCCGAGCAGTTGCCGCGGGCAGAGTCGATCCGCGGCGAGGACATGCAGCGGACGCTCGTTGCGCTCAAGCCGTACTTTGACTACACGATTGTCGATACGCCGTCGCGTATCACGCCGGTGACGCTCGCGGCGCTCGACGAAGCCGACCTGATCGTGCTGGTCGTGACGCCGGAGCTGGTGGCGCTCCGTGACGCGGCGCAGTTCGTCGAGCTGGCCGCGCAGCTCGGCTACCCCGAGGACAAGCTGGCGTTGGTGGTCAATCGCGCCGACTCCGGACGGGGCATCAACGCGGGCACGATCGAGGAGCAGCTCCGCTGCCCCGTCGCGGCGACGATTCCGAGCGACGGTCGGGCGCTCGTCGACTGCATCAATGCCGGCGACCTGATCGTCAGCTCCCGGCCGGGGCACAAGGTGGCGAAGAGCATCGCGCAGTTGGCACAAGCGATCGCCGCGTCGTTCGGCTGGCAGCCGGTTGCCGGCGAGGACCACGCCACACCGAGTCAATCGTCGAGCGGGACAGCCACGGTGCAGAGCAATGGGCACTACACGGGAGCGTCGAGCGGTCGTGGGGACGAGCTGCCCCACGCCCGCGCCACCGGCGTGGCGAACGGCCACGCCGGTGCCCGTGTGGCTGTGACAACCGTCGTCGCCCGTAGCACGCTACGAGGCACACGGGCAGTCGCAACGTCGGCGCTGCGAATCAGCCGCAAGCTCGGCCGGTCGCTGAAGTCCGCGGCCACCGAGTTTGCCAAGCCTGAACAGCACGAGCAGGAGTATGCCAAATGAGTCTGGATG
>JACQGX010000009.1 GCA_016199265.1 Chloroflexota bacterium | reverse complement strand
GTCCTGGCACACCGAAGGACGCTGAAGCGCCCTCTGGTAGCCTGCTTGAGCTGGCTTGGTTCACGTAGCCGGGCGGCGCCCCCTCGCTGCGCTCTCAGGCCCCCGGCGGTCGCGGCCGGGAGACAACGTTACTGACTTTGGGACAGTCTCCGACCGCCGGTGCGCACTCCCTTTTGGCATAGAACTTGCTGTATCTGGGCGCGTCCGGCTCGCTACTCGCCGGCGTCGTTGCCGGCGAGTAGCGAGCCAGGAGCGCCAATAAACATCGCTTCGAGAGGGGTGCAATGCGGCTAACACTTTCTATCCTTAAAGCAGACATCGGGTCCCCGGGCGGCCACACCCGTCCGGCACGTGCGGTCCGCGACGAGGTCAAACGGGCCGCCGATGCCGCGATCGAGCGTGGGCTCCTGATCGACGCGATCGTCACGCATACCGGCGACGACATCGCCATTACGTGCAGTCATACGAGGGGCGCTAACGCGACGGAAGTCCACCAGTTCGCGTGGGATGCGTTTGTCGCCGGCACCGCCGTGGCGCAGCGCCGCGGCGATTACGCCGCCGGCCAGGACCTGCTCGTCGATGCGCCATCAGGCAATATACGCGGCGCCGGCCCCGCCGTCGCGGAGGTCGACTTTGACCACGACCCCGTCAAGACGAACAACGTACGACCGGCAGAGAGCGTGCTGTTCCTCTTCGCCGACAAGTGCGGTCCCGGCGCGTACAACCTGCCGCTCTTCCTGGCCATGGCCGACCCGATGTTCTGCGGCGGGCTGCTGCTGAAGCCGGAGATGAGCCAGGGGTTTACCTTTCGAATCATGGACATGGACTGCACCGACGGCGATCGGCTCATCGACCTGCACGCGCCCGAAGACTATTACCGCATCGTGGCGCTGCTGCGCGACGAGACGCGCTTCGCCATCGACAGCGTTTGGTCGCGCGCTTTCCCTGACCAGCAGGTGGCCGCCGCCAGCACGAGCCGCCTGCACAACATCGCCGGCAAATACGTCGGTAAGGACGATCCGGTGGCGATCATCCGCAACCAGGGGATTTTCGCCGCTCCGGAGGAGCTGCTCCTGCCGTGGGCCATCTGTCCCTACGTCACCGGCGATGCGCGGGGCAGCCATGTCATGCCCATCACGCCGATGCCCATCAATAGCGAAGTGCGCTTCGCGTATTGCCAGCCAATCGTCTCCGCCATTGGCTGCTCGCTCGACGCCGAGGGCCGGTTCTCCTCCGAGATCACCGACTTCTTTGCCGATCCCCTGTGGGAAGACGTGCGTAAGGACGCGGTGCGCAAGGGATTGGCGATGCGCCGTCAAGGCTGGTTCGGCGCCGCGATGGCACACAACGCCGAGCTGGCGTACACCGGCCTCGTCACGATCCAGGAGGGGCTCGAAAGCCGTTTCGTCGTGCGCCATGGCGCCGACGCGCGTGCCACAGCCGCGGCCGGCAGCGATGGCGCTGCGGTGCCGGCATCCGCGGCCACCGTGGACGTCGCACCGGAGGTCGAATCACAAGGAAAGCAGACGTTGGCGGCGAGCGTCGCCACCGCCGACCGCAAGAGGTGACGTGGGCGCGCGCCCTGGGACCCGCTGTGTGCTTGGTGGCAGTGGCTCCCGGCTACGACGAGCACTACACTACACTGAAGCCAAAGTGGAACCCACAAGTCTCGTCACTTTGCACTTTGCACTCGGTTTAGGAGGCCGCTGTCCGGCGCGGCCTCTTTCGCCATTAGCGCTGGGAGGACAGCCGCTCGACGAGCGCGAGAAGCGCGTCGACCTCAAACGGCTTGCCCAGGAATCCGTCGGCCCCGATTTCGGCTGCATACCGCGACGCGTCGATTGCCGCGGTGAGGGTCGCGATCGGCGCATGCGGCCCGGGCCGCTGCCGGTACGCCTCCGCGAACTCCCAACCGTTCATTTCGGGCATGCGCATGTCCAGCAGGATCAGGTCCGGCGCCGGTTGTCCCGGCTTGTTCAAGAGAGCAAGTGCGGCCGCGCCGTTCGGGGCGGTATCAACCGCGTATCCCTCATCCTGGAGCACCTCGGCTACCACGTCGCGGATGCCCGACTCGTCGTCGATCACCAGGATGCGTGCGCGGGCGGTCCCCGCTTCAGGCGTTCCGGGCAACTCCGGCGCATGCACCGCGACCGCCGACCACACCAACCCTCGTGTCAGTGCGGCGGCGTGGACGCCATCGGCCACGTTCGGGATGACCACCCGCGCCGGTGTCGCCACGGCCGCGGCCCCAGCCGGCCGCTGCCTGGATGGCCGGTAATTCTGGAAACCCTCGGCCGTCCGGTAGCCCCGGCGCCTTCCCACCCCCGTAATCCGCGCCGCCCGCTTAGCCCGCGTGGCCTCGGCAGCCGTGCCTGGCCAATGCTCTGCCGCACGCGGGTTCGCCACCTGGCCCCTCCGCCGCGCGCGGCTCACGATCTTTTGCCGCTTCATCGTGCTCCCACCGGTCAGTCGCCGCGTCAGGGGCGAATGGCTAATGTTACGAATTGTCACGTCCTTCTCACCACCTGCACGATCGGTGCCCCCGGAAGAGGGCAGATGGGCTGTTACCGCCTTGCCGGCGGCCGCAGAATCGTTGTACAGTGCGGATACGTTTCGCCCGGAAGAGACGATGAGTACGCAATCCCATTGCCATTCCTCCTGCGTCCGCCGCCGCCCGTTGTTGACCGCCCTGGCGGCCGCCGGCATCTCGCTAGCGCCCTTCGGGCCGTTCGCGCGACTTACCCGTACCGCCGGCGCCTCGCCGTCGACGGCACCCAGCGCCGATCCGGCTTCCGTATTGGCCGCCGAGAGCGTGTTTTTTGAGCCCACCGGCCACACCATCTCGGGTACATTCTGGCAGTTCTGGCAGCGATACGGTTTGGACGCCTTTGGCTTCCCCATCAGCGAGCCGTTTGAAGACGGCAGTGTCCTGAACCAGTACTTCCAGCGTGCACGCTTTGAGCTGAGCCCGGATGGCGCCGTACGGCTCGGCCTGCTCGGCGTCGAAGCCGGTGGCGCGGAACATCCACCGGCAAGCATTGCCGGCGTCGATCCAGAGACTCTGCCGCCCGGCTCGCGCCTCATTCCCGAATCGGGCCATACTGTCTCCGGCGCGTTCCTCCCGGTCTATGAGCGCTGGCAACCCATCCTCGGCTTGCCGATCGCGCCCGAGCGTCCCACCGGCAACGGCTACGTCCAGTACTTCGCCAACGCTCGACTCGAATGGACGCAGGAAAACGGCTCCCAATTGGGGCTCCTGGGCACCGAGCTAGCGTTCCAGCGAGGCGTGGACACCGAACCCGCCCCACCGCCCGATGGTGTCGCGCTGTGGAGCGATGTCGTGCAGGCGCTCGTCGCCGAGGAAGCCGAGCGTCGCGCCCGCGGCAGCGCCGCCTCGGGCGGCAGGGGTTTCGTGCCCGCACCGGGGGAGAAGTGGATCGCGGTGAGCGTCGCCCGCCAGCGCATCACCGCCTACGAAGGCACGAAGCCGGTGCTCACCGATCTTGTCTCGACCGGTGTGGCGTTCAAGGGGCTCACCTCGACCGGCATCTTCGCCATCAACCGCCGGGTAACCAACGAGATAATGGATTCGACCACCATTGGCTACCCGAGGGGACACCCCAAATACTACCGGCTGGAGAACGTGCTGTACACGCAGTACTACAACGGCGGTGAGGCAATCCACTACGCCTGGTGGCACAACAACTTCGGCACGCCGATGTCTTTCGGCTGCGTCAACCTGCGCTTCGCCACGGCCAGGTGGTTCTGGGACTGGGCTACCTTCGGCACGCGCATCGTGATCGCCTGACGACCGACGACCGTAGAAGACGAAGGACAGAGGGCGGAGGGTCGTCTGCGTTCTACAACGCTTCGCACACCAATTCGCCCACCTGCTCGGTGGTATACCCCATCCGGCCGGCGTTCTGCGATTCCATCTTGGGGCAGGTGAGCATGATCGCCTGCTCGACCCGCCGGCCGGCGCGGACCAGCCGGTCGTCGTTCTTCAGCTCGCCGGTCACGGTGAGCAGCATGCTCATCGCCGAGATCGCGGCGATGGGGTTGATCACGTTTTGGCCGGTGTACTTCGGCGCCGAGCCGCCCATCGGCTCGAACATGCTCACGCCGCCCGGATCGGGATTGATGTTGCCGCCGGCGGCGACGCCCAGGCCGCCCTGGATCATCGCGGCCAAGTCGGTGATGATGTCGCCGAACATGTTCGGGACCACCACAGCGTCGTAGAACTCCGGGTTCTTGACGAACCACATGCACACCGCGTCGACGTGGTTGTAGTCGCGCTTGACGTCGGGGAATTCGCGCGCGCCCATCTCGTTGAACGCCCGGAACCAGAGGTCGCTCGCGTAGGTGAGCACGTTCGTCTTGCCGACCAGCGTGAGCTGCCCTGGCTTCCCCTGGGCCCTACGACGCTGCGCGAGCTGGAACGCGTAGCGCAGGCAGCGGTCGGCGCCGAACCGAGTCGCGATCATCTCCTGCGTCGCCACTTCCTGCGGCGTCCCCTTGCGCAGAAAACCACCGGCGCCGCTGTAGAGGTCCTCGGTGTTCTCCCGCACGACGACGAAATCGATGTGCTCCGGCCCCTTGTCCTTGAGGGGGCAGTCGACACCCGGGAAGAGCTTGACCGGCCGCAAGTTGACATATTGGTCCAGGTCGAAGCGGATCTTGAGCAGCAGCCCCTTTTCGAGAATGCCTGGCTTCACGTCGGGATGGCCGATGGCGCCCAGGTAGATCGCGTCGTACCGCCGCAGCGCCTGCACCTCCTCGTCGGAGATCACCTGCCCGGTGCGTAAGTACCGGTCGCCGCCGTAATCGAGCGTCTCGAGGTCGTAGGAGAACCCCTCCAGGCGCGCGATCTCCTTCAGCACCTTGAGTCCCTCAGCCACCACCTCTGGTCCGGTCCCATCGCCGGGTATCACTGCGATGTTCATTGGCGTGTTGTTGCTCCCTTCTCTCATTGGAGGTGATCAGGTGGTGATCCCAACCACGTATAACATGATCACGACTTGATCACGACTTGAACACGACTTGATCACGCGCCGAGCGCTCGCTCGAAGAACCGCACGGCGTTGCCGCCCATGATCGCGGCCACGTCGTCGTCGGAATAGCCGCGCTCCGTGAGCAGGGCGGGCACCTTCTGCAAGGCGGCGATGGTATTCAGATCGCGTGGCGTTTGCTCGTAGCCGTAGCCGCCGTCGAGGTCCGACCCGATCGCCACGTGGCGCGCGTTCCCCGCGAGCTGACAGATGTGATCGATATGGTCGACGTACATCTGCAAGTCAATCAGCGCGTTCGGCGTCTGGCCGCGGATGTACCCCGGATAGAGCATCCAATTATCCAGCGCCGGGCCGATAATCGCGCTGCGTTCGATCAGCGCGCGCAACTGGTCGTCGCTCATCTGCCGGCCACCGGGAACGAGCGCGCGGCAGTTCTGGTGCGACGCGATCACCGGCCCCTTGAAGCGCTCGAGCGACTCCCAGAACGACGCATCGCACTGGTGTGTGATGTCCAACACCGCGCCCAGTTCATCCATCGCCCCCAGCAGATCGCGCCCATCCGCCGTCAGCGGCCCGTCGGCGCCGGTGCCGTGCGCGTACTTCGAGACGCTATAGTGCACCAGGCTCACCACCCGCAGCCCGTCCTCCCACCACAGCCCCAACTGCGACGGCGCCACAATACAGTCCGCCCCTTCCGTCCCCAAGATGAAGCCAAACGGCGGCCCCTCGTCGGGGCGCAGAGACGCAGGGACGCCGGGACGCGGAGAAGTTCCTTCTTCCCCTGGGACAGGGTTAGGGTCAGGGCTCTTGGCCCCCGAGCCGACCCCCATCGCCGTCTCCCACGCCAGTGCCGCCGCGCGCACCTCCTCCCCCGTCCGCACGAGCCGGCAAATCCCCATCCGCTCCAACTGCCGGTAGTACGCCAGCATGCCCTGCGCCATGGCATAGGCAATCTCGTGCGTCCGGTACCCGGTGCCGAACCCCTGCCCACGCTGCACGCGCGCCAGCACCGTGGCGATGCACAATCCCACGCCGCCGCGATGCATCTCCGGAAACGTCACCGTGTTCTTGCCGCGGCTCTTCCCTTCAATGCCGGCCTCCGACCGGCGGCACGCTTCCACCGTGAGCGTCAGGTCACGATTCGAGAGAAGCGCGTTCATCGCCAGGTCGAGATGCAGATCGAATACAAGCATGTTTCAGTCGCCACCTTTCCACCGAAATGCGCTGCGGATGCGTCGCACAGGATACACCGCCGGAGGCGCCGGTGGCGCGTGCTCACGGAACCGAAGTCGCCGGCGAACCCGGTTCCGGCAAGCTGCCGGCTGGGTGATCGGTATCTCCTCATCGTCTCGGGAGCGGTTCCTCGCACTCTTGCACGCCGTTAACCCAACGTACACCTTGACCGCGTATGCTTTCCTCCTGGTTATGGCTGTACAGGCACTTGGACTGCGGCGCAGCACACGTCGCGCGTTGGGTATCGGGGCCGCGGCGGCCGCCTGCGGCGCAGCGCTCTCGCGGATATCGAACGCGGCCGGCGCCGCGCCGAGCGCATCGCCGGCGGCCGCCTCGTCCCCACCGGGCGTGACCATCGGCGGCCTGCGGCCTGTGCCTCCGGGCGAGGCGCCTTTCGACGCCGCCGGGAGGCACAGTTTGGCGATGGACCTCCTAACGTTCTTCGCCCGCCAGCAAGGCATCTTCCCGGGCAGGGGCGTCTTCCTCCTGCCGGCCGCACCGTGGTTCGGTGGCCACGAGCCCGCCGCGACGAAGCGCGTCTGGGATATGTCGATCCCATCCGGTGCCCCCATCTACCTCCTGGCCGACGCCAATCCCTCCGGCACGCTCGATGCTTCCGAGACGACGATCACCGTCAACGGCGCCACCGTGCCTGACGTCGACACCTACGTTCACGCCGGAGTTCCCGCGCTGCACTCCGGCGGCATGCGCGAGCACGCGGTGCTCGATCTCGTGTTTGCGCCCCCACCGTCCGGCCACTACCGCATCGAGGTGCGCGCCCGCTTTGAGCCACAGTCTGCCGGCGATGACGCTGCGGGCGAGACCGCCGCTCCTGGCGGCGGCGCCGCAGAAAACGAGACCACCCTCATCTACGATTTTATTGTGAAGCCGCCTGACGTCCTGGGCCCGCTGGCGCTCCGCGATCCATCCGGTACTGCCTATGCCACGCTCGGCGGTGAACGCCGCCGCATCCCCGACTCTGACACGCTTCGCCTCCTCGGCTATCCGCCGGACATGATCGTTTCGGCGTCGCACGAAACGCTCGCCGCCATACCCGAAGGACCGGCGCTCCCCTTCCTCCGAGAGGGCATGCTCGTCCGTGCCGGCGACCACCCGGCCATCTTCCGTCTGCAGGACGGCAAGCGCCGCTGGATCAAGAACCCACAGAGTATCGCCGCGAGCGGCGAGGAAGTGCGCACGATCGACGCGCCGGTGCTCCAGACGATACCGCCGCTACTGGACGACGATTTGCTGCTCAAGGGCACGGTGTCCGACGCTTTCCACGTCGAACGCGGCAGTCTGCGCAAGGTGCCCGACTGGCAGTGGGTCGCCTCCCGCGGGCTCGACCCGGATAATCTGCTCTTCGTCGCCGACCGGGTGCTTGCCGGCCTACCACAAGACTCGCCGCACTGGATGATGCCGGGCGGCGCGTGGATCGACCGGTGGTTCGACAGCCCCGCGCTCGGCCGCTCGATGCCGTATCGCGTCTATCTGCCGCCGAACTACGACGCACCCGAGCGCGCCGGCCGGCGATACCCGGTAATCTACCTCCTCCACGGCGTCTCGGGCCGCTACGACGAGTGGTCGGGCTACGGCGTCGACCAGGTGGCAAACGACCTCCTCGCCGACGGCAAGTTCGCCCATACCATCATCGTCATGCCACAGGGCGGGATGGGTTACTGGATGAACCAGGACGGCGGCACGTTCTGGGGCGACTACGTCGCCCGCGATCTTGTCGAGCACGTCGACGCGACGTTCCGCACCATTCCCAAGCGGGAGGCACGCGCCATTGGCGGCCTTTCGATGGGCGCGCACGGCGCAATGCAGCTCGCGCTGAACCATCCCGACGTGTTCGGGATAGCCGGCGCCCACAGTCCGTCGATTCGCTCGCAGGAGAGTGCGCCGGCCTACTTCGGCACCAACGGCGGCTTCGCCAGGCGCGACCCGATCAGTCTCGTGCGCGATTTGACGCTCTCGCCACCGCCCGTGATCTGGATCGACACGGGCGACAAAGATGCCTGGCGGTGGAGCGCCGAAGCGCTCCGCGAGGCGTTGCTCGAGCGCGGTTGGGCACACGAGTGGCACGTTTTCCCCGGCGAGCACGACGGCTGGTACTGGGGTGACCACATATGGGACTATCTCCAGTTCTACTCGAGCGCCTTCGCCAAGGTGGGCATTCCGCTCGTCCGCTGACCTCACGGTCTGGTCTCCATCGTGGCTCTCCCACACTACTGTTAGGCGTCTCGTGGTGTGGTGTGGTAACCCGCGCACGAAGGAGATTACGATGGGGTTTCTGAACATGCTATTCGGTCGGGGAGGCACGGCAGTGGAGGAGAAGTGTCAACGGTCACATACCGTGTCGGCGTTGGCGAGACATGCCGGAGCATCGCCAAGAAGTTCTACGGCGATGAGGGCCAGTGGGAGCGGGTATACGACGCGAACAAGTGGCGCCTCGAGAACGACGTACAAACCAGCTCCGACAAGCTATTCCCCGGTACTGAACTCACGATCCGTAGCCCCCGCTTTAGCGGGGATGCTCAACCAGTCGCCTGACTTGAGCCGATACCAAGGGCAAAGTGCACAATGCACAATGAGGCGGCCTGCGGGGTCCCCGGCAGGTCTACCGGCACCGCCGCTGGTGTGTTACGTGACAACCGTGCGACCGTGCGCTATCATGCCGCGGACTCATGGAAGAGTGGGCGAGAGGAGGATCCTGGATGGGAGTCGATTTTGAGGCCGCGCGGTCGGTCGGTGCTTGCACCACCCGCCGCGGCTGGCTGGCCGGCGTAACCATGACCGCGGGCATCGGCGCGGCGCTTGGCCTGACCGCCTGCTCGGTGGGAGCGGGAGGTGAGGCCGGCGGCACCACCGGCAAGCGCCAGCCAGGCGAGAAGATCACCCTACGCCACGTGCCCTGGCCGGGCATCCCCGCCTCCCGCGCGGCGCAGACCGCCGTCGTGGAGCTGTGGAACACGCGCCACCCGGATGTACCGATCACGGAAGAAGTCCTGACCGGGGAAGGCAACCACTACCAGAAGCTGATCGTCCAGACGGCCGCCGGTACGCCGCCCGACCTGACGTTCATGCAGGGCAGCCACGATTACGTGTCGTTCGTCGCCAAGGGGCAACTGCTCGCCATCGAGAGCTACATCAAGAAGGACCGCTCCTTCGATCAGAAGGAGCGGCTCCACCCCCGCTCGCGCGACATCGTCGAGCTGCTCGGTCATACCTGGGGGCTGCCGATGGAGGCGGCCACGTACGTCATCTTCTACAATCAAGCGCTGCTCGACGCGGCCGGCGTCCCAGCGCCAAAGAAGGGTTGGACCTGGCAGGACCTCCGGGATAAGGCTCAGCGCCTGACCCGCGAGACCGGCACCGGACGCCAGTATGGCTACTGGCAGGGGCTGAACATCGGCCGTATGGAACCCTGGATCACCCAGAACGGCACCCGTCTGCTGGACAAGGTGGCCTTCCCCACCAGGCAGCGCATGGACACGCCCGAGGTGATGGCGGCGATTCAGTTCGCGCACGACCTGGCCTGGAAGCAGCGCGTGATGGGGGTCGAGAACGTCGGAATCGGGGGCATGTGGGACGGCCGGCAGCCCCTGCGCCAAGACGGTAGCTGGCTCGCGATCGACTTCTCGAAGAACATGAAGCAGCCGTGGGGCATCGCCCCCTTGCCCAAGGGCAAGCAGGAGTCCTCCTGGATGTCGGTCGACGTGAACGTCGCGTTCAAGACGACGAAGTACCCGGAGGAGTGCTACGAGTTCCTCAAGTTCATCAACAAGGAGGGGCAGGCGCCCATGATCGAGCACTGGGCGCGCATGCCGGTCACCTTCAACGAAGAGTCGAAGCAGACCTATATCCGGTACTTGAAGAACCTGGGGGTCGACAACTGGGAGACCATGTGGAGCGCCTGGGAGTCCGGCTACACCTCGCACCTCACCCCGGCCTGGCCGGACTTGGACCGCGAAGTGCTCGCACCGTCGTTCCAGATGCTTTTTGGCGCGAATGGTGCGGGCACGAGTGTGGCCTCGGTGTTCCAGTCGGTCGCGCCCAAGGCGCAGCAGATTCTGACGGAGCAGGGCCAGCCGCCCAAGCTGTAGCCGTCCGAGCGAGAGGGCGAGAGGGCGAGAGAGGGCGGCCCCGGGCCACGGACCGCCCGCCTCGCCGGCGAAACGGTGGCTATGCCGCCGAGCCGTAGACGTCGCGGACGGCTTGCGTCACCGCCCGCAGGTTCGCCATGGGGGTGCCGGCGGCGACGGCGTCGCCGGACCCGAGAATGAAGTTGGGGTGTCCGGCGGCGTCCTCGAGGATGCCACGGGTGTGGGCACGCACGCCCGCCGGCGACTCCATCTTCAGCACCACAGGATCGATCCCACCGATCAGGCAAAAGTCCCGCCGCACCCGCTCCAGCGCTGCCCCGACCGGCGTATTGCCCACCGGCGGCGGCGCGAAGGACTCGATGCCGTCCAACCCGGTGTCCTGCGCCAGGTCCAGCAGATCCCAGATGTGGCCGCACATGTGCGCCAGGATCTTCTTGCCCCGGCGATGGAGCAGCGTCGCGTACTCGGTGAGGTAGGGCATGACGTGGCGCCGGTACATCGCGGGCGAGATGAGCTGCGTGCCCAGGTAAGAGCAGCCCTGGATGAACACCTCGCCCGGTCCATCGGCCAGTATCCGCCAACCTTCCATCGCCTTGGCGTGGATGCGATCGAGCACCTGTGTCATCTGCTCCGGCTCGTCGGCCAGGTCATAGAGCAGCTCCTGTTGCTCCCGGTTCCGGAAGAGCGTGACCAGCGGCGCGTCCGGCCCGTTCACGACGCACAGCCCCTCTTCGCCGAGGGAGTCGATGTATGCGCTCAGCGCGTCGTGGTTCGGCTCGTACACCAGGTCTTCCCAGACTGCGCTCAGCGCGTCGTAGTCGGCCAAGGACTTGACGACGAACTCCTGGCGCCACGAGGTGCCGTGCTCGTCGGGGACGGCGGTGCCGCGCAGTTGCCCCCGCGGCGTCTCGAAGACGGTCAGCGTCTGGCCGGCAGGTCCGGCGTTCTTCTCCTGGCGCACCTTCACCTCGCGGTGGCGGGTTCTCAGGCCCGGAGGCACGCGCCCGCCGCCCATGCGCAGGAACAGGTCCGATCCGATCGCACGAGCCAGATCCGGCATGGGGAGGCTGCCTTCCTCCGGCGACAAGCCGGAGGCCCAGTAGCCGCCAAGGAGTGGCGACCACGCGATCCGGTCTGCTGGGGTGCCGCGGAGCGCGGCCCACAGTCGTGCCCTGCCCGTCCAGCGCTCGCTTCCGGTTGACTGTGCTGCCTTCGGTGCAATTGCCGCGCTCATGCGGTGTACGTCCTCTTGCTCTCTCATGCGCTCCCGCGCCAGCGGATGATACACCCAGCTTCCGGTCACCCGGCCACCACCACCGGTAGCAGGATCGGGGATCTGACGCAGCGTCCGTTGTATGAGCCGTACGCATGACTACGCGTGACATAGAAGGGACGATCGTGCAATCAATAGACCTCGTCGTGGCTGCCGACTGCGAGCAGATAGGCCGTGACCCCCTCTATTCTCACGACGACGCGGAGATCGTACCCTGCCTTGAACGCCCAGTGGCCGGCAAGGTCTCCGGAGAGCTTGTGCGTCTCCAGGGACGGATCAAAGGGGTTCGTCTGGAACCGCTTCAGGGCAGCGGCCACCCGCCGGCGCTGGTCATCGGTCAGTCGCTTCAAGCGACGGCGGAAGGCGGACGTCGGTACCAGATCCACGAGGAGCCAGCGACTCACGCGCGGGACAGGTCCGCCATCAACTGGTCGGCATCCTGGTAGCGGGGCAGGTGCCGGCGGACCAGGTCGTCCTCAATCTCGCGGCCGGCCTCCTTTACGTCCGCCAGCAGCTCCGTGCGGCGCAGCGCGCGCAACTCTGCCTGCATGGACTCGAACTGCTCCGCGCCCAGCACATACGCCGCGGGGCGTGACCGCTCGACGAGGGCGATCGGCTCACCCTCCTCACGCGCCTCGGCCACGAGCCGCGCGACCTCGGGTCCGCTCTCTGCGACGCTAACGATCTTCACCCATTCCAACCTTCGGTTTGCGCAGCGATCAGTAACTGCCGGTAAGTAGGAGTTGCTGCACGACTCGCGCGCCACTCCTACCAAGTTCCATTCTACCACCCAGGGCCGTCGATCCACCGAGAGCGTGCGGGACGGGGACAGGTGCAGCCGCCGGTGGCGGGGTATAGTCGCACACGGCGGCGGGTGGGAGCACGCCGGTAGCAGGAATGTCAGGTACCGGCCCGCCCCGCGGCAAAGGGCCGCTGCGCGGGTGGTGCCGCCGCCGGCGGCGGCCCTCGTGCGGATGGAGTGACCCATGAGTCGTCTCAATGCCTCATAGGTAGGCTAAAAACCGCGGAGTGACGACGCGGAACGCAGGCCGTTTGCCCCGTTTCAATCCCTCATAGGGTGGCCGTTCACGGCGTAGCGGTGCGACGCCGCGGCCGGCAGCAGGGAGGGGAACGGGTGACGGCGGTGAGGGTGAGCCGGCGCGCGACAACGCGGGCGCCGGCGGCGGCGTGGTTCCCCCTCACCCCTAACCCCTCTCCCACCAGGGGAGAGGGGAACGTCGGCCGCCGGGCCCGCTCGACGGCGGGGGTGGTGGGCGCCACCCCGGCCGCACCCCGGCCTCGGCTACGAACACCCCGTCCTCGTC
>JACQGX010000243.1 GCA_016199265.1 Chloroflexota bacterium | reverse complement strand
GCTCGTGACGAACGACCGGCCGGCGGGGTACTGGTGGGACTTCGACGTACCCGACGACGCGCCACCGCGCCCCGGCACCTGGCTCTACGGCCACACGAAGTACCTGGGCCAGGAAACGGTGCGGCTGTTCGCCGAACAGTACGATCTTGAAGTCCCCACATTGCTTTACTCGAGCTTTGTGAATCCCGAAACGGCCAGTTCGCGGCAAGATGGTGTGTTCGCGATGTCGGTCTCGTGGGACGACGCGGGGCACGCCATGCGCCGGGCGTTGGAGACGCCGTCGCTCCCGCGTCCGCTCGAGCTCTTCCACATCCTGGCCGACCTGCCGCACGGCAAGTACTCCAATGCCAAAGCCCGCGCGCTGCTGGGCTGGCGTCCCCGCGACAACCTGGCCCACCTGTGGGCGAGGCGGTAAGGGGCAATGCCAGGAGCCTGTAAATCATTCGCGGACACACAACTGGCGGAGAAGCTTGCCGCGCGCGCCGGCATGTTCCGCCAGTTCCTCACCGATCCCCAGGTGCTCAGCTCGGCAGACGCCGACGCCTGGCTGGGCGCTCTCCTCTCACACGGCCAACTGGCATTGGCAGACTACCAGGAGCTCCTCTGGGCAGATGCGCTCGTCCGCGGCCGCCGTAATGGGCAAAACGGGTACCTCGTCGTCGAAGCCTCCTGGACGGTTGGCCCCAAGGATGTCGATCGCGCCCGGCGCCGCGCCACGCTCCTCCGCGAGCGAGCCGGTGTGCCAGCCTGGCCGGTCGTGGCAGGCTATCGTGTCTCGCAGGAGGCCGCGCGGCTCCTCGCCAGCGAGGGCGTTTTGCACCTCGCACTGCCTGACTGAGGCTCCGCTCCGATGGCCGTGTGGTGGCGACCCGCCCTCACACGGCCAATCGCCTCCGGTGTGGGGCAAGTACGTCAACGCCCCTCACACCCAGTTGACCTCCTCCAGAAACCGGGATTGGGTGATGAGGTGATGAGGCAAACCGGCACGATGCACGCGAATGGAGACACCTGTTCTTCCCAAGGGTTGCACAATTCCGAAGGAATCCTATAATGGGGAGCGACTGTTACGCGTTAGTGGAACCGGTGAGCGATTCGTTCCGTCTGCGTAACAGTCGCGGGGCGTGAGCCTGGCTTGCGCCACCACTAGCCAGAGCAGGGGAACCGCCATGCGTAAACAAGATTCAGAGGGGTTCAGCGTGAAGACGGGAAACGTGACGCGTCGAGGATTCTTCGGTAGAGCGGCGACAACCGCGGGAGTGGTTTCCGCTATCGCCTCGGGCCTGGCGCCGTCGGTGGCGCAGGCCGGGCGTCCGGCGCAAGCAAGGATCACCGGTAAGCTGCAGGTCGTGCAGATGGTCGACTGGCACCCCGACCACAACGCGTTCCTCAAGAAGACGATCACCGACTACGCAGCAGCGCAGCGCTGGGATCTCGACTTGAGCGACATCTCCGGCTTTATCGGCAGCACGGATATCTACCAGAAGCTGCAGGCGCAGAAGGCAGCCAACCAGCCGGTGGACATGATCATGCGCGACCTCTCGGCGCGCATCCTCAAGTTCTTTGATCTGACGCGCGACGCGTCGCCGGTCGTCAACAAGATGATCCAGAAGTACGGTCAGCCGAACTCCACCCCCTTAGCGACGCACCAGATCGACGGGAAATGGATCGGCGTGCCGTTCTACGACCGGACTGGCGGCTACTTCGTGCGCGAAGACAAATTTGCCGAAGTGGGTTACACCTACGAAGACGGCGCCTTTGAGACGTGGGACAGCATTCTGGAGGCCTGCCGCGCGGTCTCCAATCCAGCCGAGCCCTTCTACGGCTGGGGCATGACGGTCAACCGCTCGGGCGACGGCGAAAGCCTGGTGCGTAACGCCATGTGGGCCTGGGGCGGCGCGCTGGCCGATCCTACGGGGCAGATCATCACGCTCTTTTCACCGGAGACGATCGACGCGATGACGTGGCTGGCCGACGTCTATCTCAACCCGGCCAACGCCGACATGCTGCCGCCCGGTGTGAACGCGTGGAACGACCTCTCGAATAACGAGGCGTATAACGCCGGTATCCTCGGCTTCACGTCAAATGCCGGCACGCTGTACGCGACGGCGAAGTCTAACGGCAATCCGGTGGCGGACGCGACGCGGCTGATCCAGCAGCCCCTCGGCCCATTTGGCCTGCGCCTGCAGAGTTCAGGGCCACATTACCACTACTTCATGAACGGCTCGAGGAACTTCGACGCGGCGGCGCAACTCTCAGAATACCTGCTTTCCGAAGAAGCGCAGCAGCAGTTGTGGCGGATCAGCCCCGGCTACGTGGTACCGGCGTACCGCAATCTGTGGGAGAGCCCAATTATCCAGGAAGAGAAGATCTCCGCTTCCTTCATGCCGGTCGCGCTCAACGATCCCCCGTTCCAAGGCCTGGCGTACCGCGGGCCGCTCACCGAGGCCGCCGACGCGGTGGGCCAGGAGAACGTCATGACCGACATGATGGGCGAAATCATCGCCGGCAAGCGAGTCGACCTGGCGGTGCGCGACGCACACCTGCGCTGCGTGCAGATCTACCAGGCGTTCGGCTTCCGAGGCCGCTAACGAGCAGCACGCCGTCGGCAATAACGCCATCGGCAGCAGTAGGGGCGCAGCGTGCTGCGCCCCTATGCGGTTTCCCAACGCAGATCGGTCTCCTGGAGGGACAGTATGGCCGTCCCAATTGCACGTCCCGGTGCGGCAGAATTGCCTGCGCTCGGAGTAACGCCACACCGTTCGTTGAACCGCTGGCTGCGGCACATGTTCGGCGACGACTGGATTACCGGCTATCTCTTCGCCGCCCCGATGCTTCTCCTGCTGGTGGGGCTCATTGCCTGGCCACTGCTGCAGGCGATCTGGATGAGCTTCCACAACGTGGTGGGGCCACGCTGGACCGGCTTCGTCGGCTTTCGCAACTACGCCATTCAGTTTGAGGACCCGATTTTCCGGCGCTCCTTCTGGCTGACAGTGCAGTTCACCGCCGAATCGGTGTTCTTCAAGTTCCTGATCGGGCTCGCCGCGGCGCTGGCGCTGCACAACGTCAAGCGCTACCGCAGCGTATTGACGGCGCTGATCCTGGCGCCGTTCATCGTGCCGGAGGTGGTTACCGCAGCGACCTTCCGGCTGATGTACAACCCGGTCTTCGGCGGGCTGAACATGACGCTCCGGGAGATCTACAACCTCACCGGCGGGCAGGTCTTCTGGGGCTTCCCATTCAAAGGAATTCCCTGGACCGGCGATCCGGTGCTGGCGCTGCAGTCGATGGTCGCGGTGAACGTCTGGAAGGGCGTGCCGTTTTTCACGCTCCTCTCGCTCGCCGGGTTGAAGGCGATCGACCACGAGCTGTATGATGCGTCGGCGGTCGACGGGGCGAACGCGTGGCAGCGATTTCTGCACATTTCCCTGCCGGGGCTGCGGTACGTCATCATCGTCGAAACGCTGTTTTCGACGATCTCCACGTTCAATACGTTCGGGTTGATCTATCTCATCACCGGCGGCGGCCCCGGCGGCGCAACGCGGTTATACGCCATCCGGGCGTACGAGCTGATCGGGAGCCTGCGCTACGGACACGCGGTCGCGGTAGCACTGCTGGTCGCCCCGCTGCTGGCGATCGCCGTGATCGTGCTGGGCCACTACATGCGCGCGGGGCAGCGCAGCGTGGAAAGTAGCGAGAACATCCTCTACCGGCTGCTGGTCTTCTGGGTGTGGCCGGTCAGCATGGCGGTCCGGCTGCTGGTCAAGATCTTCTGGTTCCTGAACGGCGTGATCGAGCGCATCTGCTCGGATATCGCACGCGCGTTTTTCTCGGTGGTCGTACGGAACAACACGAAGCGCCACCGGGCGATCAACCGCGGCGTGATGAACGGCCTCATCGTCCTCGCCATCGCGGCCATCACGTTCGTCGAGCTGTATCCCTTCTACTGGATCGCCATCACGTCGTTCAAGACCAATCTCCAATTCCAGCAATTTCGTTCGGTCTTCTGGCCTGCGCCGTGGACGTTTGACCACTACATCTGGCTCTTTACCAAGTCGTCGTTCCCGCTCTGGCTAAGGAACACCGTGCAGGTGGCGGTGGTGGCGATGATCATCAGCCTGGTGGCGTCGTCGCTGGGGGCGTACGCGCTGGTGCGGCTGCGCTGGCGCGGCGCCGGTTTCATTTCCACGGCGATCCTGATCACCTACCTGATGCCGGGCATTATGCTGGTCGTACCGCTGTACCAGATCTTCGCCAACCTACGGATCGTGAACAGTCTGTACAGCCTGATGGTGGCGTATCCGACGTTCCTCATGCCGTTCGCCGCCTGGTTGCTGATGGGATACTACCGGAGCATTCCCGAGGAACTGGAGGAAGCGGCGTTGATCGACGGCTGCAACAAGTTCCAGGCCTGGTACCGCATCGTGTTGCCGCTGGTCGTGCCGGCGCTGATGGCGGTGGCGTTGTTTGCCTTGACCAACGCCTGGAACGAGTTCCTCTTCGCGTTCATCTTCATTCAGAGCAACGAGGGGACGACGCTGCCGGTAGGCATCGGCCGTCTGATCGTCGGCGACGTCTTCGCCTGGGGGCCGATCATGGCGGCCTCGGTGACGATGTCGATCCCGGTGGTGACGTTCTACGCCTTCGCGCAGCGATTCCTGGTGGAAGGGTTGACGGCGGGAAGCGTGAAGGGCTGAGCGTACGGCCTTGCTAAGCCGGCCGCTCTTGCCGCGCGGCCGGCCCGCGTTGCCGAAACATAAGACACGATTCTCATCGTCAGGAACGATTCAGGAGGAGCGCATGCAGGCGTTTAGTGCCGACCGACGTCCTTCCGTCGATTCATCGCAGCTTGCTCGCCTCGGCGCGGCCGTCTTCGGGCTCATCGCGCTGATCTGCTTCTACCAGCCATGGGTCGAGGCCTCGCTGCCCAACGTCGGCGATAGCGTGCTTACCGGTCTCGAGCTCGCGCGCGGGGAGGCGGCCGAGCGCGTCGACGCCGCCAGCGCGCCGGTCGCCGGCGTCCGGCCGGGAAGCAGTCCGCGGCCGGGCACTGCCTCTGGCGGCGGTGCGAGCTCCGGCGGCCTTGTTCTGCCAACGCGCATCCCCACCGTCGCGCCCGGTGCCGCCGCGCCCGGCGGCCTGACGCTCCCGACCCGTATCCCCACCGTCGCCCCGTCGAGCGGCGCGGGTGCGGCGAGCGCCCGTGGGCTCACGCTGCCGACGCGTATCTCGACCGTCGCGCCAGGGGGCGCCGCCGGCGCGAGCGAGGGGCAGGGGATCTCCACCGGCGCGGTTATCGCCACCCAGGCCGCCGCCACCAGGATCGCATTTCAGACCGCC
This sequence comes from Chloroflexota bacterium, assembly GCA_016199265.1. Lineage (GTDB taxonomy): Bacteria > Chloroflexota > UBA11872 > UBA12225 > UBA12225 > JACQGX01. The sequence goes on along the minus strand of JACQGX010000243.1, from coordinate 8,347 downwards.
GAGGCCGGACAGACCAGTAGTGGCAGTCGCGCCGGACAGGCATTCGTCGAAGAGAAGAAACCGGAAGCGCTGCCGACGCTGTCGCTCTACGCGGTACCGCTCGCCGCCGCCGGGTTGGCCATCTTTGCCGCCATCTGGGGCCGTCTCAGCGATCCGAAGGACCGCCGCTACGGTAAGTTCTGGACGGTCATTCTATCCGTCGGCGGCGCGGCCGGCGTCGGCTACGTCCTCTACAAGGTGGCAGGCGCCCCTGCACCGAACAATCTCCTCGATCCTGGAGACGTCAAGGCACCGCTCTGGGGACTATGGGGTACCTTCCTGGCGTTCCTGCTCGCCTCCGTGAGCCTCGCCATTGCCTGGACGCGTCCCTCCCCGCTCGAAGGCAAGACAGGATAGAATGCTCCTCTGTTGAGTATTGAGGAGCAAACGCCATGCGAATTACGGACGTAAAGGCATCGATCGTCTTTGGGCGGTCGATTTTTGTGCAGGTGTTCACCGACGAGGGGATCACCGGTCTGGGCGAGTGCAGCCCGATGCAAACTCAGACCGGCGTGGTCCCCCATTTTGTCGACAACGTGCTGCGGCCGATCTGTATCGGCCAGAACCCGCTGGAGATCGACAAGCTGTGGACGGCGATGTTTTACCGGCCGTACAAGCTTGGCGTGATGGGCGCCCACCTCGAAGCCATCGCCGGGGTGGATATTGCCCTGTGGGACATCCTGGGCAAGGTGACGAACCTGCCGGTTTGCATCCTGCTCGGCGGGTGCTATCGCGAAAGGGTGCGGATGTACGCCAGCCTGGGCGGCGGCTCGCGGCGCACGCCGGCCGAGCAGGCGCGCGTGGTCGAGGAGCACCTCGCAAAGGGCTACACCGCGATCAAGATCCGCATGGACTGGGGCTACCAGGTCGACGTCGATCCGGACAAGGATTGGGCGATGTTCCAGGAGTGCAAGAGGCTCACCGGCGACAACCTGCCGCTCAGCTTCGACGCGAACAACGGCTACTCGCCGTCGACCGCGATCCAGCAGGGGCGCCGGTTCGAGAGCTTGGGGATCTATCACTTCGAGGAACCGGTGATGGTCGACGACTACGCCGGCTACGCCCAGGTCGCGCACGCGCTCGACGTGCCGGTCTCCGCGGGCGAGCACGAGTACACCCGCTGGCAGTTCCGCGACCTGATCGAGCGCGCACAGGTCGACATCATTCAGCCGGATATCGTCAAGTGCGGCGGCGTCTCGGAGATCCGCAAGATCGGCGCACTCGGCGAGGCGCACCACAAGCACATGGTGCCGCACCAGACACAGCCGACCATCGGCACGGCTGCAAATCTGCACTACATCGCCAGCCTGCGCGACGCCACCCGGCCGCAGGAATTCACCGGCGTGAACGAACGGCTCAACTCGCTCTTCAAGGAGCCGCTCGAATTCAAGGACGGCTATATCACTGTCCCGATGAAGCCGGGGCTGGGTCTAGAGCTGGACGAGCCAGCGTTCAGGCGGGCGATCGCGGAGTAACGGGGTTCGGTGGTGATCAAGTGGTGATCCCAGCCGCATACAACGTGATCACCACTTGACCACCACTTGACCACCACCGTACATCCAAGGGGGCTACCAATGTCAACGGCAGTACTGAACAACGGACTCAAAGCGACGTGGTACGGCCACGCGACAGTCTTGTTGGAGACACCGGGCGGCAAGCGGGTGATGATCGATCCGTTCGTGCAAAGCAACCCAGCCTGCCCCAAGGCACTGCACGACGTTGCCAACCTTGACCTGCTGCTGATCACCCACGGTCACGGCGATCATATGGGCGATGCCCTGAGTGTCATTCAATTGGGCCAACCGAAGAACGTGATCGCCATCCACGAGATCGCCGTGTGGTTGAGTGGTAAGGGTGTGCAGAACGTCTCCGGCATGAACCACGGCGGCACACAGGAGGCCGAAGGGCTCAAAGTGACGATGACACCGGCGATACACAGCTCCAGTATGCAGGATGGGGACGATCTCGTGCCCGGCGGCACTCCGGCGGGATACGTGATAGCGCTGGAGAATGGGTATCGGGTGTACCACGCCGGTGACACTGCCCTCTTCGGCGACATGGCGCTGATCGGCGAGCTGTGGAAGCCTGACCTTGCCTTCCTGCCCATCGGCGACCACTACACCATGGGCCCGGCCGCGGCCGCGCGCGCGGCCAGGCTGCTGGGCGTCAAGCGTGTCGTACCGATTCACTACGGCACCTTCCCCGTACTGACAGGCACGCCCGATCAATTGCGTGAAGCCGGCAAAGCCGATGGCCTCGAGGTAATCGCGCTCCGGCCCGGCGAAACGCTGTCGTAGGTGGTGATCACCGTCTGATCACCCATTCATCAGCTCCAAGAACACCGTCGGATCCACCGGGTACGCGCCCATCCGCGCGCCGTACAGGTTGAGGCCGCCGGTGGGACCGGTGCGTGGGACCTCGAAGCGGACGAGCAGGCGGCCGCCCTGTGCGCCGTCCAAGATGCGCCGCGCCATGGCGGTATCCGCTTCGAGGGTCGTCAAGAAGCCGAACGATGCCGTCTCCCAGTGCTCGCTGTTGTACAGGCTGAGCACGCCCCGCGCGTCGGCCGGATCATCCGGCAGTGTGACCGCACCGAGACGTACGCCGTTGATCCAAACCACCACTCTGGTGGGAAGCTTGCGCGTCTCGGTCTGCGGGTATTCACGATCCGAGACGTGTAACGCGTCCTTCCAATCGACACGATCGCGCGCGGTGCGCGCGCCGGCCTCGAACAGCAGCCGCAGACGCTGCACGTTCGAGACGTCGAGGTCTTCTGGCAGCACCACGGCATAGTCGACCCAGCCGGCACCACGCGCGCCGAACTTGCCGCTGCGCGGGCCGACACGCACGTCGTGCCAGCTCGAGCCGGCAAAGTCGCCGGGTAGGAAGCGAAGCGCATACCCCCGCTCGGTGCGCTCCGCCTCTTGCTTTAGGCGTGAGCTATAGACGTCGACGTTGACGTAGTTGCGCGAACGGATGTTCCCCGCCTCATCTGCAAGCCAAAGGGCGACCGTCACCAGGCAGAGCTCATCGGGCAGGGTGAACTCCACCGTTCCGGCTTCGGCGACGCCGTACTGGCGTGGCCGGACGGTCCGCTCCCCCTCGTCGAACGCGCGTCGCTTGCCGAAGCGATCGATCATCGTCGCGCGCCAGCGGAGCGTTGCCTGCGCCATCTTGCGCCGATCCCAGTGTGAGACAAACACCGGCGCCGTGAACACGGTTCCGGGGCGCAGCATCTGACACGGCGAGCAGTCGAGCCCTACCAGGTCGGCCCCGTTGAGGTCGGCGACCGTCATGCCGGGCACGAAGTGGTCGTAGCCAAACTCTTTGGGCGAGCGATCGTAGTTGAGCAGGCCATTGTGCTCCCACTCGATGTCGGTCAGCTCGGTGTACACGTAGCCGCAGATCATGTCGTGGCGGCGCAGCTCAGTCGTGAGAAACTTGAAGCTGTACGAAATGTCACAGTCACCACCCCACGCTGAGAGACCGGCGTATTCGCTATTGAGCAGCGGCTGTGTGCCCTGGCGGTACGCCTCGGCGCCCTGCACGTCGCCGTACACGCCGCCGACGTAGTGGAACGGCGAACCCTCATAGGTTTGACTCACCACGCTCTCGATGTGCCGGCGGGCCCGATCGTAGTCGCCGATATAGAAGTGCCACGTGTTGATGTCGGTCGTGACGTGGTCCCACAGAAACGTCGAGTTATCTTCCACCAAGCGGGTGGGATCCAGTTGCTTGGCCAGGTAGTACATCTCCTGGACCCACTTCCAGCCGGTCGGGCTGCGGTGCTCCTCGAGCCCCCACGTCTCGTTGAACAGAATCCACGACAAAATGGACGGGTGCGAGTAGTCGCGCTCCAGCGCATCGCGGAACGTCTGCTCCCAGTTGGCGCGCGCCTTCGGCGTGTAGATGCCTGCCGTCGGCAGGTCATACATCACCAGCATCCCCAACTTGTCGGCCCAATAGTAGTACCGTGGGTCGTTGACCTTGATGTGGCAGCGGAGCATGTTCAGGCCCAGGTCCTTGGCGGCCTGGATGTCGGCCCGGATGGCCTCGTCGGAGGGGTAGGCGTGCAGACTGTCGGGGTGGAAGGCCTGGTCGAGCGCGCCACGGAGGTAGACGGGCTCGCCGTTGAGGCAGACGAACTCGTAGGGACGGTCATCCCATCGCTGGCTGGTCATCGACCGCAGGCCAAAGTAGGTCACCACGCGATCGGCTTCGGACGCCGCCACGTCGCCGGTCCGGCCGGCTCGGGCGCTGGCGGCACCATCACCCTCGCCGAGCGGTGTAAGGGTCACCGTACAGTGGTAAAGGTGCGGCTCTTCGGGTGACCAAGCGCGCGGCTGCGGCACCTCGACGTCGAGCGAGGCGTCGGTGTGCCCGCCTTGAAGCACAAACGTGCGCTCGACGGTCGGGAACGAATCGTCGTCCGATTCGACGGCGAGCCGGTACGCACCGCGCGTGGCGCTCGAGTGCGCCTCGATGCCGATGGAGAACGTCGCCTTACCTTTGGGCAGGTCAGGCGCGAGGTGGATTCGGGAAAGGTGGGCAGCCGGGCGCGCCTCGAGCCAGACGGTCTGCCAGATCCCGCCGGAGTGGGTGTACCACTCGTCAACCTGCTTGCCAAGCGGGACGTCGGCGTCACAGGCATCCCAAGCGCGCACGGTGACCGTGGCGGGAATGCCGGGGCGAACGTGGTGCGACAGGTCGATCGCAAATGGCGAGTAGCCCCCGTCGTGCTCGGTGACGAAGCGTCCGTTGACCCACACCTTGGCATTCCAGTCGACGGCGCCGAAGCACAGGTACGGACGCCAGCGCCAATCGATCTGCGCCGAGCCCTTGGCGCCGCGCGTGGAAGCCCACTCGGCGGGCACTTCGACCGAACGCTGGTACCAGGCGACGCCCTTGTACTCGGGATCGTGGATGCCGGACAGACGGCTCTCCCACGGAAACGGCACGACGATCTCGGCGCCGAATGGGTCCTCGATCGGGCTCCCTTCGCCGGTGCGAGCGGCGGCGGCGGGATGCGGCACGTGGTACCAGCGCATCTGCTCGCCCAGGTTGTGCGGATCGAACGTAAACCGCCAGCGGCCGTTCAGGTTGAGCCAGCGCTCGCGCTGGAAATCTGGCCGCGGGTGCTCAGGGCGGGGAATCTCGACATGTAGTGTCTGGTCGATGTGGATAGCTTGGGAGCCCTGACGCGCGGCGTCCGGCCCAGATCGCGATGGCGCAACGGGCACGGCGGATCCGGCGGATCCGGCAGGCATGGTCGGCACAGCGGCCGTAGCTTCCTGAGAATCGGTCGTGCGGGGCGTGGTGGTCTGCTGCATGGGATCTCCTCATCTCCCGACTGGCGGCCGGCACAGCGGGCGCGGCGGGATACGGGGTTGTGTGCTTTGTGCAAGCCTTGACCGCAATGGCTGTGCCGGCGTGGATCGTTCAGGGAGAGGAGCCCTCACCCGAACCATCTCCTTTTCGGAGAGGGGACTGAGCCCGGCGAGGAACGATCTGGGCCGGCTGTATCAGCCTTGGTTTAAATCTACCAAAGGTGCGTTGTCAATCAGTCGCACGAGGCCAAGCCGCGCTGCGATCAGTGCACGCGCCGGACCGTCGACACGCTCGAGCGGTTCGAGTGTGACCGGATCGACGACGGCGACGTAGTCGATCGTCGCGCCGGGCGTGGAGATCAGTACCGTTTCCATAGCGCGACGCACCGCCGCCGCGTCGCGCTCGCCGGCGGCGACGCACTTCCGACCGGTGGTGAGTGCCCGGTAGAGGGCCGTCGCGTGGGGACGTTCGTCCGGCGCGAGGTAGACGTTCCGGGATGATAGGGCGAGCCCATCGGGCTCGCGGACAACGGGGCAGCCGGCGATCTCGACCGGCAGGTTGAGGTCGGCCACCAGCCGCCGCACGACTTGCAATTGTTGGTAATCCTTTTCACCGAAGTAAGCGCGCTGTGGCGCGATGACGGTGAACAGCTTGGTGACTACCGTGGCGACGCCGCGGAAGTGGCCCAGGCGTCGCTCGCCCTCCCAGCGGAGCGCCGGCCCCCCGCCATCGACGTACGTGGCAAAGCCCGCGGGATACATCTCCTCAACGGAGGGATTGAAGACGAGGTCGACGCCGGCGGCCTCGGCCAGCGCGTGGTCGCGCTCGATCGGGCGCGGGTAGCGGGTGAAGTCCTCGTGCGGGCCAAACTGCGTCGGGTTGACGAAAATGCTCATCGCGACCGAAGCGCACTCGCCGCGTGCGCGCCGGACGAGCGAGAGGTGCCCCTCGTGCAGCGCCCCCATCGTAGGCACCAAGCCGAGCGGCGCAGTCGCGCCGGCGCGGGCCGCGCGGAAGTCCGCGACGGTACGGCAGACCTTCATACCCCGTGCCTGTCTTCATCGTCGCCCGCAATCGCGGCCTCACCGGCCCTGCCGGCATCGCCGTCGTCGCTCTGGCCGAGCGCGGCCAAGATGCGCTCCTCCATCGTGAAGCTCTGCGCCTCCGTGGGAAACGTCCCGGCGCGCACCTCGTCCCCATAGCGCAGTACCGCGCCGAGGATGACCTCGCCGAGCCCGGCGTACTGCTTCGCGTGCTTCGGGATGAATTCGTCCGGAAGCTGCAAGCCAAGCATGTCGTGCATCACCTGTACTTGCCCGTCGCAGTGCGGCCCGGCGCCGATGCCGATCGTCGGGATCTTGAGCGAGGCGGTAATCCGCGCGGCGAGCGGCGCCGGGATCAATTCGAGCACGAGAGCGCACGCTCCCGCGTCTTCGAGCGCGTGCGCCTCGTCCACCAGGCGTTGGGCAGCGGTCTTGGTCCTGCCCTGCACTCGGTAGCCGCCAAAGCGGTGAATCGCCTGGGGTGTGAGCCCGATGTGCCCCATCACCGGCATGCCGCTCTCGACAAGGGCGGCCACCGTGGGCGCAACGGCGCGCCCGCCTTCGAGCTTGACGACCTGCGCACCACCATCTTGAATCAGGCGTGCGGCGTTGGTCAGGGCCTGCTCCCGGCTGATCGTGTAACTCATGAAGGGGAGATCGGCCACGACGAGCGCACGCTGGGTTCCCCGCACGACCGCACGGGTGTGGTGCAGGATATCGTCGACGGTGACGGGAATCGTCGAGTCGTAGCCGAGCACGACCATACCCAGGCTATCGCCGACGAGTAGGACGTCGACACCCGCTGCGTCGAACAGGCGCGCCGAGCGGTAGTCGTACGCCGTCAGCATCGTGATACGCTCGCCTTGCGCCTTCATCCGGCGCAGGCTGGCGGCGGTCACTCGTCGCGCTCTCGAAGCCTCAGTCGCCATCTGCCGTGTCGCATGAGACCGCATCTTGAAACCACAGATGCACACAGATGCACACAGAGAAACCCGAGAGGACATCTGTGGATAGCGGTGTGCCTCTGTGGTTTCTTCTTAAACTAGGACAGCCGCACGTGGCCGATGCCCTTCGGATCGAGGACGTGCACCGTATCCACGAACCGTATCGTTCGTGATTGTAACCCCATCACCAGCGAATGCGTCCGCGCGCCGCCGCCGAAGAAGCGCACGCCGCGCATGAGCGAGCCGTCGGTGACACCGGTGGCGCAAAAGATGATATTCGATCCCGAGGCGAGCTCGTCGGTGTCGTACACCTTGTCAATGTCGACCCCCATTTCTTTACACCGCTCGCGCTCGGCCACGTTGCGCGGGACGAATTGCCCGAGGATCTGTCCCCCGAGGCAGCGCAGCGCCGCGGCGGTGAGCACGCCTTCGGGTGCGCCGCCCGAACCCATCACGCAGTGGTCACCGGTGCCGGAAACGGCCGTCGAGATCGCGGCCGACAGATCGCCATCGCCGATCAGGCGGATGCGCGCACCTGCCTGGCGCACATCCTCGATGAGCCTCTTGTGGCGCTCGCGGTCGAGAATGATGACCGTAATGTCCTCGACGTTCCGGCCAAGGCTGTCGGCGATGATCCTCAGATTGGCGGCGACCGGAAAATCCATGCGCACCTTGCCCGCGGCGGCCGGGCCAACACACAGCTTTTCCATGTAGATGTCCGGCGCGTGCAGCAGGCCGCCCCGCTCGGCGACGGCCATTACCGAGATGGCGCCGTCCTGGCCGCGCGCGACCAAGGCCGTCCCTTCCAGCGGATCGACGGCGATGTCGACCTCCGCCGGATCGGGGCCGTTCGCGTTCGACGCGCCGTTATTGGCGTTAGTGTTGGCGGCGCCGCCGACTTTCTCGCCGATGAAGAGCATGGGCGCCTCGTCGCGCTCGCCCTCGCCGATGACGATCGTGCCGTCGATGTGCACCTCGTCCATCGCGCGGCGC
>JACQGX010000237.1 GCA_016199265.1 Chloroflexota bacterium | reverse complement strand
GGTATCCGAGGTATCCGGCGCAGCCGTCCCCAAGACGTGGCGCAGCCGTCCGACGACGGAGGCGGTGAGCCGACGTTGACCGGCTGCCGCATCCTAGAGGCCGGGAGCCACGAAGCATAGCGACCATACCCGCCAGAGACGCGGCGCACGCCGGTTTCCTGGTGCGTCTGCGTGGCCAGAAATACAGCGTTTGACCGATGCCAGCTGCCGCCCGGCCATGCTACCGTCATGGTAGGGAAAGCCGCCGCTGTGGCTCTTGGATCGGTATCGAAGTAGTCGCTTGTACGTCCGCGCAGCGTCGAAGCGGATGGTCGAAAGGGCCAAGTAGAGTCATGCACGATGTGCACGAGGAGGTGTCGCCGTGTCGCCTTTGCGCCATGAAGGAGGCAAGCGGCGTCACGTCGACGATTGGGGCAGCCACGTCGACCGGATGATTCAGGAGGCGCAGCAGCGCGGTGAGTTCGACAATCTGCCGGGCACCGGCAAGCCGCTCCAGCTCGACGACGACAACCCGTACGAGGCCGAGTGGGCCACCGCCTTTCGCGTGGCCAAGAACGCCGGTGCAGCGCCGCTGTGGGTCGAGCTCGACCGCGAGATCGGCGCCGACGCCGAGGCGCTGCAGGCGATGCTCGAACGCACCGCCGGGTACTTTGCCGCGATGCGCCGGCGCGGGACCTCACCCCCTGACCCCCTCTCCACTCCGGTAGAGAGGGGGAACAGGACGCCTGTGCGCCGGTTGTGGTGGCCGTTCGGACGATCTGGCCGCGGGCCACACGGTGAGACGCCTCGCTCCGCGGCGGGTGCAGAGAGCGCCGGGGACACCCCCTCACCCGCCGCGCTCGAGGCCGAGCGCCTGCGGGCGCGTGCCCTCTATGTCCAGAAGGCCGCCGAACTCGACCGGAAGATCCAGGAGTTCAACGCGCACAAGCCGCGCGGCCTCGCCTGGATCGAGAAACCGCGCCTGCTCCCCGAGCAAGCCGGCCGCCGCTTTGACACGGCGTGCCCTCCCGTTACGGAGTGAACAGTGCAACGTGCACCTGACCCGGATGGTTCACCGCTCCTGGGTAGGGCCTGCTCGTCCCTTCGGCTCGGTGGCCTGTGGCGGCACCCAGACTTTCTCAAGCTCTGGGCGGGGCAGACGGTCTCGCTCTTCGGGTCGGCGGTGAGCGGGCTGGCCTTCTCGCTCACCGCCGTGCTGGTCCTGGACGCGACGCCGGCGCAGATGGGCGCCATCCGGGCCGCGCAGTACCTGCCATTCCTCCTGCTGGGCCTCTTCGTCGGCGCCTGGGTGGACCGGCTCCGCCGCCGCCCCATTCTCATCCTGGCGGACGCCGGCCGTGCTCTCCTCATCGGGTTGGTCCCTGCGGCCGCGCTGCTGGGGATGCTGCGGATCGAGCTCCTGTACGTCGTCGCGCGCCTCGTCGGCGTGCTCACGGTCTTCTTCGACGTGGCCTACCTGGCGTATTTCCCATCGCTGGTCCCGCGCGACGCGTTGACGGAGGGCAACAACAAGCTGGAGGTCAGCCGCTCGTTTGCGGGGACGGCCGGGCCGGCGCTGACGGGCGCGCTCGTGCAGCTCGTCACCGCGCCGGTCGCGATGGTGGTCGATGCGGCGTCCTTCGTTGTGTCGGCAGCATCCGTGAGCCTGATCCGCACACCCGAGCCGCTCCCGGCCGCTCCGGCACGCGGCCGCAGCGTCTGGCGAGACGTTGGCGAGGGGCTACGGATCGTCGGGAGGCACCCGGTGCTGCGGACGCTGGCCGGTCAGATTGCGACAGTTCAGCTGGCCGGCGGGATCAACGCCGCGCTGCTGGTGCTGTACCAAACGCGCGAGCTCGGCTTCACGCCCGCGCTCCTCGGGGTGATCGTGTCCGTATTCAGCATCGTGGCGCTGCTGACCGCCGTCGCGCTCCGCCCGGTGACCGAGCGCCTGGGGCAACGGCGTACCCTCATCGGGAGCCTGCTGCTGACTGGCATCGGCAACGTCTGTGTGCCGCTGGCGGGCATGGTGCCGGCGTTTGCTATGCCGCTCCTCCTGGTCCGATCGGTGCTGCACGGGATGGCGTCGCCGTCGTTCAATGTGGCCAGCGTCGGACTGCGCCAGGTGGTGACCCCAGAGCGGCTGCAAGGCCGGATGAGCGCGACGATCCGCTTCGTCGGGTGGGGCATGCTGCCGATCAGCGCCCTGGCGGGTGGGTTGCTGGGGGAGCGCCTGGGGCTGCTGCCGGCACTGGCCATCGCGGCAGGCATCTCCCTGGTGGCCTGCCTGTGGCCCCTCCTCCAACTACCCCGGGTGATCGTGCCTATCGTGCCCATCGAGCCCACCGAGGGGCCAAGCGCGGCCGTCGCGTGACGAGCCGAGAGCTGGGCAGCGGGCCGTGATATTGCTGCCTCCTCCACGTTTCGTCTTGCCTGGCAAGAGCCGCCTGCAGGATGGCATGCTAGAGGCGATGGAAGACGACGCCGAGCTTACGGAGCGGCAGGAGCGAGACACCGCACGGTGGCTGGCGTTCGTCGAGGACCTGTTTCCCGAACTGCTCAGTTCCCGGCGGGCGGTGGCGTTCGATCGATTGGAGAACGCGTACGCCCACCTGCAAGCCACGCTTGCCTGGCTGGTGCAGCGCGAAGATGTCGAACGCGCCGCGCGCCTGGTACGCGTGTTGCGGGAGTTCTGGGGATCGCGCGGCCGCGTCACCGAGGGGCAGAGGTGGATCGCGCGGATCTTGGCCTTGCCGGGGGCGGCTGCACCGAGTGCTGCGCGGGCGACGCTGCTCGATCACGCCGGCGCGCTCGCGTGCTATGCGGACGACCCTAGCGCGGCGCGCAAGCTGCTCCAGGAATGCCTGACCATCCGGCGCGCGCTGGGCCTGACGACGCTCCTGCCGGTCACGCTCTCCCACCTGGCCACGGTGGTCCGCGCCGCCAACCACGACGACGCAACGGCACGCGGCCTGTATGAGGAGAGCCTCGCGCTCGCGCGGGAGCAGGGAAACACGTACATCGTCCGCGGCACGCTGTACCGTCTGGCGCGCTTGGATATCGACCAAGGCGACTACGATGCGGCTCGGCGTTCCTTGGAGGAGAATGTCGCGCTCGCGCGCGCGACTGGTACAGACTACTTGTTGGGGCTGGTGCTGCGTACGTTCGCCGCGATCGCTGCGCATCTGGGACAGCCGGAGCGGGCGCTGCGTCTGGCGAGCGCCGGCAAGGCGCACCACGAGGCGGCGGGCATCACCTTTGGGCCGCCCGAGGAAGCCTGGTTCGATCGCTGGCTACGGCCGGCCCGGCGAGCCCTGGATGAAGCGGCGCAGGCGGCTGCCTGGAAAGCGGGGAGCGGGCTGGCGCTGGAGCAAGCGCTCGCCGAGGCACTGGCGATGTGACACAAGCCTGTATGGCTAACTGTTCCGCTGTCCGTGGCACCAACATAAGGAGGCTCGGGAAGGAGCAGCGGCATGGCGGAGACGGTCCAGGACCAGCGGGAGAGAAGCGCATCCATGTCCACCCCCCTCACCGAAGCCGCGCAGGCCACGCCCAAATGGTTGGCGGAGGTGCTGCGACGCAGCGGCTCCCTCGTGCACCAACAGGTAGCGACCGTTGAGTACTCCCCAGGCGCGGAGACGGCGATGTGGCGTCTGGTGCACCTCTCGCCGTCCTACTCGCCGGACGCGCCAAGCGCCCCCAGCGCGCTGCTGCTGAAGCTCCCGCGGCGGTGGCCCGGGCAGAATCCGGCGTTCCACATCCTCGGCAGAGCCCATGAGGTGTCCTTTTACACCCACGTCGCGCCCGCGCTGGCCATGGCCGCTGTGCCGATCGTCCGCTGCTTCAGCGCGGCGCACGACCCGCGTGCATTCCAGGCACCGGAGACGGCCGACGCCCACGTACTGGTGGAGGATCTCTCGCAAACGCACTGGCAGCCGGAGCACCCGCTGCCGCCGTTCGAGGCGCTGTGCCGAGATGCCGTGGAGTGCGCGGCGGGCCTGCACGCCGCCTGGTGGGAGCACCAGCGCATTGGCCCGGGCGGCGACATCGCCGAGCGCCTCGCCTGGCGGCTCGAGACGGCGCGCGCGCACGGCGTGGGCAACGTGCGAGGCGCGGGCGAGAGCCCTATCCCGGGCTTCCTGGATTTCCTCGGCGACCGCCTGTCGGCGGCGCGGCGGTCCGTGTACGAGCGCGTGCTGGCCTTCGAGCCGGAACTGACGGCGAGGCAGGCGCGGGCGCCGCAGACGCTGCTGCACGGCGATCCCCACTGGTGGAACTTCCTCTACCCGCGCGACCCGACGAGGGACACCACGCGCATCCTGGACTGGGGGAGCTGGCGGATCGGCGCGGGAACGGACGACCTGGCCTACATGCTCGCGCTGCAGTGGTTCCCGGAGCGCCGACGCCGGCTGGAGCGGCCGCTGCTGGAGCGTTACCACACGCGGCTCGTCGCGGGCGGCGTCGCCGGGTACGACCGCGACGCGCTGTGGTGCGACTACCGCCTGTCCGTGCTGTGGGGCTTCACGAAGGTAGCCCGGTGCTGGGTCGAAGGCTGGCCTACGGCCGTGTGGTGGGGACACCTGGAGCGAGTAATGCTGGCGTACGAGGATCTCGGCTGCGAGGAGCTACTCGGGACATAGCCGGCGGGCTGACACTGTCCCGAAGTGGGTGACGTCGTCTGCCGGCCGCGCCCGCCCGGGGGCTAAAGCCACTTTGGCCTCCTCAGCCACGTCAACCAAGCCCGCTCAAGCAGGCTGCCTGGGGGAGACGGCAGCGCCTGGAACTGTCAAAACTGTGATTTGCTGTGTAAATTCGCGCATTTAGCTGCCTGGTTCCGTGTAACCGGCAGCGCTCATGTCCCGCTGGTGCCCACCTGGGTGGCCATGGCCGTTGTTTTGCGGAAACGGCCTGTGCGCACCCCCTCCAAGGACAAGTCCAGTGGGTACTCCCACGCCGTGCTCGTCACCACCCGGCTGGACCTGGCCGCGGCCGCCGTGGTGGCCCACGACGACGGGCGGGCGCCATGGAGGCGGACAGCAAAGGAGACCGGCGAGGGCGGGGTCTGGGTGTGCTCCGCAAGCACAAGCTGGCCGCCCAGACGCTGGTCGTGCTGCCCGGCCTACTTGGCGCGCTGGCCCACACCGGGCTCGTCTGGTCCCGCGCCTGGCTGGCCAAGGGGCCGCCCACCTGCAGGGGTGCGGCATCGTCCGCCAGCCTCTCACAGGGGGCAACGCGGGTACCGGAGCCTGGCCCCTGAATGCAATGGAAGGCACTTGGTGGGCCACCCAGCCCATGCGGGCAGGACGGAAAATGTGGGCTTATCAAGAATCGTGGTACAATCATCGCATGGAGCACACGGATCGCTACACCATTGCCCTCGGGGAGCGCGGCCGGCTGGTCGTCCCGGCTCGGCTGCGGCAACGCCTGGACTTGCACCCTGGCGACCGACTGATCGTGACGGTCGATGCCAAGGGTGGCTTCCGGGTCGTCTCGGCGCGCGAGCAGGCCCGACGCCTGTGCGGCTTCTACCGGGACCTCGCTCCCGGGCGCTCCCTCGCCGATGAGCTGATCGCCGAGCGGCGGGAGGAGGCCCGGCGCGAGGACGCGCGCTGATGGACGACGCGGCAGGCTCGGTCCTGGACGCCTCGGCCGTGCTCGCGTACCTCCAAGGGGAGCCCGGCAGCGAGACGGTCCAGGCGGCCCTCGCCGTAGGGGCCGTCGTCACTATCGCCAACTACGCCGAGGTCCTCTCCCGTCTGGGCGACGCCGGCGAGGAGCCGGCGACCGCGCACCGCCGCCTCCAGGACCAGGGGCTCATCGGTGGCCTGCTGGAGGTGGTGCCGCTGACCGAGGACGATGCCCTCGCCATCGCCCAACTCCGGTCCGCCACCCGGGCGCAGGGCCTCTCCCTGGGCGACCGCGCCTGCCTGGCCGTCGGCCTGCGGCTCGGCCGGCCGGTGATCACTGCCGACCGGAGTTGGGCAGCTGTCAGCGTGGGCGTGATAGTCCGCCTGATCCGGCCGTAGGCGGCTGGGCACCGCAGGGTATTCGGAAGCCCGCCCAGCGTGTGCAACGAGTCCGGCGCGGTGGCTCCCGAGCTGCGTGTACGTTGGGCGGTGTCGCTGTTCATGGTAATGTGCCAGGGTGACGGGGCAGTGGCCGCGGCGTGGCCGCCCATCAACCGGACTCTGGCGCGGACCTGCCGGCACGCTTAGCGCGGCAACGCCCAGCAGCGAGGGCCTCGTTCGGCCAACCCATACCAAGCCGATCCGTCATGGGAGTCTGCCGACGATCCGGAGCGGCCCGGTGTGGTCTGCAGCGCCCGGCAGTTCAGCATGGGCCAGATAGCCACTCAGGCCAGTCCAAGCACGAGGCAGCGGCCGGTGGGATGCGCCCCTGGCGCATCCACGCGGGCGAGCAGCTCGCGCATGCTGAACGGCTTGGTGAGGTAGTCGTCGGCTCCAATCTCGAGGCCGACCACGCGGTCCCCCTCGTCGCCCTTCGCCGTGAGCATAAGGATGGGGACCGCGCTCTGCTGGCGGAGGCATCGGCAGACCTTGAGGCCGTCCAGCCTCGGCAGCATGACGTCGGGCACGATCAGGTCCGGCCCCTCGGCGGCGACCGCCAGCGCCGCCTCGCCGTCGGTGGCCAGCCGGATCTCCAGCGGCTCCTCGCCGACGTGCAGGCCGGCCGCGTGCGCTCCGTGCACCAAGCCATCGCTTCAGCCACGAGCCATACCTCGATCCAGCCTCGCCAGCCATCTGCGAGCTTCACCCGGCGATCGCAAGCGGTGCACCCGCGACCCGTCGCATTCCCGCCGCACCAGTCTCCATCGAGATGATCCTATCCAAAACGGCCGTGTGCGTGGGTGATCAGCAGGTGCTCCACGCGGTGGAGCGGCAAGCGCATCGCGCGGGCCGCCTCGCCGATGTCCGGCCCGAAGTCGATCAGCAGGGCGTCGTCCACCAGCAGGGCCGCGCGTCGGCGGATGCTCGGGCCGCCGCGCGCCCGCGCCGTCTCGCAGTCCTCGCACCCGCAGAACAGGACCGGGTAGCCCTCCGCCGCGCCGGTCCCCAGGAAGCGCAGCCTCATCGCCGGTCGCCCCCCACCGCCGCGGCGGCCTCGATGTAGCTCTCGGCCTGCGCTCTCCACGCCTCGCCCCATGGCACGCTCGCGGCCCCCTTGGGCGTGCCGCGCGGCGGCAGGCCAGGGAGCCACGGGGCGGGCCACCACATCGCGCTCATCCAGCCCAGGAGCAGCGTCGCGATCCGGGCTAGGTCCTCGGGAGCGCCGACCGGCAGCCCTAGCCGCTCCCGCCACCGCGCGGTCCGGGCCACCAGGTCCGCGTCGGCGCCGACGTTCGCCTGGCAGTAGGCGGGGTCAAACGCCCACGGCCCCACCCGCACGATGGGGTCGATCAGCACCGCTCTTCCCGGCGCCGGTGGCGGCGTCCGGCAGAGCACGTTCCCCGGGTGCAGGTCGCCGAGGTTGACCGCCGTCGGGCACGCCCGCTCGAGCCAGGCCCAGTCCGCGTCGAGGCGGTCGAGCAGGCGCCGCGCCGAGTCGGGGGCGCCGGCGCCCACACCCAGGTTAAGAAACCCCAGGATCGCGGCGGCGTCGAGCCGGAACAGGACCGGGGGGTCGGCGCGAGGGACCGGCACGCGCGCCGCGGCCGCCTGGAAGCGGGCTGCGGCCTCGGCCAGCATGTCCCACCGGACGTCATCGGGAAAGTCGTTGAGCCGGTAGGGCAGGCGCTCCAAGACGACCCAGCGCACCGCCTCGCCGCTCAGCGACCCGCCAGAGGCGAAGAGGGCGGGCACGACCGCGGCGGAGTCGGCCTCTTCGGCGGGGACCGACGGGACCGAGAGCGCCCGCATCCAGAAGAGGTCCCGCGCCGTGCAGTTAAGCTTGACCAGCACCGCCGTGCCGGCGGCACCGCCGGCGCCGCTGGTGTCCCGCCACCGGCCGGAGAAGAAGAGCGACCCGGCGGACTCGATCGGCGCCGGCGCGAGCTCCGCCAGCCGGCCGGCGAGGGCGGGCTCCGCCGCCAGAAGGCGGCCGAGGCGCTCGCGCACCTCCGGCGTGCGGGCGAGGCGGCGGCGGAGCTGGGACCACCCCGGCGCGATCCAGTCCTGATCCCAGAGATCGCTTTGTTCGTCTTGTTCGTTCCGTTGCATCACCGACTCCACTGGTTTGTCCTGTTGCATCATTGACTCCACATCGAACCGGTCCCGCCGAGGCTTACTCCGTCCTCGGGGCCGCGCCTCCCACGTCCCCGCCGGCGTGGTGCTCGCCGTGCTGCAGCAGGTCCAGGACTTGTCGCGCACCGGCATCGGTCTTGATGCCAGTCCGGGGAAAGTGCGTCCGCACGGCCAGGTGCCCGAACACCGCGAGCCGCTGCCGGACTGTCTCCAGGGGTGGCATGGCGACTGCACCGCAGTGGGCCGCCGCGGCGTGCAGGTCGTAGAAGAGCGGTGGTGCCGCCGCCTCGGCCAGCCAGCCCGCCAGCGCCGCCCGCACCTCGCTGCCCGTGGCCAGCGGCCGGTCGTCCGCCAGCAGCAGCAGCCGTCGCAGCAGGTCGGGATCCCACAAACAGCCGGTCCACAGCGGCCCCGCGAAGTGGGCCGGCCACCCGCACACCTCGCATGCGGCGAAGGGGATCTCGCCGGGGACCTCCCGCTGCCACCGGGCCGCGCGGGCGCCGACGCCCGTCAGGCCATCGAGGACGCGCATCCCCGGCCGGACGACCGCCGCCAGGTAGAGCACCGAGAGATCGCGCGCGAAGGCCGAGGCGGGGTTGAAGAAGAGCCCGTCACGGGCGCTCCCCGGACCGCGCGTGGCCCGACTTGACGGGACGTGCGGCACGAGGAACTCGGTCGAACCCTCTCGGATCGGCCGGAGGTCAGGGGTTCGGGATGGTTGGTCGCGCACGTGGTCCTCCAGAACACGAGTCGGTGAACCGACTCGGCTGAAGGGACCGGTAGCGGCCGGCAGTGCCGGCTAGGGGCACCGCGAGACCGTTTGATCCAGCGGCTCCGATTGCCGCTGGCACCCTGGCCCACCGGCGCTACGCGCCGCTGGACTTCGTGTCCCGAAACTGGCGTATCTTACCACACGCCGCCGCCGGAACGCGAGCGCAAGAGTGGGTAGCGTCCCGGGCGGCCAGATGGACAACCGCGCGATAGCGCCGCTGGGCCTCAGCGTACTTCGACTGGCTCGAGCGCTCGCTTGGGCGCGGCCGAGTTCCGCCCGGTTGGCAATCTTCGTGGACGGCGTACTCAGCACCGCGGCAGGCCTGTAGGCGCCAGTACGACTGCGCAACTCGGGCGTCGCTGCGCTGGCGGGCCTTCCGTCCGCACCGCACATCAGCTCTCGTATGGGTGGTACGATGGCTATCGGTCACTGCCTCCCCGAGCGATCAGCGATCCGCATCTGGCTCGTGTGGCCGCACGACGAGGAGCCCCGCCTGCGACTCCTGGTTGTGGGTGCGCAGCGCGAGCCGGCACTCCGCCGCCGTGCATCCCACCAGCAGCTTCACCTCGGCGTCCCGCTTGGACACGTCGACGGTGACAATTGCGGCCGTGACACGGCCCCCCGGCAAGCTGCCGCGCCACACGTCGACCCCACCGCCGTCCACGGCTCCGGTTCCGGAGAGGTAGCCGTAGTCCATCGGGTACACGACCTCGGGGCGGCGCGGGTGCGCGCTGCCGCGGGGTCGGTCGATCACGATTTCGCTGGTGTCCACGAGCTGGTCCACCAGGATCCAAAACCGGTCATCCATACACATTCGGCTCTCCAGTGTCTCTATGTCTTCAAAAGGACCAGTAGCATCACGCTCGCCACAACAAGGTCGAATGCCCTCTTTGCCACGTGCCGTAACTCCTTTCATCTGTTCGCCGGCACGGCCTCGATGAGGCTCCGGCCGGCGTACTGGCCCGCCTGCAGCGGCCGGATCTCGGTGAGCGCGAGCCCAGCGGCGGCGAAGAGGGTGCGGTACTCGCGCTCGGTGCGCTCCCGGCCGCCCGTCTCGACGAGCATCATCACGTCGCCAAGGAAGCCCGACGCCCCCTGGATCGCCCGCTCCGGCAGGAGGCTCTCCACTACCACGACTCGCCCGCGCGGGCGCATCGCCTGCCGGCACCGCTCCAAGATGCGCCCGGCACGGGCGTCGTCCCAGTCGTGGAGGATCGTCTTGAGTACGTACACGTCGCCGGGCGGCACCGCCTCGAAGAAGTCGCCGGCGACGAACTGACAGCGCGCGTCCACTCCGTAGTGCGCCACCACCTGGCGGGCGTCCTCCATCAGGTGCGGCTGGTCGAGCACGGCACCACTCAGGTGCGGGTACCGCTGGAGGATCGCCGCCAAGACGATGCCGTTCCCGCCGCCCACGTCGACCACCGTCGCGAAGGGCGCGAAGTCGTAGGCCGCGGCGATGGCCTGGGCGACCTCCCACGAGGTGCCCGGGTTCAGCCGTGCGCCGAGGGCGGCGACGGCGGGGTCGCGGGCGAAGTGGGGGAATGGGCCCTCTCCGAAGACGTGCTCGAAGGGGGTCTCGCCGGTGCGCACGGCGTGCAACAGCCCACCCCACGCCATCCCCAGCTCGACCCTTTTGATCACCCGGCCGCCCAGCGGCTCCGGCGCATCGCTGCGGAGGAGGTGGCCCATCTCATCCAGGCCGAACCGGCCGTCGTCCTCCTCGGTCAAGAGCCCAATTGCCACCATGCCGCGCATGACCCGGCGCAACGTGTCCTCGTGCGCCCCCAGCGCGGCCGCGAGGTCATGGCCGTGCCGGGGGCCGTCCGCGAGGAGTTCGGCGAACCCCAGCTTGGCGGCAACGTAGATGAGGTGCCGCCGAGACCCGCCTTGGCTCAGGTACTGGGTCAGGCGCTCGCGAGCCGCCTCCCGCGCTCCCTGCGGCGTCGCCGCTCCTGCTTCTATAGTCACTTGTCCGTCTCGCTCCCAGTGCTGTCAGCTCAAACGCACCTTGGACAGCGCGGGCCTCGGGGCGCCAGCTGCAGCACCGGCCACACGGGAACTCCCGGCATGCGGAGCGCCGACGAGGCAGCGGGAAATGCCGCGGCATTAGGCGATGGAGAGTCTGAGCAGTCGGGCGGCCGCTACGAGATCGGGATCGTCGTGTCGAACTGGCTCCGGCGAGCCGACTGGTGCAAATTGAGCGCGGCCCTCGAAGAGCGCCCATGCATCGCACGAGTCGTTGTAGCGGCTCCGGTACGCAACCCCGGCATAGCCGCGCTCGTAGGCCCAGCGCCCGATCGCTTGCGTGAGGCGGCGGTTCACGCTGCGGATGATGCTGTTGTCGAGATCGGGAAGACCCAACTCGGCGAGCATCTTGGCGAACACTCCACGGAGCAACTGGACGGTCTCCATCTCTCGCACGTCAAGCCACCGCTGGTCAGGAGCGAGGTGCAGGGTCTGCATCGCGTGCCGCTGTCGCCAGTCCAGTGTGACGATACCCGCCTCTGACAATGCATCCGGATCCATCGTTTCCGGAACCATAGGGTGCATCGCCGCCTCGGTCAGTGGGTCTAGGCGAAACCCTGCGATGCACTCGATGAAACTACACATCCGGCGCTCGCACGCATAAAGCGTGCGGAAGCGGCCGCCTGGCGGATCGCCAGTTGCCTTGCCGAGGGGATCGTCGTAACGTCCCCCGCCACTATATGCCCACGGCGTAAAGTCGAGCGGAGGCGGCAGGCGGCCGACTCGGTGCAGCAGCTCCGTAGGCGTCCTGGCGTCGACGAGCGGCATGGCGCGCCAATAGTAGCAGCCTTACGCGACGCCCCTGGGAGAGCCTGCGACCAGAACTCATCGGTTGGCCTGAGGCTTTCTCAGGGCAATCTGCTCTCCGATGGATCGCCAGCAGAGTGCGGTCACCCGTTTGCCAAGAACTCGCGCGCGGCGATGAGCACTTCCTCCGGGTTCTCTGCCAGCACTCGGGCGGGTGAGCGGTCGTCGAGGACCGGGTTCATGCCGCTAAGCCACGCGCGGATTGTCTCCGGAGCGTTTGCGCTCAACAGCAGCGCGGTAACTCGATAGGCCGTACGGAGCCGGGTCTCGTTCGCGGGATGGGGCGCGCGCTCTCCCCGCGCCCACCTGCCTACCGCCTTGGCGTCGCTCACGCCCGCAAGCACAGCCACTAGGCGCTGACCCAAGACCTGCTGTAGGCGCTGTGCGATGTCCGCGATAGGTAGCTGGACCGACTCCCGGTAGGCCGCCTCTTCGACGGCACGCGACGTCGCCGCCTCTTGTGTGGCGCTTATTAGTCGTTCAGGGGCGGTGACCATCGGTATCACTCCTTCTGATCTCTGAATGCCGGACGACTGCAAGAGCCAATTACGGGCCACCCTTTCGACTATCGCTCCATAGCCACCATGTGCAGGAAAGCAAGGAACGCGCGAGGAGCTACTAGAACATCACCCTGGCCTGTAAAGTAACACCGGAAACGCTACCCATCTCCTAGTGCAGTCTAGCAGATTGAGGGCCGCTGGCTTGAGTCATCGCGCCCGGCTCGTCATGGCCCGCCCCACGCCGCGGTTGCCACAGATCCTCGCGGGCCAGGAGGCGGCGCAGCGCAGCGTGCGGCGCGCGGAGCACGGGCTCGCCCTGCCCGATGGCGGGAAGCGTGGCTGCCCGCCCGACGAGCAATGGGTGGCCGCCTCAGTTCGACGGCAGTTGCAGAATCCAGTCGGCGGCGGTCTTCAGGTACTCGGGGATGAAATGGGTGCAGGTGGCCAGTCGCCCGTCGTCGGTGGCCACCAAGCCGAGGTGGTTCGCGCGCGGGACGATCCGCACAGTGGACGCGGGATTTCCCGCCCGCCGCAGTGCCGCCTGGACCGGCGGCGCATTCTGCTCGGGCGGCACCGCGGTGTCGTGCTCGCCGAAGAGGGCGAGCACGGGCCACATCACCCGCTCGAGCATCGGCACCGGCTCGTACGCCATGTCGAACCGCCCGATGCGCAGGCCCGCGTGAGACGGGGGCTTCTCGACCGATGGACCGACGAAATCGGCCCACCCGCGCTCGCGCAGGCGGGCGTGGCCGTCGCGCACCTGCTCGAAGCCTTCACCGGTGGCCCAGAGGTGGTTGAAGGCGCGCATCCACTCCACGGCGGCGGCGATGGCCTCCGCCGAACAGCCGGCCGCGCGCATCGAGTGCTCGACGTTCTGGACGTTTTGCTCGGGGATGCTCACTCCGGGGCCCGCCATCATCACGACAAACGCGACGTGGTCCGGCGCGAGCACGGCGCCGAGCGGGGCAATCCAGCCGCCCTGGCTGCCGCCCCACAGCCCAACGCGACGCGGATCAATAGCGGGGCGCGCCCTGATGCAGGCCAGACCGGCAAGGGCATCGTGTGCCAGGTCCTCGAACGACCCGCCCGCGCGGCTGGAGGCGTCGGCGCCACGCTTGTCATAGACCAGCGCCGCGATGCCGCGACGCACGAAGTAGTCGGCCCACAGGCGGACGCCGCCGCGGGTCTGCTTGCCGGAGCCATGGATCATCACCACCGCCGGGTGCGGCCCGGCGCCCTCCGGCAGCAGGAGCGTGCCGGCGAGCGTCACGTCGCCGTTCCGAAAGGTCACCTCCTCGCCCCGGAGGGGGAGCCGCGCGCCCGGAATCGGGTCCTGGTCGGGGGCGCGCCACTCGATACCAACCATGCCGCTCCCGTGGCGCCTAAACGCGAGCGCGGCATCGGTCGGTTCTGGGACAAAGAGCGCAGGACCTGCGGTGAAAACGTTCGGCGCCGACGGGTAGAGCGCACCCACACGGCCGGTGCCGAAGTCGTAGTACACGAACACCGAGTTGGCGCCGAGCAGGGGGCCGACGAAGACGAGGCGTCCGTCCGCCAGAGCGTACGTGCCGGTGAACGGATCGAGCAGCGCCGGATCGATTTCGGGCACACGCTCGGCTGCCGGGGACTTGTTTGCGGCGACAATGGCGTTTGCGGTCACGGCGACACCTCCGGTGATGGGATGAGACCGGCGGCGGGGGCCGGCGAACCGGCGGGCCCATCTTGTCTCCTCCACTAAGAACAGATGCAGACGAGCGCGACAATCCCACGCGCCCGCCTGCGGGAGATTGCGGGCGCCGCTCAGCGTTCAGCGGACAGCGCGGATCGCTTCGTCGCCCAGAAGCCAACGTCCCGCAGCGCAGGATGCTCGTCCGCGAACTGCGAGGCGAGTGGACCGAGGTCCGTCCCCCACAGATACTCGAGCAGTGGAAAGTCCTGAGGGGCAACCGGCAGGCTCGCCAGCGGCCGCACCGGGACCAGGCTCGTCAACTCGCCCATTATGGAGAAGGTATCGGGCGGGACGATGTAGACGGTGGCGTCGATGAAGGGCCGGCCGGCCAGCGCGATGAGGTCGGTGCCGAGCTGGAAACCGCGCACCGGCGTGCCGTCCGGCCCGGTGAGCTCACTCAGGCCATTTGAGAGATGCGGCACCCTTGTGCGGTCGACGATCCCGAAGTACATCGCCATCAGCGCGTGATCGACCGCGAAGACCCCCGGCTGGTCGCTCGTCCGCCCACCGCCCCAACTGTGGCTGACCGGGCGCAGCACGTCGATACCGGCCGAGCGGGAGCCGTGCAGGAGCATCCCGTGTCGGTCCACCAGGTACTGCAGGAACGCCCATTTCGGCACCGCGATCGGGTAGTCGAGCGCGCCGCCGTTGGCGCGGACCCAGAGGGATTCGCATTCCCCGGCGATGCTGTCGAGATCCAGCTCGGGTTGCACCATGGTGTGATCCCACGGGAAGCCAGTCGTGTCGAGCTCGGAGGGTTCGCCCAGCCGGCGCAGGACGTCGTGGCGAAGCGGCTCCGAGACGCGCGCGGCCCGCACCGCGGCCGCGGCGCGGCCGCCGGCGCGACCGAAGAAAGCCAGGCCCAGGCATGCGGTGCGCCGGACATCGTGATCCGGATGCGTGAGGTGATCAACCAGCATCTGCAGCAGCGAGTCTCTCGACGACTCCGCTTTCGCCGCCGGCACACGATGAGCGAGGCGCGACTCCCAGGCGGGCCACTGCTGGCTTGCCTCCGGCCGCACGGGATACTCGGGGCAGAGTTGCGCGATCGTTCTCAGCAACCCGATGGAGAGCCAGCGGTCCACACGAGGGAGGATGCGCCGCAGTGACGCGAGCAGCTCGTCGCCAGGCGTGCCGGCGCGGGTGAGCGCATGGGCGGCGGTCAGTCGCTCGCGGAGCGACAGCCCGCCATCCTCGACGGTATGCAGGAGTTGCGCCGCCACTTCGACCGCTGCCGCGCCGAGGCCGGACAGTCCGCGCATGGCCGCCATGCGCCGAGGCTCGGCCGGGTGCTCGAGCTCCTGACGAAGCGCCGGCACTGCGTCCGGCCCCACGATCGCCGCGAGCGCTTGGTTGCCGATAGCAATCTCCGGGCCGCCCTCCTGCAGCGCGCGGCGGAGCGCGTCCGCAGCCACGCGCGCTGCCGCTCCGATCTCTCCCGCCAGCAGGGCCGCGGACCACCGGGTGGTGTGGTCCGGCGCGCCCAGCAGCGCCGCCACCGCCTCCGGGACTCCGTCGAGCCGGCCGCGGAGCAGCAGGGCCCGCGCTGCGCCCAGGCGTGCTGGGCCGGGCTGTCTGACGAGCTGCTCCAGCCGATCGTTCCCGGCGTCGCCGAGGAGCGCGAGCGCGTCGGGCACCTGGTGGAAACGGATCGAGCCGCTCTCGTGCGCCAGGCCCGCGAGGAGGGCGTCGAGCCCTTCGGCGCGGCCCAGATACGCCAGCCTGACGGCGGCGTTCAGCCGGACCTGCGGGTCGGAGTCGCGCAGCCGTTCCAGGAACACCTCCGGCGCGCCGTGCCGGTCGGCGGTCGCGGACGGGGCCGGGGCCGGTGCGTCAGCCACGCGCCGCGCGCCTCCACGCGGCGGCGCCGGCGCACGGCGCCGCTTTCCCGGCCATCGGCACGACTGCGGTATTTCCGCTCATCAACAGCACAGTATATGCAGTGTCTGACTGCATCGGCCGCGACACCGCGCATGTTTGGCGGAGGAGCTACGGTCCGCTCAAGATCGCCTGGACGGCGCGGTCGGCGGAGTCGATGAGGTCGTCCAGCGGGCGCGTGCGACGTTGGATGGACCAGGGGAGCGCACCGTCGCCTCCCGGTGCCGCGTGTTCCGCTCCCAGGCGGCGCGGCTACCTGTTCTCGCCTCCATACATAACATACACCCGTCGCCGCCGGTCAACTCGGGGACAGGATCCCGAAGAGCCCGAACGCCAGGCAAGCCCCGGCAACTGCCCACAGCGCGATCCCCCAGACGCGTAAGCGCTTGGTCGCCGCGCCCTCACCCACGGCCCATCCATCCGCGCCCGGCGGGGCGCTGTCCACCCAGCCGATGACGCCCGAGCGATCCGGCGAGAACGCCGAGACGGGCATCTCACGCGCCGCCGACGCGCGCCGCCCAGCACGGCCGCCATTCCCATCGCCGGCGATACGCTCCAGCCGCACACTACTGCAGCGGGGACACACCGCCGCGCGTGCGGTGACCGACGCGCCGCACTCCAGGCAATGGCGCAGGCGCAGCATCCCGCGATTCCGCCGGTCACGCACCCCGGCCACCACCAGCAGCGCCGTCCCCGCGACCGCCAGCGGCAGCGCAACTCCCGCGAACGCATTCGCGGAGAACACGAGCGCCAGACCGACCGCGCCCACCAGCGTCGCGCCGCTAACCACCACCGCCCACAGCAAGAACGTCATCGGCCGCCTCCGGTGCGCAGTATAACCGCATGGGAGAGCCTGCGCCACGCTGGGAAGCGAGATGGGTGCGCGCAAAAGTTCCGGACTGGCACCGCTCACCCTGAGCCTGTCGAAGGGCGCGTGCGGCCCGCCCTTCGACAGGCTCAGGGTGAGCGGACAACAAACCGGAGCAATTGCTTGCACCCAAGCGAGATGAGTGCAGGCAAGACTGCCGGATAGCAGGAAGGGCATAGGTGCTCAGCTTTGTTAGCCGCGGCATGGGATTCGCCGGCCGCCAGGCCTGACGGCGTGCCGGCGAGGGCGAGAAACGTCGCCGGCACCGCCCTGGGTGCTGGGCCATGCCGATTGGTGAGGTCCTACCCGCTCTGCCGGAGGTGCCGTCAGGTGAGCAGTTCAATGGTGAGACCTTCGCTTCGGGCAGCGGCGGCCTGCTGCGCATCCGCCGTCCAGAACTGGAGCCGGTGCGGTGCCAGCCGCGCCGCACCGGCCAGCGCGCTGGCGAGCTGCAAGGCATCGAGGGTGCGCAGTGGATACGCGAACGTCAGATGCTGCGCGCGGTCGTAGATCTGCTCGGTCACCTGGACGACCTGATACTGGTTACGCCAATGGAGCTCGAATGCCTGCCAGTGGCGATTCCGCTCCAGTGGGGGCAGTACTCCCTCCCGAACCTTCCGGTTGAGGGCCGCCGCGAACTCCACGCTCGCCAAGCGAGCGAGGAGAATGGTGTGTCTGAGAGAAGGGGCGCATATCGCTCGGACTCGAGCACCACCAGGCTCCGACCGATCGTACCTGCGGACCAGGCCCGAGGTATCCAGGAAAACGAATGCCATTAGCGGGGTCCACGGTCCTCGAGCACAGCTTCAGACAACCTCAGGTCTCGCGGATGAGCGTCCAGCCATGCCTCGTAGTCCTCCAAGAATCTGCGAGCCGCTTCCCCATGCGGCAGGTGGGGAAAGTCTGGCTTGGGGGCAAGAAGGCCGTCGGCCGCCAGCCGCTCCAGCAGGTCGCCCTCTGGATCGGGGAGGTTATCCAGTGCCTCACGAATGATCTCGGCCTCGGTGCAGCCGCGCCGAGCAGCCAGCGCCTTGAGCTTTCGATTCTGCTCCTGGCCGAGATACACCTGTTTCCTGATCATCGGTCTCACCATACATTGCCAGTATACAGCCGAACGGATCCGCTCCTCGTTCTTGCCAGTGGTGCACCTGCCGGCGGCAAGTCGACGCTGGCTCCGCGCCTTGCGCGTGTCCTCACTCTTCCCCTGCTGCCGCGGCACGTCGGCAGTTCACCGACCCATACGTCCCACCGGATAGCACCCACCATGCTGCTCGGTCGTGTGGGCCGCTGAACTCGCGCGGGTGCGAGACCGCCGTGCCCCTGCCGATGTGCCTGATCCGCGAACGGGTCACTGGCGGCGCCCCTTTGAGCGCAATCCAGCCTGGACGCCACTTGAGGAGCGCCACTTCCGCCACGCGCAGCGCTTGAGCCGCGAAGGCGTCGTCGAACGGCTGCTTTCCAGCAGTTGCATCGCCGCGCTCCCGCCGCAGGAGCAGGCAGTGGTGCGCCAGGAGGTTCTCGGCATCCTCGACCGGCATGCCGAGACGCGTGCACGTGACGAGCTGCTCCTGCCCTACCGGACGGAACTGTACTGGGCCTATCACCGATAGCCGGCGGCGTAGGTGGTCGCCGGCAGCGCCTTCATCTGAGACGGCATGAAGCTGGAGCGCGCGCAACGACGGTGGAGGCTGTCGCTTGCCGCACGGCTCGTCATAGGTCCGCGGCAAACCCGCCGGCGGCCACGGCGCCATCCGAGGGAAGCAGCCTACGAGCCTACGGGCACGCAGGACCGACACGAGGATCGAGCTTGCGCTCCAACGTCCAGCCGTCGATCCAGGCCGGGGTGCCGATCTGGCACCGGCCACCGCCGCCGCGCAGGTAGGTGTGGAAGAACAGCGCGGTGTTGAGGTCGAGGAGCCGGCGCACCGCCTCCGGGGCGCGCCACCCCGCGATCGAGGCGTGGTTCTGGTCCTTGCCGATCGTCAGGAACTTGTCCCCGGCGGCGGGGTAGCGGTCGAACGGCCGCCGGCGCCACTCCGGCAGGTCCTGATCGGCGAGCCAGACGTAAGACGTTATGGTGACGTCCTGCCAACTGTTGTGGTCGGGCCCCTTGTCGAAGCAGCCGTGGCGGTCCATGCCCTGGGGCGCGATCGCCACGATTGCGTCGACGCGCGGGTCGCAGAAGGTGCGGATGCCCATCGTCGGCCCCAGCTCGACGCCGGCGACCGCGTGCGCCGTAAAGGCGCCGTACGAGTGGCCGAGCACGCCGATGTGGTCGACGTCCGGCTCGCCGATGTGGTCGACGTCCGGCTCGCCGGTGAAGTCGGCCGGCATCGGGAGCGCCTCCTCTGCGTCCCAGGCGTCCCCCGGGCGGCCGCGGCCGCGCGGGCGAGCGCGTCGATCACGAAGCTGACGTCCAGCGGGAGGTTGTAACGGTGCTGCATCTCGCTGGCCGACGGCAGGTGGCCGAGGCTGACGGCCAGGAAGCCGAGTCGCGCGTAGGCCGTGGCCAGATCGGCGAACAGCGTGTGTCCGGCAGCCGAGCCTTCTGGCCATGAGATAGGCGTCCGTGATGCGTGGCTCGCCAGAAAAGGCGAGCCGCCAGCGCCTGCGCCAGCCACGGCTGCGTTGCCGGGGACGGTGGCAGCACAAGCACAGGCACAGTTGCGCCGAGATGCTGTACCATCGGCGCTGGGGACGAAGACAAGAAGCCGTCTCTGACCGAACCCCAGAAAGGAGGTGTGTAGCGATGAGCAGCCGGTTTGTGAACACACGGACCTACTCAGGAGTAACGCATGCCAGCGTCTGTATCTATGCGCGCCATCGCGCGCGACGAGCTACACGCCTTCACCGTCTTCAGTAGCGGGGCGACCTACAGCTTCGCTCCCGAGCAGCGCGGCCGCGGCTACGTGCACGACCTGCTCGCCCGCAGCGTGTCGTGCCTGGAGGCCGCCGGTGTGGTGGCGGTGCCCGGTGGGAGCCGCTACTCCCCTTCTCCCACTCGGGGGAGAAGGGGTTGGGGGATGAGGGGTCCCCCCCATCGGCGCTCGGTGGTGGTACGAGTTCGACCTCGCGAAGCTGCCTCGCGCTCCTCGGCGCCGGCGGCTGGCCCGAGTCGATCGACCACACCGACCTGCACACGGGAAACTGCGTGGTCCGCGAGGACGGGAGCGTGCTGATCTTCGACTGGGAGGTGGCGGTGATCAGTCGCCCGTTCTTCTCCATCGAGGAACTCACGTCGCGCTGCGGCGGCCGCGGCGAGGAGGTGCGCGCCGCGTACGTGGAGGCGCTGCCGTGGCGGACGCGCTCCGAGCGCGAGCGGGCGGTCGACCTCGGCATGGAACTCGGGCTGATCACGAGCGCCCACTTCTTCGAGGTCTTCCACGAGTCGTTTGGCTTCCCCGGCAGGAGCGACCGCAGCGCGGCCATGCTGGCGGGGCACGCCCTTGGTGGGTGGCTTCGCCATGGGTGAGATCGAGCTGCGGTCCGCTACGGGCGACCCCGAGGTCGACCGGATCATGCGCGGCTACGTGGGCGTGTTCGAGACGGCCTTTCCGGGCGCCGTGCGGGCCTACTACCTGACCGGCAGCTTCGCCGAAGGGACGGCGGCGCCCACCAGCGACGTCGACGTCAACATCGTGTTCAAGGAGGGCGCTCTTCGGGAGTCAACGGAGCGGCGGATGGCACTCCAGTTGGAGAAGTACTGCAACTCGCTCAGCCGGATCCCCGTCGGGGCCGGTCGCTACCAGGAGCACGACCTCCTCGACTTCGGCGACCGCGGCAGTTGGTATGACCCGGTTGGCCGGCGCGTGTATCTCAAGCTGGCCAGCCACCACCTCCACGGCGAGGACATCCGCCAGCGCATCCCCTTGCCGTCGGCGGCGTGGTGGGCGTGCTCGCTCATGGCGGAACGCTACGGCAACGGCGCGCTCCGGTACCTGGCCGAGGTGCGCGGGCTCTACGGTGGCAAGGGCAAGGAACGCCTAGCCTTCCCGCTTCGGTACCCCGATCCGGATGGCGGGTTCTTCGGGTACGACCGCGTCCAGCGCCAATCCCGCGACGGCACCGTCCGCCGCACGACGCGCGGCCTGGTCCGAGCCATCCTGGGCGGCGCCAACGCCCTCGTCGCCTGGCGCGCGGGACGCTGCGTCGTCCGCAAGCAGGAGATCGCGCTGGCGTACCGCAAGGCGATCGGCGACCAGTGGGTGACTCTCGTGGAGACGGCGGACCAGCTTGGCCGCGTGGAGCTCGGCTACCTCGTGCCGGAGGACGCGGGTACCCGGCGGCGGCTCCGCGACCTGTGCGCGGCGGCGCTCGAGTTCGAGAACCACTTCCTCGCCGCCTACCGCGAATTCGCGCTGGAGGAGCTGGCCGGCGCCGCGCGTGATGCGGCCTGGCTGCCGGTGGAACTGGCCGGTTGGCTGCTGCTGCGGGCGGTCGAAGACCGGCACGTGCCGGCCCACGTCGAGGGCTGGGCCTCGCAGGGAGGCATTCCGGTCCAGCGGCAGGGTGACCAGACGCTCGTCGCGGCCCGCCCGTGTCTGGAGGCATGGGCGGCCGGGATGCTCGGGTGGGTGCTCTTCCCGGGCGACGAGCGAGTCGCGCATGGCCTGTCGACCCTGGTAAATGGAGAGACGGCGGGAGTGCGGCACACGGCGCGCGCCAGTTTGGCCGCGTTGGATGCCGTGCGATAGGCGCGTCGTACTTAGAGCCTATCCGAATAACCCGGCGGCGCGGAAGGCGATCAGGGCACAGGCGAAATGGAGGAAGGCGAGATAGTGCTCGGGCTTCTTCTCCCAGCGAATGAGCATGCGGCGAAAACGGTTCATCCAGCTGTGACTGCGCTCGACCACCCACCGCCGGGCACGCTTGCCCGCCTCCCGCGCCAGGTCCTTGGCTTCTTCGCCACGGGCGCGGATGTGGGCGGTAAAGCCGAATTCGTGGAGGGTCTCCCGCACTTCGTTGTAGTCATCGCCCTTGTCCAGACACATGCCTTGTGGCTGCGCGGCCGTCGGCACCGGTCGCGCGACCACCATGCGCTCGATCGTGGCCCGCACCAGCTTCCTGTCGTGTCGATTGGCGCCGTCGACCGCCAGACCGATGGGGACACCATGCCCTTCGGTCAGCAGGCTCCGCTTGGTGCCCGACTTGCCCCGATCGGTCGGGTTCGGGCCCGTCTTCTTCCCCCCAAGGGGCGCTTTGGTCAGCGCTCCATCCAGACTCAACCAGGCCCAATCAAGACCCCGCAGTTCGTCGAACTGGTCGACGCCGGCCTGCCAGAGCTGGAGAAAGACGCCGGCCGCGACCCATTCGGCAAAGCGATCGTGGGCCGTCGATTTGGCACACAAGTCGGTGTCGTTCAGCGCCGCCCACTGGCAGCCCGTGCGCAGGACGTAGAAGATGGCATCCGCGCACCGCCGCTCCGGCACCCGCGGACGCCCGCCGCCAAAGCGATGCGTGTTCCCCCGCTCCGGCAGCAGCGGCTCCAAGACGGCCCAGAGCGCGTCGGAAATGCGGAAGCCCGTCGTCGTTTTGTTGTTGGGCGTACGCGCGCGACTGCGCTTCGCGGCTGGTTGTGTTGGTTGCTTGCTCATCCTCCAAAGTATGACAGTTATTCGGATAGGCTCTTAGTCCGAATGCAAGAGGCACGATACTCCATCGCGTCAAAAGAGAAGTGAGACCGGACTACCGGCGGGGGCTTGCCGCCGCGATCAAGCGTGGTCGCGCTCTTCGACGTCGTCGTGGTCACCCACTTGCAGCGCACCGTGCCTCCACGCCCGTGCGGCGAGGGCGGACCGCGCAGCGGGTGACGAGCCGGGCCCGACCGGCGCTGCTTGGGCAGGGTGGGCGGCGCCCACGGAAGCGAGCGTCGGGGGGGCCGCGGTTAGCCGATGGACGCCGCGCGCGAGCGGGACTCCATCGGCACCGGCGCAGTGGGCTCGGGTGGGGAGGACGTGAGTAGACGCGAGACGACGGTAACCCGAAGGGTTTCCAGCACCGGATCGGGCCCGACGACGGCGTGCACGCCGAACGTAGCGGCGAGGTGCTCGGGGGTGAGTACCTCGGCGACGGGGCCGCTGGCCCGGATGCGGCCGCGGTGGAGGAGCACGAGGCGATGGCAGTAGCGCGCCGCCAGATTGAGGTCGTGAATGGCGGCGATGGCGGTCACGCCCCGCGTCACCAGGTCGGATACCAGGTCGAGGATCTGGAGCTGGTGGCCCACGTCCAGGTTTGAGGTGGGCTCGTCGAGCAAGAGGAGGCGGGGCTGTTGCGCCAAGGCGCGCGCGACGAAGACGCGCTGGCGCTCGCCGCCTGACATCTCGACGATTGACCGGTGGGCGAACTCGAGGGTCTCAGTGGCTGCCATGGCGTCGTGGGCAATAGACCAGTCGGCCGAGCCTTCAGGCCGCAATGGGGCCAGGTGGGGATTGCGGCCCATGAGGACGACTTGGACACAGGTGAAGCCAAAGTCGAGTACGGTCGACTGGGGCACGAGCGCGACGATCCGCGCGATCTGGCGCGGGGAGAGATCAGCAAGAGCGCGCCCGTCCAAGCGGATGCTGCCGGCGCTGGGCCGGATGATGTGGTCGATAGCTCGCAGGAGGGTCGACTTGCCGGCACCGTTGGGGCCGACCAGGCCGACGAACTCTCCCGCGCTCGCGCGCACCGTGATGGTGTCGAGCAGTTGCGCGGCGTCGACCCGGTAGCCGACGTCTTCGACGGACAGGGAAGCGCCGGGGACCTGAGGGTTGGCCATGCCGGGACCTTCGGGAGGAGCAGGTGTCACGGGCGGACGGCGCGCGCCTGAACCGCGCCGGAAGCGAACTCGGGATAGAGAAGCCGGTGGATGTCGGCGACCAGAGTGAGCACCTGGTGGGAGCGGAGGCGCCCGCCGTACGCCGCGAGGTCGATGGCGTGGACGCGGCCGGACTTGACCGCCGGCACGCCCGCGAGTCGCGGATCGCACAGCAAGGCGTCGACCGCGTCCTGGGCGGCGTGTCCGTTCGTTTGGGTGCGGAGCAGGATCACGTCCGGGTCCAGGGCCGCGAGCGCCTCGACGGCCAGCGGAACGGCGTCGTCGCGGCCGGGGCCGCGTGGCGGAACGGGGTTGTGGCCGCCCGCACCGCTGATCAGCGACGAGGCGAACGAGTACGGTCCGAAGGCGGTGCCATCGGGGGAGTAGAAGACGGTTCGAGGCCGGCGGCCGGCGCGTGATGCGGCGGTGCGATTGGAATCCAGTTGGGCATCGATCGCGGCGTTCAACTCGACCGCGCGGCGCTCGGCGCCGACGGAGCGCGCGGCGAGGCCGACGTTGGCCTGGATGTGCGTGACGTACCGCGGCCGATGGAGGGCGACCAGCGGAACGCCGGCCGCGTCGGCGGCAGCGAGCGTGCCGGTGTCCACGTCGTGGTCGGCCATGAGTAGCGCGGCGCCGTCGTTCCCGGCGGGCGCATTCAGGATTTGGGCGGCATCAACGATCACGTCCGTCGGGAGGAGCGCGCGCACGATCGCCTCTGCTCCGGACGACACGGCGCCGACGCGAAGGGGACGATGAGCAATGGTGACCTGGCGGCCGAGGCCGTCGATCAAGGTGCGCGGGAACCCGTCCGCGCCACCGGGTGAGACGGCCACGCTACCGGCGCTGGGGAGCTTCCCGGGCTGGGCGATATGGTAGTCCTCGCGGAGGAGTCGGGTGACGGCGCGGCCCCGCAGGAGATGCTCCTCGATGATTTCTGGAACATCCGCAGGCGACACGCGCTCGTACCACACCCCGTGTGGCTCGACGATCAGGTTGGGGCCCAGGACGCACCACCCCTGGCAGTAGGTATTGGTGGTGCGCACCTCCATGCGCAGACCATGATCGCGCAGCTCGCGGCGCAGACGGGCGGCGATGGCGTGCGAGCCCTTGCTGGCGCAGCCGTCTCGCCAGGGATCGGTGCAGACGAGGACGTGGGTGCGGTGCGGCGAGCGCAGCGCATCGACGGCCCGGCCGGCGGCCGGAGCGCAGGGGTCTGAGTCGACGGGTGGTGCGGCGTCTGTCAAGGAAATACCTCCCTGTCGGATGTTGCGAAAACCTTGTATTTGCAATAACCACAGCGGGAGTATATACTGGGCTGGCAGACGAGTCAAAGCCGGTGCGTAACAAGGAGGCGGTAAGATGGAGACAGCGCGCGCGGGGGCGCTCCTGCGTGAGTTGGCAGAGCTTGACGGAACGGCGTTTTCTATCGCCCACGGTGGAGTGGCGGGCGTCTTTGAGCTGGGAACCGGCGAACGGCCGCGTGTAGACAGCGATCGAGCGACGCTGAGCGGCAAAGACTGGCGCGTGTTAGTCGACTTGAGGGATGTGAACTTGATCGCGCTGACGGAAGACCAGGGGCGGGGGCCGCGCTACTCGGTGGTGTTTGCCGACACGGCGGGTGAGGCGCTCTTGCAGGCGCACCTAGGGGCCGCTGGCGCGCGGGGAAACGGGTCTACCGGCACCGGCAGCGGCGCCGCGCCGGATGCGTGGCTAGCGATTCGCGATCGGTGGGGGAAGGAGCCGGGTGTGCGAAGCGTCACTATCCAGCGCAGCGGCGGTGAGGCCGAAGACCGTGAGGTGTTCGTCCAGACGCTGAGCGACATCACGGAGGAACTACGGGAAAGCGGGCGCATCAATTTCGTCCTGGCCGTGGGCAGCTCGGTGATCGAAGCGTTCCCCCCGACGGTCTTCGATCGCCTGTCGGTCGAAAAGGGCTACATGACGCTGGCAAATGCCGGAATGCACGTACACGTCAACTTCCGCCGGGTGGAGACATTGCGGTTCTGCGAAGAGCATGGGGGGGTGAGCGGGCACGGACTGCCACTGAGCCTCTCGGTCAAGTATTGTGCGGCCGGCGGCCGGACTCTCCTGAAGGCCATTTTCCCGTTCCCGCACCTGGACGACGAGTTCAAGCCGTGCGAGCTACAGCCGGAGCGGGTGGAGTTCTTCCGCCGGGTGCAGGAGCGCTACGCGTCGCGGCCAGGGGTGGAACTCCTGGTGGCGAGCCCATCGGGAGCGCCGATCCCGGCAGAGCCGATCACGGGGGTGCTGCTCAGCGCCTGAGCCGCGGCAGGCACGGTCGCCTATTGACGGTAGACGAAGTCCTTGAACTCCACGCCCTTGAAGTCGTCGGGCCAGAGGATCTTGGCCAGTTCCTCGAGGCCGCGAACGGCCCAATGGGAGATCGCGCGGATGTATCGCCCGTGGATGTCCACCAGCCGGCCGTTCTTGATTGCGGGCACCTCGCCCAGGGCGAGGTGGGTCAGCAGCTCCTGGCGCTTTGCCCCGTCGGTCCCTTCGGGGTTCACGATGATGTAGTCGGGGCTGAGGGCGACGATCGATTCGACCCCGACCTGCTGTGAGCCCTTGATGCCGGCCTTGGCGGCCGGGTTGATGGCGCCGGCGTAGCGGATGATGGCGTCCGGACCGGTGTCGGCGCCGTTAGCCCACGCGCCGCCGTCCAGGTAGAGCACGCGCGGTTTCTCCGCCTCCCGCTTCTTTTCGGTGACGGCGGTCACAACCTTGATGCGGCGTTCGATCTCGGCGATAAGCTGCTCGCCGTTGGCTTCCTCGCCATACACGTAGGCGAGGAAGCGGATCATGGGTTTGTAGTCCTCGACACTGGACCTGATGCCGCTGACGACGACGGTTACCCCGGCCTCTTCGATGAGCTGCACCTTTTCGGCGGGGATGAACTGGCTGAAGACGATAAGGTCAGGCTGGAAGGCAATGATTTCCTCCGTGCCGCCGGCGCCGCCGAAAGAGGCGTACCGTAACGGGACGCGGGCGGCAATTTCCCGGATGTTGGACGTGGGCCGAAGGATGTCGCCCTCCCACGCGGCACGGATGCGCGAGACGGGGACGAGGGCGTGCGTCACCTCAGCGAGGCCGAGCGTGTCGGCGATCAAGGCCTGGGGCGTGGCCTTGATAGCGACTTCCTTGCCGCGGAAGTCGCGCACGCGGCGCGGCCAGCCGGCGTTGTTCGGATCGACGATGTCCGGAACTGTAGCCCAGATCTGGGTCCACTGACTCGTAGCAGGCGCAGTGGTAGCAGCCGGTCGAGCCTGGGGCGACGAGGCCGGGGCGCCACAGGCGACGGCGGCGGCGCTGCCGAGAACGGTGAGTGAACGAAGTGCGCGGCGTCTGCTGAAGGTGTCCATGGTATGTGTGATGCTCCTTCCTTTCGTGAACACAGTGGTGGGCCCATCTACAGGAGGTTGAGCCGGCGGCGGTTGCGCAGCAGCAGGAAGAGGAAGAACGGTGCACCGACGAACGCCGTCACGATGCCGACGCGCAGCTCAGCCGGTTGAAGGACCAGACGCGCGACAGTGTCGGCGGTGACGAGGAACACCGCGCCAGCGAGGGCACTGACCGGCAGCAGGATGCGGTGGTCGGGGCCGACCAGCAGGCGCATCGCGTGAGGCACGACCAGCCCGACGAAGCCGATGGTACCGCTGACCGAGACCGCGACGCCGGTCAAGACCGAGGCCAGGGCGAGCAGAATGAGGCGGCTCCGCCGGACGCGGACGCCGAGCGAGTGCGCGGTCTCCTCGCCCAGGAGCATGACGTTCAGGCTGCGGGCGAAGGCGTACACCGCCACGGCGCCGAGCAATAGCGGTGGCGCGATGAGGCGCACGTGCAGCCAGAGGCGTGCATCCAGGCCGCCGGCCAACCAGAACAGAACCGCCTGCAGCGAAGCCAGCTCACGCTGGCTGAGCATGATGAACGAGATGCACGCGCCGAGAAACGCGCTCACGGCCATGCCCGAGAGGAGCAGCGAGGCGAGGGTGAAGCGCCCGCCAGCGTTGGCCAGTCCGTAGACGAGCGAGACGGTGGTGAGGGAGCCGATCACCGACATGGCGGGCAGGAACAGGACGCTACGCGCCTGCATGCCCGTGACGATGGCGAGCACGGCCGCGAGCGCGCCGCCGGCCGAGACGCCGAGGATGCCCGGGTCAGCCATGGGGTTGCGGAACAGTCCCTGAAGCGCGACGCCCGCGAGGGCGAGGGACATGCCGACCAGGGCACCGGTCAGGATGCGCGGGAGGCGCACCTGCTCGATCACCAACTCGGCTGTCCGGGGGTACGGCACGCCCAAATGAATCCCAACGTCGTCCAGGACGATGGCGGCGCTCTCGAGGTAGGTGATGCGGGCGGGGCCATGGGCCGCCGAAACGACGACAGCGGCGGCGAGGAGCGCGAGCAGGACGCCGACGAGGATTGTCGTCCGGCCACGGGGCGGCCGGAGCGACACGCCGACGCTCGGGAGGCCGGGAAGGCGGGCGGCGGCGGTATTGCGAATAGTTAGCATTTGTTAGTCGCGGCCGGAGTATATCAGCCGGATGTGGGCGGTGCAAACGCGCGTTGTAGTCTGGGTGCAATCAGCAGTTCCGGATGGCGGGAGAGGGGAAGGAAATGGCGGACTCGCGCTAGGGTTTGCCACCCACGCTAGACTCGAGTTCCGCCATTTTGGACGGGTGAGGGAGGGAGGGAGGCACGGCTCCTGCGGGGGTGCGGTGCATGTCGAGATCACCGCCCGCCGGAGGAAGCCATGCCCCCCTTGATGGTACCCGAGTCATTCGCGCTGCTGTTGGCGGCGTTCCTGCCGTGCTTCACGGCCCCGACGTAGCACACCTTTTGTTGCCTGGTGGCGGGCTGGCGGCACTGTCCGGGCCGCCACACCGTGACCGGCGTCGCGGTGGCGGCCGGGGTGGTCGGCGGCGACGGGGAGCGGAGTTGGCGCCCTAGCTCGGTGTTTCACCGCTGCTTCAGCCGGGCGCGCTGGGACCTGGACGCGGTGGGCAAGGTGGTGTTCACCCTGGCGCTGCGCCTGCTGCCGGCCGGCTGCCCGCTCATCGTGCTGGTGGACGACCGTCTGGCGCGCAAGGCGGGCAAAGCGATTGCGCTCGGGTCGATGCACCACGACCCGCGGCTCTCCCACGGGCGCAAGACGTTCCGTCGCTGCGGCCAGGTGTGGGTCGTTCTGGCGGTGTGGCTGCCGTTGCCGTTTGGCGTGGTCGGTGGCCCGCGGGGCGTGGCCGTGCCGCTCCTGTGCCGGCGGTACGTCGGCCGCAAGGCAGGCCACCGCCAGGATGCCCCCTCGCGCCCCACGTCCGGGAAGCGGTACCAGCAGGCGCACCAGGCGTTCCCCCTGGCCCCGGCCCAGCGGCCGCCCAAGCCGGCCCTGGCCCGGGAGGCCAGTGCCGTCGTCGCTGGCTGGGCGGCCGCCCTCGCCCCGGAACGCACGGTCTCCGTCGTCGGGGACACCGGCGACGTGAACGAAACCACGGTCGCCGGGCGCCCGGCCAACGTCGAGGTCAGCGGCCCCCTCCGGCTGGACGGCGCCCGCTGGACGCCCCCACCGCCGCGGCACCCAGGACAGAAGGGGCGCCCCCGCCAGCGCGGCGAGCGACTGCCCACCCCCGCGGCGCAGGTCCAGGCCCGGCAGCACTGGCACGCCCTGCCGGTCACCCGGTACGGCCGCACCGTCCGGCCGCTGGTCTTCCGGGGCACCGCGTTGTGGTACCGCGTGCTGCCCACCGCGCCGCTGCGCGACGTCGTCGTGCGCGACCCCAGTGGCCGGCGCAAAGCTGCGGCGTTCTGTTGCACCGACTTGACGGTCAGCGTCGCCTGCCTCCTCGAGACGTACGCGACCCGGTGGACCCTGGAGGTCACGTGCTTCCTCCTCAAAGGCCGGCTCGGCTTCGACGCGCCCCAGAACCAGACCGTGCTGGCGGGGCGCCGCACCGCCCCGTTCGCCGGGATCGTCTTCGCGCTGATCGTGCGGTGGTATGCCACCGCACTCCAGGCCGGCCGCGGCGCCACGTGGGTCGTGCGGCCGTGGTACCGCCGCAAGGCCGCCCCGTCGTTCGCCGACGTGTTGACCACGCGGCGCCGGGCCGGCCTCACCGCGGCGACCGCCGGGCACCTGCCCATCGCCTTTTTCACGCCGCCGTGCCAGACACGGCGGCAGCAAAACTCCCGCGTCTACCGACACCCGCCCCGCTGCCTGCACGCTCACCCTCGCGCGTCGTCGCCCTCGCGGCCGCCCCCCAGCATTGCGCCAGCACCGGCATAATGGCGGAACTCGAGACTAGAGTTACTGGAGTTCGAGTACGACTTGTCGCGCCTGATCGATCAGGCGCGACCGACCATGCTTTTCGTCGGGGAGACGCCAGCGGAGCTGGCGGCGTGGCAGACGCGGTTCCGGGCGACGGTGACGCGGCTCTTGGGGGAGATGCCGGAGCGGGTGGCGCCGGGACTGACCGTTGAGGAGGAGGTGGACTGCGGGAGTTACGTGCGGCACCGGGTGCGCTACCAGACGGAGCAGGACGTGTGGGTGCCGGCGTACCTGCTGGTGTCGAAGGGAGTCAGCAGAGAGCGGCCGGTGCCAGGGGTGCTGTGTCTCCACGGGCACGGCGATTTCGGCAAGGACAGCGTGGTGGGGATTGGGGACACGCCGGAGCGCGACGGAGAGATCGCGCGGTGTAAGTACGACTTTGGGCACTGCATCGCGCAGGATGGCTTTGTCGTCCTGGCGCCGGACCTGCGCGGGTTCGGCGAGCGGCGGCCGGGCTATCCGGGCAAGCGCATCGACCGCTGCATGCGCAACTACATGGCGGCGACGCTGCTGGGAACGACCGTAGCGGCGCTGCACCTGTGCGATCTGGCCGGCGCGCTGGACGTGCTGCAGTCGCTGCCGTACGTGCTCCCCAACAAGCTGGCCTGCGCCGGGCTGTCGCTGGGCGGGCGGATGACGATGATGGTCAGCGCGTTCGACCGGCGGATCTCGGCGTGTGTGCCGTCGGGCTGCCTGAACGTGTACCAGGAGCGGTTCCAGGCGCTCAGCCAGTGCGGCGCGCAGCTGATCCCGGGGCTGCTGCGCTACGGCGATACGCCGGAGATCTTCTCGCTGATCGCGCCGCGGCCGATGGTGATCAAGTGGGGCTTACGGGACTCGCTCATTCCGCACGAGTGGGCCGAGCGGGCGCTGGCGCGCATCCACCGGGCGTATGCGGCCTCAGAGGCACCGGAGAACTTCGTGCTGCACACATTCGACGACGGGCACGTGTTCGACGGATCGGTGGGGCGGGAGATGCTGGCGAGGTGGCGGACCTAACCCCCGGCCGCCGCCACACCCGTAAGCGGGTCCCCGGCGGGCTCCCGCGAGGCGGGAAGGGGGAGTCTCGCACGGCCACCGGCGCCGTGCCATTCCGTGCGATTCGCCGTGCATCGCACGCAACTGCGGATCTGCGCGAGCGATAAATGGCCTCGCGGACGGGTCACTGGCACGGCGTGCCCTACCTGTCACCATTTGCGTGACGCATCGCCGTCAGGCTCGGATAACACTAACCGCGTATTGCGAGAAGCTCGCATCGCGCGTGACGATGGTGAGATTCTCCTCCATCGCCTGCGCGATGAGTAGGCGATCGAACGGGTCGCGGTGGTGCATGGAGAGGTGTTCGACCGCCATCGTGTGCGCGACTGTGATCGGCAACTCGATGAAATGGTTCTTCTGGAGTTCGTCGGGCAACCACGTAGTAGCGTCAGGTGTTACCCGCAGTTTACCGGTGGCAAGCTTGATCGCGATCTCCCACGAACAGACGGCGCTGAAGAACACGCGGTTGGTGGAGTCGGCGATGGCGTCGTACGCCGCGTGGGAGAGCAGGTGACCGCCGGCGATCCACCAGAGAAAGGCATTGGTATCGAGCAGCAGGCCCACCTACTCGATCTCCTCACCTTCAAAGGCGGCTTGAAGATCAGGCGGGAGCGGTGCGTCGAAGTCGTCCGCGATCCATATCTTGCCTCGCATGGAGCCGGGGACACGCGGCTTCAAGGGCTGTGAATTCTCGATCGGCACCGAAACCAGCTTGGCGACCGGCTTTCCGTGCTCTGAGATCAGCACGTCTTCGCCGGCGGCGGCTCGCTGGATGAGAGAGGGCAACTCTACCCTGGCTTCTTCGACAGTGACGGAAACCATCAGACGCTCCTCGTACCGAAGTATACACGCAAACGGCTTGATGGCCAGTTACGCCTGGCCGAGCGCGCTGCCCTGCAGGCCGTCCTTCACCGCCACCTCGCCGGCGTAGACCTTCGCCAGCGCGTCGCGCACGGGGATGATGGCATCGTAGGTGATGATGCCTCACTGGCCGGTTAGCAGGTGCGGGTGCGCGTAGTCGACCGCCGCTTTGAGGACGCTGCGGTGCGCGGGTGGCTTGGGATTGGCGTAGAAGCCGTCCCATTCGTTACTACGCTGTAACTGTCTAGCCTCCCTGGGGCGCGGAGGCTGAGGTGTCGAGCGCGGCCGCGGCGCTTGCGGCGGGCGCGGCGGAGATGGTACACGTAGTGGCGGTGAACCGGCCGACGCGCGAGGCACTGCTGGCGAGCTACCGTGCGGGACCGGCGGCGATGCTCGCGCTGGTCGAGGCGCTGCTGGACCGGATCGCGGCGCTGGAGGCGGCCAACGTGGTGCTGAGCGCGCGGGTGCCGGCGCCGGAAGACCGCCTGGCGCTGGACCGCCACCACCGCAGCACGCCGCCGTCGAGTGACCTGGGGCGCCCCAAGCCGGCGCCACGCAGCCGGCGTCCCGCCCCCGGCGAGACGGGCCGGGCGCAGTGCGGCGCCTGCGGGCAGGCCCTGGACGTGGCGGCGCCCGGCGCGGCCGCGGGGGAGCGCCTGGACGCCGAGCGGCGCCAGGTGGTCGACCTGCCGCCGTTGGCGCTGGAGGTGACCGAGCACCGGGTGGCGCACGTCACCTGCCCCACGTGTGGCGCGGAGACGGCCGGCGTGTTCCCGGCGGGCGTGACGCAGCCGGTGCCGTATGGCGACCGGCTCAAGGCGGAGGCGGTGTCCCTCCACGACGACCAATTGCTGCCGTATGCCCGCACCACCGAACTGCTGGATGACCTGTTCGGGGCGGGGCCCGGCGCGCGGACGGTGGCGGCGGCCGAGGTGGCCGGCTGCGCCGCGCTGGCGCCGGTGGAGACCGCGATCAAGGCGGCGCTGGCCGCGGCGGCCGTGGCCGGCTGCGACGAGACGAGTGTGCGGGTGAACGGCCACCGCGCGTGGCGGCACGTGGCCGATACGGCGACGCTGACCCACGACGCGGTGCCCCGCTTGGGGTGCACCGACGCGACCAAGACGATTGGCATCCTGCCCGCCTTCACCGGCACGGCGGAGCACGACGCCTACGCGTCGTACCTGACCTACACCGGCTGCGCCCACGCCCTGGGCCACGCCCACCTGCTGCGGGAGCTGCTCTTCCGGCACGAACCGCACCACCAGGCGGGGGCCGACGAATTGGCGACGCGGCTGGTCACCGCCCAGGACCTGGTGGACACCGCCCGCGCCGCCAGGCACGACCACCTGGACGAGGTCACCCTGGCCACCCTGGCGGCCCACTATGACCACCTCCTCGAGCAGGGGCGGGCCGCCAACCCACCCCAGGCCCCCCCACCCGACGCCCCGCCGCCGCGGGGGCGGAAGAAACAGCGCAAGGCCCAGCACCTGCTCGACCGGCTGACCACCCACCGGCAGGCGGTATGGGCGTTCGCGCACGACTGCCGCGTGCCGTTCGACCACAACCAGGCCGAGCGCGACCTGCGCCTGCTGCAGGTCCAACAGAAGATCTCGGGGGGCTTCCGCAGCCCCGCGGGCGCTACCCGATGTGCCCGCCTCCGAGGGTACATTGCCACCATCCGCAAGCAGGGCCTGCCGGTACTCGCCACCCTCGAACAGGTCTTCACCGGTACGCCCCTCGTCCCCAATCTCTCAGGCTAGACAGTCACAAGTAGAGAAGCGCCAAATGGTCACTCCCGCCGCTGCACCCGCTGCCACCGGCCTCTCTGTGCTCGCCGGCTGCCAGCCCCGCCAGGACGTGCTGCGCGCCGATCTCCAAGATGCGCTGTTCGCTGCCCGCTTTGACGAAGTTATGGAGGGCCGCGCGCCCACGGTGTACAGCGAGGCCGCGACCTTTTTCCGTAACACGCATCCCGGCGCCAGTCTCAAAGCAGTGGCACGGCGCGTGTTCGCTCACCTCAACCACACCCACCGGCCAGGCACGGCTATCCGGCTGCACACCGGCTTCGGTGGTGGCAAGACCCACGCCCTGATTGCCCTCTGGCACCTGGCGAACCATAGCGGCGTGGCTGACGTGGGGAATGACCTTGTACCGGCCGCCGAACGGCCGCATCGTGTAGATGTCGCCGGCATTGATGGGCAGACGGCTGGGCGTGATGTGGTGTCGTATCACGGTGGTCGGGCTATCCGAACGCTGTGGGGTGAACTGGCGTGGCAGTTGGGGCGTGATGCCGGCGTTAAGGCGTTGTTGGCGCAGACGCCGGATGATCCCGCCACCCTCCCACATCTGGATGTAACCCGTTCAATCCTGCCCGATGGGCCCGTTCTCCTCCTCTTCGATGAGCTTGTACTGTATCTGGCAGCCTGGGGAGAGGGGACGCCGCAGGCCACCACGACGCTGTTGTTCATTCGCCAATTGATGGCCCTGGCCGCGACCCGTCCTGGCCTGGTGGTGGTAATCGCCGATCCCGGCCCGCAACTTGGTTACGCCGGCCTGGGCGAGCAGTTGGACAAGGCGGCTGGCCCCACACAGGCAGAGCGGGCGGCGGCGCAAGCGGCGCTTGGCAGCGAGGCCGGTCGCCTGGCAACGGACTTTGACCCAGTGGGCGGCGAGGCCATCGCCGTCATCACGCGGCGGCTGCTGGAGTCGGTCAATCCGACCGTAGCGAAGGCTACGGCGGGACAGTACCGCGCGGCCTACGAGCGCATCCGGGCCACTGACCCGGACGTGTTGCCGCCGGAGGTGTGTACGGACGTCTACCAGGCGCAGATTGAGGCGGCGTACCCCTTCCATCCGCGCCTGCTGCGGACGGTGCAGGACCGATTGCAGGCGTTGCCGGAGTTCCAGCGCAGCCGCGGCACGCTGCGCCTCTTCGCGCGCCTGCTGCGCCAGGTGTGGGAGCGTCAGGCTGATCTGCCGCTCATCAGCGCCGGGGGAATTGACTGGACCGACCAGTTGCTTCAATCCGAACTGCTCGACCGGCTCCAGCGCGGCGCCTTTCGTCCGGCGCTCCAAGCGGATGTGCACGGACACGCGGCCAGGCTGGATGAAGCGCTGGCGACCGGCGACGCGCACCGGCGGGCGGCGCGGGCGCTGTTCCTGGAGAGCTTGCAGGTCACGCCGGCGCCCAGCATGGATCGCGCCGATGTGACCCTGGCGGCCCTGCGGCCGAGCGATGCCGGGACCGAAATCGCGGAGGGCATCGCGCGGCTGGCGGGCGTGGCCTGGCACATTACTGAGCCGGCGACGGGGGTGTATCGTTTCACCGTTGAACCGAGCGTGAACAAGCGCCTGGAAGAGAAGATGGCGCGCATCCCGGAGGCCGACGCGGCGGCGGAGGTACGCAGCCATGTCCAGGCGTACTACGCCGGCCGGCCGCTCCACGTCCGTAACTGGCCCCGAAATGCTGCCGACGTTGCCGACCGGCCGGTGCCGACCCTGGCGTTGTGTGACCGTCTGGCGCTGGCGCAGGATGTGGTGGCCTACAAAGACACCTCGCCACGGGACCGGCCGGCAGCGGGCGCAGCGCCTGGTGAACCACTGCCACGCCAGTACCGCAACACCATCATGGCCCTCGCGCCACGCACCGACCAGTGGCGCCAGGCCATCGGCTATGCGCGGCGCTTGCTGGCGGCGCGGGAGCTTGACCGGGAACTCCAGGCCGAGGCCACGATGCCGGGGTCGGGCCAGATTTCCGCGACATTGGCGCGACAGCAGTTGAAGCCGATCATGGACGTGTTGCCGCGCCAGGTGCCGGTGCAATCACGCCTGGCCTGGACGGCGCTGGTGCTGCCCGAACATGAGCCATTGACCGTTACGGAGGGCTACCTGGCGGCCGCCAGCCCAACGGGCGGCAATGGGGCGCTGAACGGGCAGCAACGCCTGCTGGACATGCTCAAGGACAACGAACTGCGGTTCACCGAGGACGACATGCTCGGCCCGCAGCTCCTCGTGGACCGGGTGCTGCCCGGCACGACACCGCACGATGGCGACGCCGACCTGTTCACCGCGAAGGATATTCACGAGCGGGTGTTAAGCATGTCCGGGCTGCGGTTCTTTCTGGATGATGGCCCGGTGCGCCGGGGGATCGCGGCGGCGGCGCGTCAGGGGTTGGTAGCCCTGCATTTGACCACGGGTGATGCCTACCTGGGTGATCGTCGCTGTTCCGGCGCGCCCG
Organism: Chloroflexota bacterium; assembly: GCA_016199265.1. Lineage (GTDB taxonomy): Bacteria > Chloroflexota > UBA11872 > UBA12225 > UBA12225 > JACQGX01. Next base: position 11,264 of record JACQGX010000237.1, on the reverse strand, counting down.
GCCAGCGCACGGTGACGCAACTGCCGCCGGAGCAAGGGCCGGCCAGTTTCCAGTTGGATGATTTGACGCTGATCGCCCGGCCGGCGAGCGCCCGCGCCCGTGAATGGATGGCGCCTTCCCCTCAACCGGCGGGAGGCGGGTCTGGTCCCACCGGCCCCACCGACGACCAGCCCGTTGATGGCCCTCCAGTTCCGTGGCCTCAGTCATGGGAGGAGACCGCCAATGACTGGCAGCGGGCGCGTGAACTGGCCGTGCGCCGGCCGCTCCACGCCCTCACGGTGGTCATCGCTGATCCGGCGCACATGCCCAAGCTGGCCGTGGTGGGCCGTGTGCTGAACGCCAAACAACCACTGATGAGCATCGAGGTGTTGGCAACAGTGGGTGGTGACCCGGCCGCTGATGCTGGCCTAACACCGAGCCGGGTGCAATTGAGCATTGACCAGGTGCCGCGCACCCACGCCGCCGCGGGGGACCTGGCGCAGATCGCGGCCAACCTGGCACGGCGGTTGCCTGGCTCCACCTACCAGGCCCAACTGTCGATCGCCTTCACCGGCGATGAGGAACAAACGCAGGCCGCGCGGCGGCTGCGCGACGCGCAGGTAGACGAACACCTTCTACACATCGAAGCCCACTTTGGTCCTGAGCGGGCCGGCGACGGCGCGGCCGCCATCACAATGGAAACACCATGAAACTGCGTGAGGCGCCCTACGCGCTGCGACTCGTGCACCGCGCGGACGGGGAGGCGGCCATCGTGTACCGGCGAGCGCCCAAGCGGGGAGGCCGGGACCGCCTGCAACGGGTCGCGGCACTGTCGCCGCTGGCTTTGACGGCGGGCGATGGTCTGCTGCGCCGGGCTGTCCGCAATGGCACCTTGCCCGCACCGGCCATCGGAAACGGCGAGAGCGATGCGGGCAGCGTTGATCGGCCGGCACGCAACGGCAAGGACGGCGGCGCCTGGCCGCCGCCGGTGGGGCCATTCCAACCCCTGCGGGCCGATTGGGGCGCGCGGGTGGCCTGCTACGCGCTGGTATCGCGCGGTCTACGTGACCCGGCACGCCTAGGGCGGGCCGCGCGGCGGTCACAGGAGATGCACGGGCCGGACGCCGCCTGGTGGCTGGCGTTGCTGACCGGAGAGCAGGCCGGCCGGGCGCTGCGGGCGCTGCGTATCCTGGTGGAGGCGGTGGCGTGACCACCAGAGAGGCTACCCCCATCCTGACCTTCCCCCGCACGGCGGGGAAACGGGCACCGGCCGCCGCTCCGGTCACTGAGCCGCCGCCCGTGCTCCTAGAAGAATGGCTCCCGGCGCGGGCCATCGGCATCGAGTGCAAGCGGGAGCATCAATTCATGGCGCCGTTCCCGCCCAACGTGCAATTGCACGTCTGGTGGGCGCGCCGCCCGCTGGCTATCTCACGCGCGGCGGTGCTGTGCTCGCTCCTGCCGGCCGACGCTGACCGCGGGATGGTTGAGCGCCTGCTCGGTCTGAGCGGCGGAGCCAATGCAATTCTTGCCGCAGCCGATACACTTGACCAGGCCCGCCTTACGGGCGAGAGAATCCCAAGTCCGTTCGGCCCACGTGCCTTCTCCGCTGCCCTCCCAGAAGATGCGGTGGACGCGGCCCACCGGGCGATGTCTCGCGTTTGGGGTAGCCTGCCAACCGTCCTTGATCCGATGGCCGGGGGAGGCTCAATTCCACTTGAGGCGGCCCGCATCGGCCTGCCTACCGCAGCCAGTGACTTCAATCCAGTAGCAGCGGCGGTCATGCTTGCCACGGTCGATCACCCACTTCGCTTTGGCCCTCGACTTGCGAAGCGCGCGGCGTTCTGGGCCAAGGAGTGGAAACGCCACGTTGACGCCAGACTGCAACCTCTGTATTCAGGAGATGCAGATACCGCCAACACGTACATCTTCGCTCGCACGGTGCCGTGCCGGGAGACCGGCCATCCCACGCCGCTGGTACCGGACTGGATGCTGCTCCGGCCCAACGTGGTCGCCGTACCCACCCATGTGGATTCCCAAACGGGCACCTGGCGCACGGAGATAAAGCGCATCGGGCACCTGGCCGGCGAGGTGGCGAAGGCGCCAGAGTCGACGTACATCCGGGGCGGCGGGCGCAGCCTCTTCGGCAGCCGCTCCACCTTCCCCGCGGCCTATGTGCAGGGTCAGGCCCAGGCCGGTAAGTTGGGCTACGTGCTGTACGCCGTGGCGACCAAGGCGCCTAAGCTGGACTTCCGGCCACCCACCCAGGCCGACCAGGATGCCCTGGCCCTGGCCGAGCAAGAACTGGCCCGGCTCAAGCCGCAGTGGGAGCGAGATGGCATCCTGCCCACCCAGGAATTGCCGGAGATCACCTCCGACCAGCGGCCTCGCCTCTACGGTGGCAAGAAATGGACTGACCTCTTCGCCCCGCGGCAACTCCTGGCATTGGGCGTGCTGGCAGAAGAACTCAAGCGCCTGGAGCCGGACATCCGCCGCGCCGACGATGACATGGCCGATGCGATTGTGCATCTGCTGGCGCTGGTGGTGGACAAGGTGGCGAACTACGACAGCCTCATGTCGAGTTGGGAACCAACCAAGAAGGCGATGAGGTCGGTCTTCGACAGGCACGACTTTGCATTTAAGGCCACGTTTGCCGAAATGCCCCTGAGCGTTTCCGGCGGCGGACTGCAATGGGCCATCGGCAACGTACTGAAGGCTGCCCGCCAGTTGGCCGAACTGCCGAAGGCGGCGGGAGCGGAACCGGCGGCGGTGCAACGCGCCTCCGCCACCAACCTCTGGCACCTGGATGATGGCAGCGTCACTGCCGTGGTGGTCGATCCGCCGTACTACGACAACGTGCAGTACAGCGAACTGGCGGACTACTTCTACGTCTGGCTGCAGCGCACCATCGGCGACCAGCACCCCGATTGGTTTGAGACCGACCTGTGCCCCAAGAACGAAGAGGCGGTCGCCAACACGGCGCGCCATCGCGCCCTGGACGGCATGGCCGGGGACGCCAGGCGGGACGCGCACGCCTATTACGAGCGCCAGATGCTGGCCGCCTTCAAGGAAGCCCGGCGGGTGCTGCGGCCGGATGGCGTGCTCACCGTGATGTTCACGCACACCAAAACGGAGGCGTGGAACGCCCTGGCGGGCAGCCTGCGCGACGCCGGGTTCATCGTCAAGGCCTCTTGGCCGGTCACCACGGAGAGCGCCACCAGCCTGCATATCCGCGACCAGAACGCGGCCCAGAGTACCGTGCTGCTGTGCTGCCGCCCCCGCCGGGCCAGCGCCGGCACCGGCTACTGGGAGGAACTACGCCCGCAGGTGGTACGGGCGGCGCAGGCCGCCGCGGAGCGTCTGGGCGCCCAGAGTCTCAGCGGCGTCGATCAACTGGTGGGCGCCTTCGGCCCGGCTATCGGCGTCGCCAGCGCCTATGACGAAGTACGGGACGTGACCGGCCGCCCGGTCGGCTTCGACCGCGTGATGCAGGAGGCGGCCGGAGCCGTCGCTGCCTGGCGGGCCGCCCAACTGGCGGCGCAGTTGCCATCTGGCACGGGCAGTGCCCTGGCGGACATGGATGCCATCTCCCGCGCCGCGCTGTTGTGGTGGGCGCAGTTCGGCAGCGCCTCCATTGCGTTCGACCAGGTGCGCCTGCTGGCCCTGGCCCTCGGCCTCGATACCGGCGATCTGGTCCAGGCCGGCGTCGCCGTCCGCGCCAAGGGAAACCTGGCACTGCTGGCGGCGGCAGCGCGGCGGCGGGCGCAGCCCCACCTGGGCACAGCCGAGCCGGAAGGAGGCCATGTCCACCCGCGGGACGAACGCTTCGCCACGGCGCTGGATGTGTGCCACGCGCTGGCCCTGGCGGCGCTGGAAGCCGACCCACCGGCGGATGATCCGGCCACGCCACCAGCACCCGCCGCTACTGATGAACCGGCGCCGGTAGCCTCACCGGCCGGCACCGGCGCAGCGCGGGCGCTCTGGAACCGTCTGCCAGCGGGCCAGCGCACCCAGGCGGGAGCGTTACTTCAGGCATTGGTCGCCGCCACGCCACGAGCGGCGCAGTTCGGGCCGGGTGCGCGGGACTTCCCGGAGTTCGGCATCTGGCGCAGCTTGCTGGAGCCGTTGGGTCTTGGTGCGGCCATACCCTGGCAGGCGCCAGGGGGCGGCCAACTGATGCTCCCCACAATGGAAGCGCCGGTGCGGGCGCGGCGCGGCCAGTGAGCGGAGAGGAACCCCCATCCCAACCTTCCCTCGCGCTGCGGGGAGGGGCCGGGGGAGGGGTGTCCTCATTTGACCTCTTCGGCCAACCCATCACCGCCCACACGGCGCTCAGTCTCGCCCTGGATGACGACGGCGCGTTGGTGCCGCGCCTCCGTGATCGCACCTGGCGGAAGTTCGTCAGCGCCCCATCGCCGGAAGTAGTGCGGGAACTCTACGCCCCGGCACTGTCCGCCGCACGCACCTATGACCGGGAGTGCGCCTACTTCTCCAGCAGCGTGCTGGCCGCCGCGGCCGCCGGATTCGAGCCATTCCTGCGCCGCCTGGCTGCGCCGGACTACAGGGGGCCGCGGCCCGCCATGCGCCTGATCGTCAATGAGCAGTTGCAGCCGGCCGACGCCCAGGCGCTGCTCTCGCAAGGCGACCCGGCGCCGCTGGCCCGGCACTTGCTGGCGCGCCTGGGTGAGCCAGCAACGGGTGCGGAGGCGGCGCGGCTGGCGGCGCTGGCCTGGCTGGCCCGCGCCGGTCTGCTGGAAGTCAAGGTGGGCGTGCTCCGGCAGGGCGCTGGCATCGTCCATGCCAAGTTCGGTCTGGTGACGGACGCTCAGGGCGACGTGCTGGTCTTCCGCGGCAGTGCCAACGAGTCGGCTTCGGGCTTGGCCGGCAACTATGAAGAGATCGAAGTCAGTCCGGCCTGGCTGAGTGATGCCGACGCCCAGGCGGTGAACTACTACCGCACGCGGTTCGACCAACTATGGCAGGACCAGCACCGCTACGTTCGCACGGTGACGTTGCCGGATGCCGCGCGACAGGGGTTGCTGCGCTTTGCGCCCGCCAAGCCGCCCTTCTTCCCGCCTCCGGCGCCACCGATCAACACGCCTCCTCCCACCGAAGCAGCGCCACCGCAGACTCCCAAGGGAGTGCGTGAAGCGCCTCTGGCCACGACTCTGGATACCCGCAAGGCACGGGCATCCTGGCGGTTCCTCCTGGCGGCGCCGTACCTGCCGGATGGCGACTTGGCCGCCGTGGCCCTGGCGCCGGTCGATCCGTGGCCCCACCAGCAGCGCGTTATCCGCGACGTGGTGGCCGCCTGGCCGGATGGCCGCCTGCTCTGTGACGAAGTGGGTATGGGCAAGACCATCGAGGCGGCGCTGGCCGTGCAGGCGTTGCTGGCCGGCCGGGGTGTGGCACGTGCGCTGCTGCTGGTGCCGGCCGGCCTGCTACGCCAGTGGCAAGCCGAATTGCGGGAAAAGGCCGGGGTGCTGGCGCCGCGCTGGGAGGACGGCCGCCTCACCTGGCCGGGTGAAGTGGTCGATGTGGCGGCGCAGACCGTCACCGATGCGCTGGCCCAACCGCTGCTGCTGCTGAGCCGGGAACTGGCGCGTACCGAAGCGATGAAGGCCCGCCTGGATGCGGCGGAACCGTGGGACCTGGTGCTGATTGACGAGGCCCACCATGCCCGCCGGACCGAGAAAGACGCCAGGGCCTTCAACCAGGCCAATCTGTTGCTGCGCCTGGCGCGTGACCTGCATCTCCGCGGGCAGGCGCGCAGCCTGCTCCTGCTGTCGGCCACGCCCATGCAGACCTCGCCGTGGGAGCCGTGGGACCTCCTGGTGCCCCTGGGTGTCGGCGGCGAGTGGCAAGCCGGGTTCGATACGGTAGAGCGGTATTTCCGCTGCATTGGGGCGCTGGAATGGGGCCAGCGGCCGCCAGACGATGCTCTGCCGGCGGCCGCGCAACGCCTGGCGGTGTCCGTCGCAGGTAAGCCGCCGGATGGCCTGCCGTCGCTGGCAACTGGCGGCGGGTTGCCAGTGCATCGGCCGCGCTGGGCCAGGTGGCTGCGCCAGTCCACGCCGCTGGCCCGGCGAATGCACCGCCACACCCGCAGCCTGCTGCGCCAGTACCACGCCCGCGGCATTGTGGAGTTGCCACCCCCGCGGCGCGACGTCCAGGAAGAAGTGGTGGAGTTTGCGTACCGCCCGGAGCGCGAGTGTTACGAAGCGGTGAGCCGTTACATCGACGCCCGCTACGTCTTGTTGGAGAAGGAGAAAAGGGGCAAAGGTTTTGTCATGGTGGTGTACCAGCGCCGCGCGACAAGTTCCTGGGGCGCGCTCAAGGAGAGTATGTTGCGCCGGGAAGAGGCACTCTTGCGTCACCGCGAGTCTCTGCTGACAAAGTCCTATGACCCGGCGGTGGCCGCGATCGTACATGTTGGCGTGGCGGTCTCGGCAGATGATTTGGCTGATGCGGGGGAGGAGGCAGAAATCGACGCCGCGCTGCCGTCCACGGTGGCCGGGGTCGATGCCGAGGTGCGAGAGGTGCGCCGGCTACTGGATCGCATCAGGCTACTCGCCGGCAGTGACAGCAAGGCTGACCGGCTGTGGGACGTGCTGCACCGGGTCACAGAGGGCGGCCGGCCGGTGCTGGTGTTCAGCGAGTACGGCGATACGGTGCGTTCCCTACGCGACCGGCTGGTATCGACGTGGGGCCAGCGCCTGGCCGTCTACACCGGAGACGGCGGCGAGCGATGGAACGGGACGGCCTGGCAGACCGTCAAGAAAGGGGCCATCACCGCGGCCCTGGAGGGCGGCGAGATCCACGTCCTTCTCTGTACGGACGCCGCCAGCGAAGGCCTCAACTTACAAAGGGCCGGCGCACTGGTGAACTACGACCTTCCCTGGAACCCGGCACGAGTGGAGCAGCGCATCGGCCGGATTGACCGTATCGGGCAACGCCATGCCGTGCTGCCCATCCGTAACTTCTTCTTGGCGGGCAGCATCGACCGCAACGTCTACCACGTGCTCAACGTGCGCTGTGGCTTGTTCGAAAGCTTTGTCGGGCCGATGCAGCCGGTGCTGAGCGCCGCCCGGCGCCTCTTGATGCGTCGCGTCCCGCTCCAGCAGTTGGACGCCGAGATTGCGAACCTCGAGCAAACCGCGGCGGCGGCGGAGCGCAACATGGTGGCCCAAAGCGTCTACACGCCGTCCGACGCGGCGGCGCTGGAGGACCTCAACGTACCAGGTGCCCTGCCGCCGGTGGAGAAGGAACAGCTCAAAGCCGCTCTTGCCAGGCTGGTGGAGGCGGATGTCGGCGTATCGGCTGAGGCGCTGGACGACGGGGCCTGGCAGATCCGCACGCCGGCCAACGCCACCACCGTCGGCTTGGACAGCGCCGTCCTGGAGGCACGAGAAGATGCCGAGCCGTTCGGTCCCGGCTCCCGCATGTGGCTCCAGATTGAAGCGTTGCTTAGGGAGCTGCCGGCCGGGTCGCCTCTGGTGATTGCCCGCGCTGCCCAGGCAGCGCAGGGTACTAGCGCGCCGCCGGCCCTAGGCGCGGAAAGTAACGCCCGTGCCGGATCGGGTGCGTACAACGCGAACGGGGCGGCGGCCGCGCCGGCGAGGTACGGCGCTTTTGACGGGTCTCCGGCATTCGTCGCCGTGGAGATGCGCTGGGTCAGCGCAGACGGTCAGTCCAGGCCCGTTTCCGCGATGGCCGACCTCTTGGCGCTGCTCGACGCCTGGGAAGGCCAGTCGCCACCACAACAGGCACTGGAGACGGCCCGGCGGCAGGCCCAGGATGCGGCCGAGGCACGGGTACGGCAGATGGCCGATGCAGCGCTCGCTCGGCAACGTGACGCCCTGCAGTCGCAGCACGCGGCCTGCAGCCTCCGTCTCCGCCGCGCCGCTGCTCGCGCGCTCGAAGCGGCCCAGCCTGGACAGCCGTGGACCGCCACCTGGCAGGCGCAACTCGCCAGACGCGACGTGTCTGAGCGCTGGCAGGAGGCGTTCCGCTGCCTGGGCAGCCAGTTCCCTGCCTGGACCGCCGAAGAGACGGTGTTCGTCCGCGCCGAGGTTGGCCGCCTTACCCCAGCCAAGCGGGAGGGTCTCCGCGGCCTCTCCGAACTCATCGCCGCCCTGGATGACCCGAGGTGGGCCGTGGAAGAGACGCTCGCCAGTCTCGCCGTCCTCGCGGCGCTGCCCTCTGCAGAGTAGTCGCCTTCGGCTCTCGCCCATGCGAAAGGGTGGCGCGTGCAAGGATGTGGCGATTTTGGCGCCGCTTCACTTCATCCCAGGAGCGGCGCCGATGTTTCTGCCGGTACGGTTCGACTCAGGAGTGGAACCTGAGTCGAACGGTGGCGGAGCTGGAGGGGTGGCCCGTTTCAGCGCGCGTGGCGCTGAAACGGGCCACTAGGCGCGATTTTCGGGTAGGTGCCTGGCGGCGCAACGGAGCGTAACAGGCAGCGTAACGGTGTTACGCCGCCCAGGTGCGCTGCCCAGGCGCGCGGGCGGGACACCAGTACGCGGGCGCGATTGCTGTCCCAAATGGTACCGTGATATCCGTCAAATGGCGGATTGCCAAATGGCAACTACCAGGGGGCGTTGGTGTTCCAGCCTTACACTGTCACGAAATTGCAGCGGCTCCGTTACAACCGAGGGCATTGGTCTTGCGCACAGGTGGTAGACTTAAGCGTACGATATCGGCTTGACAATGGTTTTTGTCATGGTATGCGCTTTCAAAGGGAGACGGGAGCATGATAGCTGACTTGAAGTCGTACGAAACAGTCCGCGAGGAGGCTCATAGGCTAGAAACGCGAGCAAGGGCTATAATCCAGGCAGCCCTGGACAATGCCCAACTCATGACCATGTGGGAACGATCCAATGGCATGGCTGAGGAGGAGGGGGGGGCAGACCACTGGCCAACACTTGAGGAGCTGAAGCGCGAGTATGGGGTTTCGGGTTAGGGTAAGCCCGGCAGCGCGCCCGTACATGGGCAGCCTGTCGCTGCTTGAACGCGACAGGCTGTTTCATTGTTGGGATTTGCTGTGTGTCGACCCCAACGTTGATGGCGTCAGCAAGTTCTACATTCGCCGTCCGCCGTGGGTCGCGCGGCTCCAGCACTGCGATAACTTCGACACAATCTATCTGGTGTCAGAGATGGAGGGAGTTGTTGAAGTGCGCGCGGTCGGACCGCAGGGGTTTTCTCGGACATACATGCCCTAGGTAGCTACACCCCACGATGGCAGCGGGCGTGGTGTGGTAACTCCGGCACCTACGGTGGGCGCTTTGTCCGCTGGCTCAGTGGCACGGAGTACTTGTCGAACACCGTGCGCAGATGGCTCGTGTCGTAGTCGGCGTAGATCTACTTGGTCGTCTCGGGCGAGGCGTGGCCCAGGAGGTCTTGCACTTCTTCGAGCCGGGCGCCCGCGTTGAGCAGCGTGCTGGCTTTGTCGTGCCGGAAGGCGTGCGGCGGTTTGCTCATCGCCGGTGAGCGCCGCCTAGCGGCGTGCATGGTTCTGGGCTGGGAGAGCATCCCCGCCCGTGTGGTCGATCTTGACACCGAACGATACCAGCGACGGATAGTGAACGTTGTTCGCCATCCGCCCCGCCCCAATCATCGCCACCCGCACCACACCTTTTTCGCTCATCTCTGTGTGCTCTCTCCCTCTCTCCTTCGGCCGCGCCACTGCGCAACGCTTACCGCCAGGCGGCACCATCCGCCCGACGCGAAGAACCCAAGCCCTCTCCGTGTCTCTGTGTCTCCGTGGTGAATTCCTAGTCCGCCCGGCCTTCCTTGATCGCGTCGTTCACCCGTTGGTTCGCCTCCTGGAGCGCCTGGCGCGGCGCTTTCTGACCCTTGAGCGCGACGGTTTCGGCGCCCTCGGCGCCGTCCAGCTCGCGGTTCATGATGCTGATCTGCACAATGGGCGGCCGGATGTGCGAGAAGGGCAGGAGGTCGACGAACTGCTTGACGCGCGAGTCGACGGTGTTCCAGTGGGGGTCCTTGGCCGCCGACTTGAGCGTGGGCAGCCGGCCGGCCCCAGTCTTGTTCTGGACCTTCTGGAACTCCTCGTCCGAGAGGTATTTCGCCAGTGTAAACGACGCCTCTGGGTTCTTCAGCCCGGTGGGGAGCACGTTCGCGAAGCCACCGGACCAGGTGTGGGTGCGGTTGACACCGGGGCCGGGCGGCGGCGCCCACACAATCCAGTCCAAGTCTTTGACGGCAAACACGCCGAGCAACTGGGACGTCGAGTTGATCGCCGTGCTGACGGCGCCGGCCTTGAACATATCCATCATGCCGCTCTTAGGCTGCGCCTTGCGGAACCCGTCCAGCGCGTCGTAGCCGCCCAACTCCTGCGTGCGCTGCACCTCCCACTCGAGGGCAGCGATGTTCTTGGGGTGATCCATCGTCACGCGATTCGCTTTGGCGTCGTACCATTCGCTGCCGAAGAGCCAGCCCCAGCCGAAAAGGCGCCAGTTATGCCAGTTCCCAACGGGTATGAACCCGATGCGCTGCCAATTGCCTGGGCTGCCGGCGTTCAACTGGCGCATGACCTTGACGAAGTCGTCGAGCGTCTTTGGCGCGGTCTCTGGGATGCCCGCCTTCTTGAGGTGCTCCCGATTGACGTACACCATGCGGGTGTCGGTCGAGTACGGCAAGCCCCACAGCTTACCGCTGCGAAAGACTTCCTCCCAGCACCACGGCTGTTGATCCTCACCCTTCATGCCCGCCGTCTTGAAGTAGGGCATGATGTCCATCATGATGCCGCGTGCCTGGGCGGAGGCGACTGTGTAGCGGTCGTGCACCGAGACATCCGGCGGCGTGCCGGCGGCGACGGCGGTGACCAGCTTGGCATCACGGTCCTGCGTCACCGTCATCTCCACCTTGGCCTCTGGATAGGCCTTCTGAAAGTCGGCGATACGCTGCACCCACGCCTGGTAACTGGCGGTGTTCTCGCCGCCCTCCGGCCAGTAGGTCAGCGTACCGGAAATCGCCTTCGCTCCCTTGCCGCCTGGCCCGGCCGGCGCGCCCTCGGGACCGCACGCCGCCACCACCGCGGCTAGCCCGGCAGCGCCGCTTCCGGCGGCGGCAAAGAGTCGCCGGCGCGATACCGGCGAGGTGGCCGGCATCTCTACCGTACTTTCCGACGACCGCGACACCTTGTCAGTGCGTGTGTTCACCCCTGCTCCTCCTAGCTTGGCATCAGTGTGCCTCAACTCTATCTATTAAACTCTAGTTTTCGCTAACTCAGGCGGGTTTGGCCGCAGTTTGCGGCCGCGTGCGGTGCC
>JACQGX010000008.1 GCA_016199265.1 Chloroflexota bacterium | reverse complement strand
CGACCGCCCGCCAACCGCACCAGTCGCCGCCCTCAGTTATCCACTTTGCATTTTGCATTTTGCACTTTGCATTTTGCACTCGCACTACGCCACCTGCGACCAGAATGCCCCCCGGTAGTCCAGCCACCCGCCGCCGAACTCCCACCGCACCTTGAAGCTGATCTGGTCGTTCGTGAACACCTGCCCCCTCAGCGGCGCGTCCTGCAGCAGCAACTCCGGCATCTGCCGCCCGCCGACGAACCCCACCTCGATCGACTCCACCAGCCCCGGATCGCACACCAGGTACCAGTCGGTCACGTCGGTGAACTGCGCCACGCTGATCGGCTCGACCGCCCCCCTCAAGACGTTCGCGTCGTTGTTGTTGCTCCCCGGTACCAGTGTCGAGTTCACCAGCGTCAGCGCCGTGAACCGCAGGTCCGGCGGCACAAGCAGGTACCGCGGCTTGAGGTTGAGCCGCTTCCCTGCCGAGTTCGTCTGCTTGAGCATCGCCGTGATCGCCGCCTGCAGCGCGCTCGAGCTCAGCGCGCTCGTCCCCGGTTGGCGTGGCTCGTCTGCGTGCCGTCGTCGAACACCTTCGTGCCGTCGCTCATGAACGGGTTGCTCGTGAACAGCCCGTACACGAACTCGTTGATCGTCACCCCCGCCGCCACCGCCAGCTTCGCCGGGATGCGCCGGATCGAATCGACGTCGTCGTTCAGGATTGCCTCTCTCGTGACTACGACTAAACGAAAGCCAAGGTGGAACCCACAGGTCTCGTCACTTTGCATTTTGCACTTTGCACCTGGTTTAGGTTGCCCTTCTTGACCGGCGCGTAGTTCTCCCGCGCGTCGTCCCACGCCAGGTTCGTGTACGCGCCCCCCTCCGCCACCGTCGACAGCGACCCGAAGTCGAACAACCGGATGCGGTCCTGGCTCTTGAAGCCGCGCAGCGCCCGGATCGCGGAGAACCGCCGCCAGTCCTGCGGCTGCCCCGCGTAGTCTTGCACCAGCCGCTTCGTCATGCTGTTCAGCAACGCTTGGTTGAGCACCCCCGTCGTGACCTCATTCGCCTCGCGCACGACCGACAGGTCCGGCCGGACGTAACCGCTGACTGTCACGTCGCCGGTGATCTGGGTGTAGGCCTCCCGCAGGCTCGTCCAGCGCGGCGCCTGGATACCGGCGCGTCGCAGCATCGCCACGTCGCCATCGTCATCGTGCTCGCGGACACCGAACAGCCGGTCAAGTGCCACCTGCACCGCCGCTCGGCCCCGGCTGACCGCGTCGAGACCGACGTCCGATCGGGCGGCGCCGTGGCCACGCACCAGTCCTCCGCCCGCACCCGTCGTGGTGCCGGCGTCACCCGTGGCGGCCCAGCCGGCGGCGTCACGCAGCACGGCGAGCGCCTCGAGCTCGAGGTCGACCGCTGCTTCGAGCGCCCGCGCAAATCCCTCGCTCGTGTCCCATCGTGCCCCGTGCTGCCGCGCCGCGCCGAACGGGTCCCACTGCCGGCGCAGCTTATCCTTGATCGCCGCCGGCAGCGTGGCCGCCGTCAGCCGCTCGTGCAACAAATAGGCGCACTCGAGCTGCACCTGCGCCTCGCGCACCGCTGCCAGCGTGTCGCGCGCGTCGCTCGTGGTACCGGCCGGCGCGCCCGCCGGGCCGGTGGGTTCGCCGTCTCCCGCTACTGCCAAAGCGTTACTCCGGCCGGTCTCCGCCGCCGTCGTCGCTGCCGTCGTCGCTGCCGTCGTCGTCGCCATTGCGTTCCCGTCCTCCCGGACCACCGTTAGTTCCTGAGTTGGTGTCGTCAATGCCTCTGCTCCTTGTTGGTTTGGAATACGCTGGTCGTTCTCGTTCGTTGCCTGCCTTTGTTCCTCCTTTTCGGCGTATCTCGTGGCGAATGAGGCGGTCCTTGACGCACCGCCGACGGGTAGGGGCGTCGGGCTGGGCGTTCGCCCGCGGACCCTGGGCGTAAGGCTGGGCGTATGGCCATACGCCCCTACGGACGCCCCTACGGACTCGTGGTGCGCCACCAGGCTCTCGCGTGCAGCGCCTGGTTCGCCGTCTACACGGAGAAAGCGCCCGCCGGCGCTCGCCCGTGTCACCACGTCGCAGCTCTTGAGCACCGGCACTGCCTCGACGATCGGCACGCGCATCGCATGCGCCGCGGAACTGCCCGGCAGCGAGCCGGTGCGGACGGCGCACAGCGCGTCGATCGAGAGCCCGATGAGCTCAGCCGGCCCCGCCGTCAGCGCCGCCTCGATCAGCTCCCACACCCAGCCGGCGCTGTCGAGCACACGCAGCATCGCTTCGACGTGCGCCCGCGGCCTGCCATCCGCACCCATTTCCTCGACGACGTGTGGCGCGCCAAAGACGCCCACGATGTCCCGCACCGAACGGGCCGGGCGCACCTGGTCCTCGATCGTCGTTGGGTGATCGGCAAAGCACCTGAGGCCCTCCGCTGCCCGCGCGACGTCCTCGATCGCCGCCCGCGAAAAACACCTCCCGCTCTTGGCCAAGCCCTCGCGCAGCATCACGACCCGCACCTCGCGCCCCTTGCGCCCTCGGCGCCCCCCTGCATCACCTCCCTCTGCCAAGAATTCGCCGCCTGCCTCCCGTACCTCCATCAACGTCGGCCCACCCGTCTCTTCCATCACACCTCTCTATCGGCGCCCTTCGGCCTGTCATTCTGACCTTCGCCTTGTCATTCGGCCCTCCTCCGGTCAGAATGACCATTGGAGGCGGCGTTCATCGGCGTTCATCGGCGGTTCCATCCCGTCCTCTCTATCGGTGTGCATCGGTGTGCATCGGTGGCTCAACGTTCCTGATTCGCCTCGCCGGTGAAGCGCCACCACAGCCGCCTGGCCTCCTCGTCGGTCACCCAGCCGCGATCGGCCGCGGTCGCCAATGCGCCGGTAAAGCTCGCGGCGGCCGGGCCGAGCTCGCCCGTTCCCGCGGTGCCGAGCTCGTCGAACTCGACGGTGAACGTGCGCTCGGCGCGTGGCCCGAGCGCTCCGGCGCGCACCTGCTCGGCTAGTGCGCGGTCGACGAGGTGTGTGAGCAACCGTCGCAGATACTCCTGCCGGCGCTGGAAGCGCTTGATCGCCGGCAGCCCCATCTCCACCGCCGTCGCTCGGTTGGCGTTGCCGCCCTCCGAGAGGTAATGCTCTGGCACACCCGCGCCCGCCGCGATCATCAGGCGCAGCGCACGACCGTCGTCCTTCACGTCGTCGGCATTGATCTGCGGCTGCACCGCCTGCCACGTTTCGGACTCGTTGTGGAACAGCACCGTGCCGGGCTCTAGCGGCGCGGCGTGCTCCGCCCGCAGCCGTTCGATCTCGCTCCGCTGCGCACCGGCCACCGTCACGTCGTAGGCGAACGCGCTCCGGTAGTGGTTCAGGTTCACCCGGTCGGTCAACCAGTCCCGGTAGTGCCGCAGCCACGGCAGCAGCGGCGCCAGGTCTGACCGGCCACGCGTCGCGTTGCTCACGCGATTGATCGCGAAGTGAGCGATCTCCGACGCCGCGATCCACCCACCCTCACTCTCCTGGCCGGACTCGACCGGCGGCCGGTAGAGGAAGCGCAGCGGGCGCTCGACGTCGTCGGGATCGGTTTCGATCGCCTCCACGTGCAGCGGATCGAGCTGACGGATTACCGTCCGGCCGGTCAGCGGATCGATGAAATACCGGATGAACTGCTCACCGAAGAGCGCGAGCTCGGTTTGAATGGCATACACCCGCAGGTCCATCCGGTTGTCGGCGTCGTGCCAGAAACGGTCGACGGCGCGCTGGACGCGCGGGTCCTTGGCGACGACGCGCACGCCGCCACCGAGCACGAAGTTGGTGCCCTGCTCGATCACCGCGTACGCCAGCGGATTGGTGCAGTACGCCTTGTACGCCTCCCGCAACAGCGCGCGCCAATCGCTCGGCGGTAAGTCGCGCGCCGCGCCGCCGGTCCCCGGTAGATAGACCGCCCGCCACTCGCGATCCTCGTCGTCCGTGCTCTCACGAACGCGCAGCTTCGCCGAATCCGGCACCACCGCACCGCCGCGCTTCCAAAACGACCATCTCGCCACCGGCACGACCTCCACTAGACTGCTTCGCACCGCACCTCGCGAACGCGCCGTTCGCGAGGTGCCTCCATTAAGTAATCTGCCCGCCAAACGCCGAAATTCAACGCGGCAATCGCCGCACGGACAAACATTCCGTTCACCCTCTCAGTACCTTCCCTCTCCCTCGTACCATCGCTTCGGCCGGACAATTGCCCGCGCCGGCGCCGGGCGCACGTCCCGCGCCGCCCACGCCAGCAGCGCCAGCATCATCACAAAGTCGTCGTGCCCCTGCGCCTCGGGCACGTAGAAGCCCAGTTGGTCGCCGGTCCGCAGCCGCGGCTTTACGCGCTCGACCTCGTTCCAGAATTCGTCGGCCTCCGGCGAGCGGGCGCCGTCGGGCTCGGCCCACATCTGCAGGCAGGCGTTGTCGACGTGCGCCAGCAGGTGGAACGCCAGCCGGCTCTTGCTCTGCACGCTAAAGATGAACGGCTCGACGGCCGTGCTGCCCAGTGCCCGCTCGAGCCGGCCGGCGAGATCGGCGCCCAGTCCAGAGGCGTCGACCACGACCTTGGCGCACCGCCAGACGTCACGCAGCAGGTGAATCAGCCGGTCGCACTGTTCGTGCAGCGGCCGGCCCGTCCACCAGTAGATCTCGACGATCCGCGTCAGCGGCGGCCCGCCGTCCCCGCGCGGCGTGACCTCGGCCAGCCCCGCGACGGTGCTGTCTTTCCGCGGCGCGAGCGCCCGCAGCGCCGCGTCGGCCGGCTCTTCGGCCGCCCCGGCGACGTCGACCGCCGCGACGTAGCGCACGCCGTCCGCGAGCGTCGCCGGCGCGAGCCGGCGCGGGTGCGTGCCGCGGAGCAGCAGGCGCTGGCCGGGCGTAAAGAACGTGCCGCCACCCTGCTGGCACTGCAAGAGATACTGCGTGCGGATGAGCGGATGCTCCCGCCCCAGACGCTCGATCTCGCCCATCACAAACTTCTGGTAGGCCTCGTTCTCCCGCGCCCCGACCTCCCAGTCGAACTCGAAATGCCGCTGGGCGAGACCCTGGGCTTGCAGCTCGAGGTTGCGCCGCCGCTGCTGCTCGAGCAGCGAATCCTCCGACCACGCCGTGCCGTACAGAACCGTCGTGGCGTTGGTGGCGGCGGCCATTGGCCGAAAGTCGCGCGTGAACTTGTCCGGATCGACGCCCTGCGCCTCGTCGATTTCCAGCAGGAGCGACGCCGTCGCGCCGACGACGTTCGCCTGCGGCTCGGCGGAGTAGAAGGCGATGCGCGCCTCGTCGAGCGCGAGCATGTAGCCGTGTTCGCGCCGCCACCGTCCCTGGAAGTGTGGGTGGCGCAGGAGCTCCTGCAGCCGAAGCATGCTGTTCAAGATCTGCGGCCGGAACGTCGGCGCCGCCATGACGATCGTCCCGCCGGCCTGCGCAGAGTGGTCGAGCAGCCACGCCTCCAAGTGGGCCGACAGCTCGTTCTTGCCCATCTGGCGCGCCATCATCACCGTGAAGGTGAGGCCGTCGACGGCCAGAATGCTCTGCTGGATGGCCTGCGCTGCCGCCGCTTGGTACGGCCGCAGCGGCTTCTTCAGCACGTGCGCCGAGAACGCCACCACGCCGCCGTGCAGTGGCACTGTCGCGGCCGCCTCCTGTGCCTGGCTATTCCGGTCGGTCTCCCGGTGGGCCTCCTCATTCGCCTGCTCGGCCACGGCACCGCCGTGCCGCCGTCGCTTCGTCCCCGTATTCATATCCCTCCATTAAGGAAACTGCCCTGCCGGCGCGCAGATTCAACGCGGCGACCGGCTGAGGGCGCGAGGGCGAGGAGGGGGGCTACTGGTGCAGGACCCGCTCGACGGTTGCGAAAAGGTCGGCCAGTTCGAACGGCTTGGGCAACACCCCATTGGCGCCGATTTGGTCGGCCCATTGGCGGGCGTCGGTGGCGGCGGTCATGGTGATGATCGGAGCGCGTGGGTGGGGCAGTTGGCGGTACGCCCGCACGAACTCCGGCCCGTCCATCACCGGCATGCGCAAGTCGAGCAGGATCAGATCTGGGGCACGGTGTGTCACGGCGGCGAGGGCAGCTGCCCCATTCGGCGCGGCAACCACGGTGTGTCCCTCTTCCCGGAGTGCCTGTATCACGACGTAACAGAGAATGTGGTCGTCGTCGACGATAAGGATGTGCCGCCGCCGCTGCTGCGCCGCCGTTGGCTCCGGCGCCGATTCGCTCGTGGTTGGGAGCGTCGTGTGGGTGCGCCGGCGCCGGGGCAGCTGGCGCCGGCCGGCGGCACCGCTGATCAGTCGCGCCTCCCGGGTCGCCGGCTTGCGAAGGTGCAGCCGATTCGGGAGATCTCGCGCAACGCTCTCCCAAAAGCTCCGCTCGACCTCGCGACCCAGTTCGTCGCATGCGTTCTTGAGCTGTGCGAGCTGGTCGAGGAGATCGCGTAGTACCGATGCTGCCTCACCCATCGGCTCACTCCCGGTGTTCGTCCTTTACGCTCTCGACCGCTAGTCTCCGGAACTCGTCGTGAAGCCGGCGGACCTCGGCCCGGAGGCGCTGCAGCTCACCTGTTATGGCGAGGGCGCGTTCGGCTTCATCGGTACTCAGTGGCCTCCGTTGTTCGACGTCGATGAGCTCTTGGACCTCCCCTTGCAGACGCCCGACGACCTGCCTCATGCGGTGGACTTCTTCCGCAACGAATCGCAATGCATCGCGTCGCGCACGCGCGCGGTTTCTACGACGACTGTCGGCGGATGATCGCCGGTCGAGTTGCTCTTGGCACGCGGGTTCTTGCGGTGAACGGTCCCGTGGTGGCTGCTGCATTAACGTTCCTGTCGTGGCGATACTCTACATCACGTGTGCTCGCCATATCAACGATGACTCGTTCGGCAGTCCGGCCGCGATGCCGCGCAAAAGCCATATCAGCGGCCGGCTTGTCGTCTGGCACTCGCCCTCTCCTGGCTCGGAGTGAATCCGGCGAGCCGCCTGGCTGCCCAAGGCCGATACCCAGCTCCGTCCCTACCGCCGATCTCGACATGACGGTCTGAGCCTGCCTGAGGTTTCGAGCGCCTGGCATTCGTTCGGTATCGATTCGTCACGAGATTGCTATGAAGTTGCCCAATAACCGTTCCCATCTGGAAAACATCTGTGGCTTATAGTGAAAAAGCTCACACATGGACGAATCGTGCTAGCCTGAGCGGGGCTTGACAATACGATCGGCAGTACTCGCACTCTCTGGTCAGCGCAGCCCAAAGGATGGAGCACCGTGCCTCTGCGGAGGACGCTATCAATCGTTGGATCACGCTTACGAAGGTGACGCCGGTGACTAAACGCACCTGGCCGACACTCGCGGCTCACGCGCTCGCACTGGTGATTGGCATCAGCCTTGTGTTCCCTCTGCCGAACGTCAACGACGACAGCGCATTGGCTGCACCCGGCGATTGCGCCGATGTGACTCCGACCACTACGGTGACGAGCTCGGCGACCTCAACGCCGTCGCCGAGTCCGACAGAAACCGCGTCTGCGACCCCGAGCGCGCTACCCCAGAGTACCCCCACGGCGACGGAAACGGCCACTTCAACGCCGTCGCACACCCCGACGGTGGTGGCCTGTTCGCCGACTCCGACCGGCACCGCGACGCCGACTCCGACGCCGACGGCGACGGCAACGGCGCTCAGCACATCGACGGCGACCCCGACGCCGCTCGTGTCCGGGACCCCGACGGCGACGGCGACCCCGACGGTGAGCGTGTCCGAGACCCCGACGCCGACTCCATCCACCAGCCCGACGGCCAGCAGCACCGTTACACTACAGGCGACCGATAACTTTGCCGGCGCGCCGGTCAACTCCATCGGCGGATCACTTACGATCAGCGGCGATACGACCGCGGCGACGGTGGAGTCTGGCGAGCCCATGCCCGACTGCGCACCGGCCGGCAAGACCGTCTGGTTCCGGTTCACGCCACCTGCCACGGGCGTACTCACGGCGAGCACGGCGGGCAGCCAGTTCGACACCGTCCTCGCCATTTACGAGGGGTCTGCCCTGACGGCACTGACCCAACTGGCCTGCAACGACGACTCCGACCCCGGCCTCATTCTTACGTCGGAGGCCATGGCCGTCGTGTCGGCAGGGAAGGCGTACGCGATCCAACTTGCCGGTTTCGATGGCGAGGGTGGCCTCTTCCGCCTGGAGATTTCACTCGACACTTCCAGAACGTCGCTGCCGACTCGGACGCCGACGGCAACGCCATCGCCGACCAGCTCCCCGACTCCGACGCTCACAGCCACGGTGACCCCGACCAGCATAGCGACCGCCACCATATCGGCGGTGGCGGCCTCGGGCTCTTCCACGGTGGCCGGCGTCACCGCCGGCTCTTCTGCGAGCGGTGCAGCCGGTGCACCGGACCGCTCTGCCGTGCCGGTGATCGCGACCTTCTCGGCACACGAGCCGTGGTCGACGACGCTTACGCTGTCCGGCGGACAACCGTTGGTCGTGCTCTTCGATGCCGAAGCCGCCGGCGCGCTTCGCTCGGCGCTGCCGAGCGTCACCTCGGTGCGCCTGTCGTACGATCCGGCGCCTCTCCTAGAGAACGAGGCGCAGCGTGGCAGCCTCGGCGGAGGCAACGTGATTCCGATGAGCCATCCGATCTCGCTCGGAGTGGAGCTCCTCGACGCTGCCGGCAGGCGCGTACGCCTCCCACAGACGGCCACCGAGGTGCCTGAGGCGGTGACGGTCTCCCTCACCCTGCCTGTGCTTGTCCAGCCGCCGCAGCTCGACCGCGTGTTCGGCTGGCTGCACGCGGTGTACGATCGCCGAGCAAGCCGCGATGTCGGCGAGACCGGCGCCTTTCTGGGGTATGTCCGGCCGCCGGCGACGTTTGATCCTCGTACCGGCACACTCCGCGTGCAACTTTCGCTCGACTTGCTGCAGGCAGAACCGGGGACACCCGCCACCGCCGGCACGCCAGCAACCACATCCGCCACACCGACGATGTCGGGCCCACCGACGATGTCCGGCACACCAGCCACGTCCGGTACGCTCTTTCTGCCGGCGGTGATCGTCCGGTCGTGGGTACAGAATTTCGACCCGGACGTACACGTTTACTCGGGCCCCACCTTGGATGCCATCGACTACGGTATTGCCGGTCCTCAGTTCACCACCTTCACGGTCGTCGCGCCGCAGATTGCCGGCCGGCTCCACGTGTTCAACCCGGTCACGCAGAACTACGGCTGGATAGACGCCCGCGGCGTGGGTCCGGCCGGTCCGCCCGTCGACGGAAGCTGAAGGACCCGAACGCTCTGGCCGTGCTTGGGCCGCAAGTGAGGCGTCGGGGTCGTTACTGATCCCGACGCCTGCGGCTAAGTAGGTATTTCCTCTCGTACGTACTCGGACACTGAACTTGCGCCGCGTCTATTTTCGCCGCGGATCGAGCCCAGATGTCATCGGGATCGGGCCGCCGTTAACGGCGTCGACAGGGTTACGAACTGTTGCCAGACGACACCCTAAACAGAAGAGATTCGCCACCAAAAAGTATTGACTTCACTCTGAGTCTGGTGTATCGTTCAGTAACGTCGAAATGGAATACGCTGATGTAAACGCTAGGGCGGTGCGTCGCGTAACGCCATCGACGTGGGTTCGGGGAAACAGTGGGCGAAAGATGAATGAGCAGAGCGCAAGGCGCCTCGTGGTGCTCTACGGTCTCCCGGCAGTTGCCAGCGGAGTTTCCTTTCTCATGTGGCTGATCGCTCAGCCGCTCTTGTTCACCAGTGTACCTCTGCTGTTTCTCGCCGTCGTCCTCGTGAGCGCGTACTATGGCGGTTTTGGCCCCGGGTTGCTCGCCACCGCACTTGGAGCTGCCGGCATCGTGGCAAGCTTTGAGTACGCCCGTACCACGGAACGCCTCGCCGTCAGTCTGTCTGCCACGCTTATCCCCTTCGCTGCGCTGGCGCTGACCATCACCACACTGGCGGCCCGCTTCCGCTCTGTTCGCAAGCCGGCGAGCGCCGCAGCCGACATCCGCGATCCGCTACTCAGAATCCCCAAATCGCTCTGGCACCAGCTCCCTGAAGGGGTGATCGTTGCCGATGTCTCGGGCAGGATCGCCTACATGAATCCGTCTGCGATCCAGGTGCACGGCAATGGTGCGGCGTCTGCGCCGCGGGGACAGAAAGGCAGTGGTCGTGGGTCTCCGGGGCCGGCTCCCCTGTATTGCCAGGCGTACGCGCTTTTGACGCCGAGCGGCGAGCCTCTCGCCAGAAGCGAGTGTCCCATGTGCCGTGCCGCCCTAAACGGCGAGACGATCATCGAGGCCGCGTGGCGTGTCCGGCGCCGCGATGGAACGGCGATCGCCCTTCATGGCAACGCCGGCCCTGTGCTTGCCGAGGACCGGTCGCGCATCGGGGCGGTGTTGCTCGTGCGGGACGTTACCGTGCAGGAAGTGTTGGAAGAGCAGCGCGGCGAGTTTCTTTCGATCGCCACGCACGACCTCAAGAACCCGCTCGCCGGCATCAGCGGCCTCGCGCAGGTGCTGCAACGGCATCTCGACCAATCCGGCACGATCGACCCCGACCGTCTCCACCGGCGGCTGACGCTCATCATCAGCTCGGCGCAGCGGGTGCTGGCACAGATCGAGAATATCTCGGCCATCACACGTCAGCGTGCCGACAGCACGGTGGTGCTTCGCCGGGCGCGGTGCGATCTTGCGGCGCTGACGCGCGCGGCCATCGAGGCGCACCAGCAGACGACTGATCGCCACGAGTTGCGGGCGCATCTTCCCGAGCACGAGGTCGTCGGCTACTGGGACGGCGCGTGGCTCGGGCGAGTTCTAGAGAATCTACTCGGCAACGCCATCAAGTACAGTCCCGGTGGCGGAACGATCACCGTGACGCTCGCCGTCCAACGGGAGGAGAACGTCAACGCGCGCGCGCTCCTCACCGTACGGGATCAGGGGCTGGGCATCCCCGAAGCCGATCGGCCGCACATCTTTGAACGCTATCACCGCGCACAAAACGTCGTCGGCAGGATCGCCGGCACGGGCATCGGGCTCGCGGCCGCACGCCAGATCGTCGAGCTCCATGGCGGCCGCATCAGTGTGGAGAGTGAGGAAGGTGTGGGCAGCGCGTTTACGGTCACCCTACCGATCGATCCATCCGGCACTCAGCGGTCCCGGACCAACAACTCCGGCGAGTCTGTCGAGACAAACGGCGTGTCGCCCTAAACCAAGTGCAAAGTGCAACGTGCAAAGTGAGGACGACTGCGGGTCCCACCTTGGCTTTGGTGAAGTCCAAAGGCCAAAGCACATCGCCTCTGGCAGCCGGCCTTGGACTTTGGACTGACTTTAGTGGAGCATAAATCCGTGGCCGCGCACCGTGTGAACGGTCGGTGTGTTGCGACCGTAGCTGGGCAGCGCCGCCAGCTTGGCGCGCAGCCGCTTGATATGCGAATACAACGATCGGTTGTCGATACCGGCCTGCGTACCCCACACCTCGACCTTCAGCTCCTCGGGGGAAACGACGGTACCGCTGCGGCTGGCCAGCGCGTGCAGCAATCGAAACTCGATCGGCGTGAGCGATGCGCGGCGGCTGCCCATCCAGACCTCGAGTCGTACCGGATCGACGACGAGTGAGCCAACGCGCATGGCCGAATCGACCGCCGGTTCGCGCTGTCGCGAGTTGCGGGCAGCGCCATCCCGTGCTCGCCGCGCGCGTCGCAACACGGCCTCGACGCGCGCTTCTACATCGCTCGGGTAGAACGGCTTCGCCACAAAATCATCCGCGCCGAGCTTGAGACTCTGCACCCGCACATCAGGTTGATCTCGGCCACTGCAGACGATGATCGGCACGTCATGCTGAACACACCACCCGGCACACGCCTCCAACCCATCGCCATCCGGCAGCATGAGATCGAGGAGGACGAGGTCGGGCGCGATCTCTTCCAGTGCGGCGGCCGCACCCTTGGCGTTGTCCTCGTGATGGACGGCATAGCCGCGCGCGCTCAGCAGATCGACCAATGCCGTGGCTACCGCCACATCATCCTCCACCACGAGCACCGTAGTACGCTTCGTGTCGGTTGGTGAGGTTGCCATCACGACCCTCACCTCAATGATAGCGATAGCTCGCTCGCTTCCCGGCGCGCAGGACCATTGATCCAGTAAGGCTGAAGCTGCTTCCCCGGAGTCAGCAGCTCCCGAAACGCAAGAGTAGCAAGTGGCACCCACAGGTCTCGTCACTTTGCACTCTGCATTTTGCATTTTGCATTTTGCATTTTGCACTTGGTTTAGCCGCTGGACAGCAGCCGGTTGCCGATCTGTTCGAGCCGCAGCAGCATCTCGTTGACGCTAATCTCGTTGTTCTGCAGCTTCTTCCAGTGGTCTTTGGTCTCGTCGTTGAGCTCGGCGGTCTTCACCCACGGATACTGCTTGCTCATGTCGGCAATCTTCTCGAGCCCTTCGAGCTGCGGGTATTCCTTGAGCACCTGCTTCCACGCTGCGCTCTGGTAGTAGGCCTTGCGGCCCGAGTGGCGCTTGAGCACGCCGGCGAAGTATCGCTCTTGCGTCTCTTCTGAGTTGACGAAGCTGAGCCACTGCCACGCCCAGTCCTTCTTCTTGCCGTCGCGCGACATGGCCCACATGTTCGTCCATGTCTGGCTCGAAGGGTGCGCCCCCATTGGCCCTTTAGGGATCGGCGTGTAGGCAAACGGCAGATCGGGGTTCTTGTCCAGGATGTAGCCCACCGTCCACGAGCCCGACACGACCATCGAGTAGCCCTCGTTCTCCAGTGCGGCGCCGTCGACCTCTGCCGCCAGCTTGTGGCGGTGCCGGAGATCGACGATGTACTGCAGCGCGCCCTTGCCCTTCGCGTCGTTGGCGAGGATGCGCTTGTAGTCCTTGTCGTAGAAGTCGCCGCTATTCGCGTACAACCACGGCAGGAAGCCACCGATACTTAGCCCGGGCGGGCTGAATCCGCCACGGATGATCTTGCCGCCTTGTGTCTTCGCCAGCTTCCTCGCCGCTTCCAGGAACTGATCGTATGTCCAGCTCCACGTGAACTTGCGCGACGGATCGAGCCCGACCTCTTTGAAGTGCTGCGTGTTATAGGCGATCACGTTTTCGGCGGGACCGTCGTACGGGATGCCGTACTGTTTTCCTCGGTACGTGTTGTAGAAGCGGCCGGTGTCGACGAACTCCTTCGCATCCATGTGGCGCGTCTTGGCGATGTAGGCGTCCAGGGGTTCGATCAGGTTGTTGGTCATCAGGTCGCGTACGAACGCGACCGATACCTGCGAGCTGTCGTGCGGCGTACCGCCGGCGGTGAGGGCGATCCATTTCTCCCGTACGCCGCCCGTGCCCTTCACGAACGTGTAGCTCACCGTGACGTTGGGGTACTTTTCCTCGAAGTCCTTCTTGATCCCGTCAAAGTAGGTCTGCAGCACCGGTGTGCTCGGCACCCACCAGTCGAGATGCTCGATCGAAACGGGCTCCTTTGAGCTACCGGTGCGCGCCTCTCCCTGCCCCCCGTCCGCCGTTTGACCGCACGCGGCGAGGACGCCGGCGGCGAACGCGCCGCTGCTGGCCCTGAGTAACTGCAACCGAGTAAGGCGAGTGTTCGGCATCATGGGCTCCTTCCTGGACGGAAATGAGTCCACTGTAAACCGCTCACCTCAACGTTTCCCTCAACGCGCTGCTGCTGACTGGTGCATTGAAGCGGCATTAACACGAGCCTCAACGGCCTGCGAGTCCGCCGTCCGATGGCGGCCAACCGGTGTCCGGGCACTCCAGCGCCAGTAGCGCACAGGTAGTACTCCGCAGCGACGGCCGAGTATAATGGCGCGTTGGTCGGTTGTAACGGTGCCTGCCCGAAGCCCTCGCCTGGCCCGATTGACGGGTATCGTCGATCCTCACCGGAACGACGTAATTGCGACGCTGACAGCCATAAATACCGGCGGCACAAACGTCGCTACCGCGAATGTGCGCGCGCCTGCGCGCTGCTGGCGGGGACGACGCTCGGCAACGGCGGTTCCTCGTAGAAACGCGGTTTGTACTTGCGCAACAGCGCCTCCCCGTCGCGCTCCCACGAAAAGTCTGGCTGCTTGAGCACCTCCCGCAACACCTGACTGGCATGCTCGGGGTTTTGCTCCGCCAGGCGACGCAGCGGCAGGGGCTCGGTATCTGGATCCCTGAGATAGTCCTGCACCGCTCGCCGGTAACGGGGGCGCTTCACCAGCTCGGGGCGCTCGAAGACCTCCGCCAGGGTGCCCAGGTTGCGGAAGTAGTACATTCCCTCCACGTCGTCACAGACGATCCCCACTGTCTCCGCTTTGAGCAGATCCTCGGGAAACTTCTCTTTCAGCTCCGGCACCTTTTGGCCCTGCTCCTTGGCCAGCTCGGCCGCCGTTTTCCCCACAGGCAGGACAAACTCATGCTGGCGAAAGCGCCAGTAGTCGTCCGCTAGCTTCTGCAGCTCGCTGCCCGGCACGATGACGAGATCCGAACCGAAAAACTGCCGGAACGCCTGACACTCGATACGCTGCAGTTCGAACGCCTGCTTGAGCTTCTCGGGGTTCCGGAACACCAGCTTCGGCCGCCGCAGCCCCAGGTCTGCCGCGAACTGATGCGCCGCCTCGTGCTGGTCGGCCGGCCAGGAGTACATGGAGCCGCTTACCAGCCACTCGTCGGCGACTGGTACGATCCGTCCCAGGATGAATGCGCCGGGCGGAGTCGGCTCGAACGCCGCTTTGCCGGCGTTGGAGCTGATGCGGTACGTCAGCTCGTCCACCAAGTTGAACGCGGTAATGGCATCGCCCCTACGCTCTCTTACCTCGAACACTCCCTCGACCACCTCGCGCCAGCCGAGGAGCATCGCGCGCTCATCTTCCGGCAGTTGGGGATGCTGCTCGACGAAGCGCTCGACCACCGTCTTGCCGTCCGTTAGGCGGTGCTGCAGGATGAAGTAGTCGATGAAGTTGATCCACTCACCCTCGCCTCCTCTGGCTCGCCGGCCAAGAGACTTGTGCATCTCCCGCTGCATGATGCGGCTGATGGCTCGATTGGTGAGCGCGAAGTCGATGACCGCACGCTTCAAGTCACCGCTGCGCTTGACGAGACGTCTGGGAGCTGGCATGGCGCTGTCCATTCTCCTGGAGGATGCCGGCCGAACCGTAGCAGACCAGGGCGCTGAGGCTACCGGCGCGACCGGCGCGGCTTGGACGGAATCCATCGTAGCATGCTGGCGACGCGTCTTTCCTGCCAGCGCGCCTCGGTCCCGGGTGCGCCTCACTCAGGCTCTCTGTCGATCTCGTCGCGCAGCGCCCCCAGGATCTCCAGCTCGATCCGATCCTTTGGCCGGCCGCTCGCCCGCTTCATCCTAATCAGGTCGTCAAGCCCGGCGACCTTGATCGGTATTCCCTCGACCTCCACATCTACCACGTTTCGTAGCAGGTCCTCGTACCCGTCCGTCCCGGCCGGTGTTCCTAGGCAGTCGAAGTCCCCAGCATCGGTCGCGAATGTGAAGTGATCGCCCATCGCCAGCGTCCTAGCATCCAGCCGGAACGGCACGTCTTCGGGGATGCCACGGAGCTTCGCGTTTAGACTCCGCAGCGCCCGCGCCAGAGCTTCCAGGTTCTCCCGCGAGCGCTCGTAACAGATGTCAAGATCAAACGTAGCCGAAGGCGAACCAAGGAATGACGCCGCGATGCCTCCAATAATGATGAATGCAACGCCTTCATCGTAGAGAGTACGCACCAGCCTGTTGGGTTCAAAGTCTGCCATAGACCCGATCCTTCAACTTATCCCACGCGACGCAGTCTCACGGCGGTGCGGCGGAATCGGTCCAGTCCCCGCGCGCTCGCCGCTGCCTGCTCGAAGCGCTCCGTGGGAGTGAGCGCAAGCCGCGCGCGAATCTGCGACCGATCCACACCTTCGCCCAGCCGCGGCTCGACCTCGAGGTCGAAGTGGCACGCGCGCAGCAGCCGGCTTAGCGTACCCACCCGCGGGTCCACCAGCCCCGCCTCGATCCGTCCGATCGTCGACTGCGGCACTCCCGTCTTCTCCGCCAGCTTGCGCTGCGAGAGCCCCGACCGCCGCCGCGCCCACCGTAACGCCCGTGCCGCCTTCATGTACCCATGATAGCAATCCCGCCATCACCGTTCTGCGGGCCGGTACACGCAGGGCGCAAGCAATTGTTCCGGCGGCTTCTTCGGGATGGCCACTTCGCTTCTGGGAATTCCTCACAGACATAGACGGCTGCCCGTAGTAGGCTCTGCATAGCATCCACCGAAGCGACACTACTGTGAACCGAACGCGTATCGTAGTCGTCGACGATCAGCCACTCTATCGGCTGGGTCTCCGCGCCGCGCTCGGCGCCGTGCCGGACTTTGTCGTCGCCGGGGAACCTACCTGCGAAGGCGACGTGCTGGAACACATCCGGGCCCTCATCCCGGACGTCGTCGTCCTCGGCGAGCTGCACGGCGCTTGGGACGTCGTCGCGTCTGCGCTGTATCGGTCCGCGGTAACCGGCGCAGGCGGCCTGGCCGGCTTGGTACTGCTGCTCGATTCTGTTTCCGAAGAGGACCTGTTTTACTCGCTCAAGGTCGGCGCCTCCGCCATTCGCCGGCGAGCGTGCAGCCGAGAGGCACTGGTCGAGGTAGTTCGAGGGGCAGCGCGCGGCGACTGTGCTATCGCGTTGGCGCACGCCAGCACCCAGAGCGCCTCACGACGTCTCCTCGCCCAGGCGGAGATCGTCCCAGACTTGCTTCCGGGCTCCGCGCCGCCGCCGTGTCCCCTCTCCCCGCGTGAGCTGGACGTCCTGGTGTCGATCGCCGAAGGCGCCACCAACAAGGAGATCGGCCACCGTTTCAGCATCTCTGCCCAGACGGTCAAGAACCACGTCACCGCGGTGCTGCGCAAGCTGCAGGTCGGCGATCGCACGGAAGCCGTGGCCATCGCCTACCACAACAACTGGTTGCCCCAGTCGTCCGGATCGGCCGAAGCAGTCGCCAACCAGTCCCACGCCGCCTGAGCCACCGTAGGCGGCGTCTCTGGATGGTGCGGCCGGCCTCTTGGAGGCAAACCAATGGCGGGCACCCGTGGACCGACTTGAGACCAGCGCGACATCGGCGGATGCGCTACGCTTCCATCCATGCCAAACACTGCTGTCGAGGGAGGACACGTGCCGACTACGACCGATCGCGCTGCGTTTATTCGTGAGAGCATGCGCCGGAGCTGGTCCACCCGGACGCGCGCCTATACAGAGGATGCGGCGCCCAATACCGCCGAGTTTGCCCGGCGCTTATTGTCGCTTCAGCCACCGCGCCCGGGCGAGCGCGTGCTCGACGTCGCCACCGGCCCCGGCGTCGTCTCAGTCGCGGCCGCCACGCTCGCCGGCTCAACCGGCCGGGTGGTGGCGACCGACCTCGCGTCCGAATGGGCGGAGATCATCGCCGAGCGCGCGGCCGCGGCCGGTGTCACGAACGTGATCTTCCGCGCGATGGGCGCCGAAGCGCTCGATCTGCCCGATGGCGCCTTCGACGTGGCGTACTGCCAGTTCGGGCTGATGTTCGTGCCCGAGCCGGTGCAGGCGCTGCGCGAGATGCGCCGCGTCCTGCGCGATGGCGGGCGCCTGGGAATCGTCGTCTGGAGCACCGCCGACCGGGTGCTCTGCTTTTCGGTCGTCAATCGGCACCTCGCACCGTACCTGCCCAAGGTGCCGCCCGAGCAGGAGCTGCCGACGCCGTTGGCGCTCGGCGAGCCGGGACTGATCGAGCGCCTCGCCGCCGAGGCCGGCTTCCGCGAGATCGCGTCCGAGCGGCACACACTCGAGTTCGTCGCCGGCAGCCCAGAAGATGTCTGGCGCACACGCGTCGAGCGAGGCCAGCCCGCCATCCAGGCCGCCGTCGCCGCGCTGGCGCCGCCGGAGCGCGAACGCCTTCGCGACGCTCTGATCGCGGAGGTTGCCCACTACCAGCGCGACGGCAGCGTCCGCCTGCCCAGCGAAGCGATCTTCTTGCGCGCCGTTAAATAGGCCAGGTAAGCCCCGGAGAGACTGTCCCACAGTCAGTAACCAGGGACGGTATCGGGCCGGGCGGCCCCGCCGGGGGCATCCTCGTGGCCGCGAAAGTCCCCGACGAAGACACGGCCGCTCGCGTCCGAGCCGTCTTGGCTCAGCACGGCGCCCGCGAAGTCGAGGACTTCCAACCGGCGCTGTAACATCGCAGGACGAACGACGAGAGGATAGTCGACGTGCAACGTTCGTCGTTCGTCTCCGTCATGGCACGGCACATGCACTGGGGCATGGGGTAAAGAGGGCCATCCGTACTGCCAGTCATCGCGTATGCTTATACAGGACCACAGCGATGGGAGCCTCAAAGCAGCCTGCAGCTAATCCTGGGCACCGGCACGACCATTTGCCGTCGGATTCTTCCTGGCCGGAGCGCATCGCCGAAGTATTGCGGCGCATTCTCTTTCCCGGTGCTGAGAAGGGGCTCGTGCCCGTTCCTGTACCCGTACCGGTACGTGATCCTGTCGTCCGGCGTCGCGCGTAGCGCGCGATCGCCTCGGGGCACCGCCGCTCGGGAGACCATCGCTCCGGCAAAGCACCGTCAAGAGGAAAGCACGATCACAGCATCACGACTGCCGGCCATCTTCCGGCGCCTGCAGCACGGAAGCGAGCGACCACACGACACCAGCACCGCTTCCCGGGCTTACATACCCAGCGTCCCCTCGACCGTTCCGTCATTTCCCCGCCGTTTCGCCCTCACGCTTGCGGCCGCGCCGCTCGCGGCGGCGTGCGGCCAAGCGGCGTCGAACCCGTCCAATGCTGCGCCGCCGGCTGCGCCCTCTCGTACGGGCGCCACGGCTGCCCCGACGAACGCCGCTGCCCCACGTGGGCCCGCCCAGGCTGCTGCACTCGGCGCTGTGCCGGCTGGAGCGATCCGGGTTGCCGTCGTTCCCCAGGAGTCGAAAGCGACGTTCCGCGTCCGTGAGCAGCTCGCCGGCATCTCGTTTCCCAGCGACGCCGTTGGCACTACCGGCGCGGTTACCGGGCAGCTTGTCCTCCAGCCAGACGGCAGCATCGTGGCCGACGTGTCGAAAGTCAGCGTCGACCTGCGCGACCTCAAGACCGACGATGCGCGGCGCGACAACTACATCAAGCGCACCACCATCCAGGTGGACCGATTCCCGACCGCGGAGTTCGTCCCGACGAAGGCGGATGGCCTCCCCAGCCCGCTTCCCGCGTCCGGCGAACACTCGTTTACGCTGACCGGGCTCATGACTCTCCACGGTGTGCAGAAAGAGCTCACGAGGGATGTTAAGGCCAAGCGTGAAGGCCCGAGTCTGACCGGCACCGCCACCACAAGCTTTACGTTCGGCGACTTCGGCATGGCCATCCCCCGGGTCCCCCTCGTCCTCTCCATCGTCGACGAGATCCGCCTCGAAGTCGACCTCGTGGCCCGCGAAGCCAGCGCCTGAGCCAAGTGCAAAGTGAACAATGCAAAGCATGCCCTGAGCGCAGCCGAAGGGTGCGAAGTGACGATACCTATGGGGTCCACTTTGGCTCCAGTTTAGAAGGCGGTAGGCGGTAAGCAGTGGGGAAACGGTAGAGCGGCGCCCCGTGGTTCCCTCTCCCAAAGGGTGAGGGCTCTGCATGCGCCCTCCTGCTCTCATTCACCTCCAACGTCCTTACCTCCCGCGTCGCCAAATCTACCACGCGCACCCGGTGATTGTTCGTATCCGCCACGAACACCAGCCCCCTAGCCCCTGAGCCCTGACCCCTGACCCCTACCAGCCCACCGGGCTCGGAGAACCTCGCCGCTGTTCCAGCGCCATCCGCATACCCGCCCGGTGCGCCTGTGCCGGCAAACGCATGCACCGCCCGACGCTGCAAATCCAAACGCTTGATACGGTGGTTGTACGTGTCGGCGATCAGCACCGACGGTCCGTTTGGATCGTCCCGCCAGTAGCAGACGCCCAGCGGATGCTGCAGCCGCGCCTCTATCGCCGGTCCGTTGACGTCGCCGAACACGAAGAGTCCCTCGCCGACGAGGGTCGTCACCTCCCCGGATGCGAGGTCGATCGCGCGAATTGCGCTCGTCTCGCTGTCCGCCACGAACAGGCGGTTGCCTTCGACGTCGAGCGAGAGCCCCGATGGCTGCGCGAAACACGCCTGCTCGCGCGGGCCGTCGACCAGCGCCTCGCGCCCCGTCCCGGCGTATGGGCCGGCCGTGCCCGCCGCCAGGTCGAGCGCCCAGATCTGATGGGTGCCTGCCATGGCGATGAACAGCACGCCTCGATCGTCGTGCGGGTCCTCGTGCGAACCCGCCTCGATCGGCGGTCCGGCCGCCGGATCGGGGAGGAGCGCGACGTCCCACGGACTCGACTGCGCGGTTTCGCGTGCCGGGCCGCCACTGCCGAACGCCCTCGCTTGCTCGCCCGTGCCCGCGATCGTCGTGATCGTGCCGCCGTCGGGGCTCATCCGCCGGATGCAGTGGTTTTCGGTGTCGGCGATGTACGCCACGCCGGTTCGGGGGTCGACCGCGATGCCTTGCGGCCAGTTGAAGCGTGCCTTGTCGAGCCCTCCGTCGACCAACCCCGGTTCCCGCCCACCGACGATGTGGTGTACCGCTCCGTCTCTGACGGCCACGCCCATCACGACGATGCGGTGATGGTTGCTATCCGCGACGTAGATGTGGCCGCGTCCCCGCGCGTCTACCGCCACCTTGCCCGGAAACGCGAGCGGTCCCTCCGGCGCCGCCTGCGCCGCCGCGCCGGCCACGCCGAATTCGAGCGCCCCTGGCGTGAGCCACCCTGCCGCCTCGAACTCAGCCAGCATCGCGTCGACGACGCGGCTGAGCTGGTCAGCGTCGAACTCGCCTTCGTGGCGGCCGATCACCTTTCCGCGCGGGTCGATGAACATCAGCGTCGGCCACGCGCGGCAGGCGTACTGTTGCCACACCTGGAATTGGGAGTCGTTGACCACCGGGTGGTGGATGTTGTGGCGGCGCACCGCCTGGCGCAGCGCCTCCGTCGCCTGTTCCTCAGGGAACTTCGCCGAATGAACGCCAATCACCACCAGCGAATCGGCGTAGCGCATCTCGAGCTCCCGCAACTGCGGCAGCACATGAAGGCAGTTTATTCAGCAGAAGGTCCAGAAGTCGAGCAGGACGAGCTTCCCTCGTAGCTCGCTCAGCCGCAGGGGCCGGTCGGTGTTGATCCAATCCAGCCCCTCCGGAAACTCCGGCGCATTCACCTTCCCCGCAAACGACTGCACCATACACGGACTGTACAGCACCGACCGCGCCAAGAGACGAGTAGGCCGCCGGCCATGGGGTATGCCGCCGCGACGCGGTTCACCGCCTGCGCGTGAACGAGAACGTCCCCTCACGAATCGTCGGGCTCGTCGCCCTCACGCCAGCCACCAAGTCGTCGTTGTTGGTTGCGTTCAACGCAATCTGCTGAAACGTGTCGGCGTCGATCGCCAGCGCGTCGAGCAGCCGCTTGTCGGCCGGGCACGGGTAAATGTAGGCACCGACCGTCCCTCGCGCTTTCGCTCGCGCCTTATCGGACATCCGCGCTACCCATTCGATCCCGCCGACCACGACATCGCGCGGCCGCGGCTTCCACTCGTTGTCCGTCTCGACCCAACCACCGTCCCACTTGTTGTTTGGTAGCGTCTTGGTCTCCAACGTCACTCTGTCTCTCCTTCCGCTCTAACTGTAACGCCATGCGTCAACTGGCAACCGACTACCGGCAACTGACTACCAACTACGGCCTCATCCGCATGAGCATGCGCAGGCTGCCGCTGCTCACCACCTTCTCGTCCTGGTTGACGACGTCGAGGTCGAACCGCACCAAACCCGACTGCGCTCGCGGGATCGGCCGGCGTTCCGCGACGCGTCCGCGCAGCGTGATCGCGTCGCCTGGATACACCGGCGCCGAGAACTTCCAGGCCTCGATCGCGCGGAACGCCAGCGTCGTATCGGTCAGGATGCCCGTCTGCCACGCCAGGCCGGTCGCGAGGCTCACCACAAGCGCGCCGTGCGCGATCCGCCCGCTGAATCCCGCCTCACGCGCAAACGCGTCGTCGGTGTGCAGCCGGTTGCTATCTCCCGTGAGCCGGATAAACGTGTCGATGTCCTCGCCCGTTACCACCCGCGGCGGACTGCTGAACGCATCGCCTTCCGCCAGCTCCTCGAAAAACCGTCCCATCCTTACGGCTTCCTCGCCATCACCCACAGCCAGCGGCGCGGGATAATCTTCCGGCCATCCAGCTCGACCCCCGAGTACTTGTCCTTCCAGTCCGGATCGCTGAAGATCTGGCGAATGGCGCTGCGCATCGCCGGGCAGGCAATCTCCGCCGGGTAGCGGTAGTGCAGCGCTCCTCGCGCAAATGGCCCGTAGTCGCAGATGGCCTCCCACAGCTCCTGATCGAGCATCACTTCCACCTCGTGATGCTGGATGTCGGTGAAACCGGCCTGCCGCGCGAACTCGATGTACTCTTGCGCCGAGATGTGCTGCGCCGCTTCCGGCTTTACGCCTTCCATCTCTGCCGGTCGCGGCCGCAGGCGCATGATCTGCCTCAGTGCCGCGCGGACGTTGTCGAGGTAAAAGCGCTCGGTGCCCTCGACCATCGTCCCCTGATAGAAGGCGCTGTTGAAGAACATGCTGGCGCCGCTGCGCAGCACGCGGGACGCCTCCCGGAACAGCACCATCTTCTCCTGCTGGCCAAACATGTGGATGCCGTTGCCCAGCACGAGATAGCTGCCGACGTTGTCGCGCAGTGGCAGCCGCTGCCCCAGGCTCTGGAGGAAGTTCGCCGGATAGCGCGCCAGCTTTTCCCGGGCGATGTCGAGCGCCTGCCGGTCCAAGTCGATGCAGATCGTTCGTTGGATCAGCGCGCCGATCCGCCCCGCGATCTCGTGACACAGCTCGCCCATCAAGCCGACGCCGCACGCCACGTCGATGCCTTGCCACGGCGACGGGAGCTTCAGGTCTTGCAGGAAGAGCTCCAGTTGCTCGCGATTCGCCGCGCGGTACGCCGGTAGACTGGAAAACCACTCAAAACTAAAGCTTCGTGCAGGCAGTGCCACCTCCTCGGGGCTCAGCACGGCAACGGACGCGCTCATGGCTTAGAACTCCTCAGTCAATCAACCAATCTATTTGCCGGAGGACGATACACGAGTTGTGTCCCCCAAAGCCAAAGTTGTTCGATAGCGCAGACCGGATCGCGGTCCGCCGCGCTGTGTTCGGCACGTAGTCCAGGTCGCACTCGGGATCGGGGTGCTCGTAATTAATCGTCGGCGGGAGCACGCCTTCCTGAATGGCGTAGGCGCAGGCGGCGGCTTCCAGCGCGCCGCAGCCGCCGGCCGAGTGGCCCACCATGCTCTTGATCGAGCTGATCGGCACACGCGCGGCGTGTTCGCCGAAGACCTCCTTGATCGCCACCGTCTCGGCGCGATCGTTGAGCGGCGTGCTCGTCCCGTGCGCCGAAATGTAGTCGATCTCCGACGGGTCCATCCCCGCGTTGGCCAGCGCGGCACGCATCGCCCGGACTGCGCCGTTCCCGTCCGGCGGCGGCGCCACCAGGTGATGCGCGTCCATCGATGCGCCGTACCCGGCGACCTCCGCCCAGATCCACGCTCCCCGCCGCTGCGCCTCTTCCAGGTCTTCGAGCACCAGTGCCGTGCCCATCTCGCTCAGCACAAAGCCGTCGCGCTCGCGATCGAATGGGCGGCTCGCCCGCTGCGGCTCGTCGTTGTACTTCGTCGAGAGCGCGCCCATATTGCTAAAGCTGGCGATCGCCAGCGGCAGCAGCGCCACCTCGGAGCCACCGGTGATGACTGTCTTGGCCCAGCCGAGCTGGATCGCGGCCATCGCCATGCCGATGGCGTCGTTGCTGGAGGCGCATGCCGAGGCGAGCGCCATGCCCATGCTCCGCACGCCCAGCAGCAGCCCGATCTGGCCGGCGGCGGCGTTCGGCATCAGCGCCGGCACCGTCAGCGGGCTCACTCGGTTGGCTCCCTTGGAGAGCCGTATCGCCTCCTGGTCGATAATCGTCGTTATCCCGCCCGCGCCTGTCGCGAACAACACGGCGATGTCGTCACGGTTCTGTTCGCCGATCACCAGCCGCGCGTCACGCACCGCCTCGATCGCCGCCGCGACGGCCAACTGACAAAACCGATCCATGCGGCGTGCCGCCCGCGCGTCCATGGAATCGGTCGGGTCGAAGTGCTTGACCTCCCCGGCGATGTGTACCGTCAGGCCGAGCCCCACCGTATCGAAGCGGGTGATCCGACCGATTCCCGACTCGCCGGCGATTAGGCGCGACCACGTTTCCGGCATCGAATGGGCGAGCGGGTTGACCGTGCCCATCCCGGTAATCGCCACGCGCTGTCGTGTTCCCATTGCCTCTCGCTTCAGAGATCCGCTCCTGTCCGCTCAAGCCTAACAGGATACCGGTTTCCCTAGGGGCCAAGCCGAAGACCGGCCGTCAAGCCTCCGTCCACGACGAACGTGGCGCCGGTAATGTACGCGGCTCGCCCGCCCGCTAAGAACACGACGGTATTTGCCACGTCTTCGGCGCAGCCAAAACGCCCGAGTGGCACGCGACTCAGCAACGCGTCCTTGGCAGTCTTGTCGAGGTCCTCGGTGAGATCGGTCGCCACGTAGCCGGGCGCGACGGCGTTGATGCGCACGCCCCGGCGCCCGAAGTCGACCGCCAGCGCCCGCGTCAGCCCAAAGATCGCCGCCTTTGCGGCGGCATAGTTCGCCTGCCCGGCGTTGCCGACCAACCCGACGACGCTGGCAACGTTGACGATGGCCCCCGAGCGCTGGCGAAACATCACCTCCAGCGCTGCGGTGCAGCCGTGCCGCGTCCCCTCGAGATTGGTGTCCAGCACACGCCGCCAGCGGGCCTCGGGCATGCGGAGAAACGGGCCGTCCGCCGTCACGCCCGCATTGTTTACCCAGGCATCCAGGCGACCCCACCGCTCTATCGCCAGCCGCGCCATGCCGCGCGCCGTCGCCGGATCGGCAACGTCGCCGCCGAACGTCGCCGCGTCGCAACCCACCTCGCGCAACTGCCCGGCGGTGTCGTCGGCCGCCGTCACGTTCGCCTGATAGCCGACGACCACGCCCACTGCGCCTTGGTACGCGAACGCATGCGCGATCGACCGCCCAATTCCTCGCCCGGCGCCGGTCACGACTGCCACGCGACCGCCAAACTCCAATGGTGCCCCCTCGCCTATACCCCGGCTGCAGTTCGCCTACTGCCTCTCGACCGCCCGGCCGCCAATGGGCACCTCCCGCCCGTCATCCAGATCGAGGCGGTCGTACATCGTCCGGATGTCCTTGCGGTCCCCGAAGCCGGCGTCCTCGAGTTGCTTCCAATGGCGCGCCCAACCCGCCTCGTCGGCCGGCGTCCGGTTGACCGAGCGCCGGTTCCACTCATCGATCTCCGCCCGCGTGAGCGGCCTACGCGCCAGCAGCGCCCGCAGCACGCCCTCGTCCGTCGGATTCTCCCGCACGATCTGCTCGAACTCGTCGGCGGTCACCCCAAACAGGCCGAACAACTGCGTGCTGTAGCCGGTCTTGGCGTTGTATGCGCCCGCCGTCCCCGCGATGTTCGCCCGCATCTTGTCGATCGTGCGCGGCAGGAACGTGATCCCGCCCAGCGCATCATACGGACTCCGGGGTGCCTGCTTCGTCAAATCCACTGTGCCTCACCTTTCTCTCACCGCAGAGGCGTCTCTGCGGTGAAATCTGCTCTCTCTATGGTTCGAGTACGTAAATCAGCTTTGACGACGCATCGCCGATCCAGATGCGGCCGTCGGCGCTGCGCGTCATCGCGTGGACTTCGACTCCCTCGATGCGCCATTCGTCCAGGACCTCACCCGTCTTTGGGTTGAGCTTGTAGACGTGACCGTGATTCGTCTCCACCACGCTGAGTGTTCCGTCACGCTCGTCCCAGAACAGGCCGTGCGAGCGCGCCGCCGGAAACGGGATTTGCGCCAGCGCCTCGCCGGTCTCGGCGTCGATGTGGTCGATCACCTTCATGCCGGGCCGCGTCACCCACAGCGTGCCGCTCGCGCCCGGCCCGACGCTGAGCTTGCCCGCCGGAGCGGAAGGATGCGCCTCGGCCTTGGGGGCAGGCGGCGGCGGTGGCGTCACTCCCCACTCATACGGCCGCCACTGGATGCCGTGGACGCCGCCCTGCTCCGCTTTGGGCAGCAAGAGACAGGCGGTGCAGTGACCCGTCTGGGGATCGTGGCGGAAGACCATTGCCGGCCGGACATTGGACGCCACCCACACCGATCCGGCGCCGAAGCTGGTGCCGCTCGCGTTGCGTGCCGGGCTGGCGAAGCTCGTGAGGACGCGTCCCTCACAGTCGACCAGATACGTCCGGTTGTCGATCTGATCGGAAATCCACAGCCCTTCCGGCACCGCTTCTAGCCCGTTCACCTGCGGCCCCGGCCCTCTGAATACCTCACGGGCCCGCACCACGCGGACGTCGGTCGTCACCATCGCACTCTCTCCTTCGGTTGGTACCAGTCTTAGCAGCTACTACGTGCCCCGCATTATAGAGGGCGCTCAGAACCAGCGGTACCACGGTTCGCCACTCCACTGATGGAAGCTGGTGTGCGTGCTCCAGCCGGCCGGCTCGCGCCGGAACCGATGCCAGAGCCGGTAGACAAGCGAGTACGCTCCGGCGTGCTGGGGTCGATTCGTCAGCAGGTCCTGTACCAGGTGCAGCCACCAGCCCGCGGCTGCCCCTGCCACGAGTGCACCAAAAATGGCCCGACTAGGCCGGCCCCGCCGGCCGGATGGTGTGCCGGGCGGCGCAGCCCCGAGATGGCGCCGCGACTCGCGTGCCCTCGTCCCGGCGGCAGTGGCCTTCCGGCGACTACTGTTGGCCGCTTCGCCACCGCTGCCTGACAGGAAGTGAACGCTGGCCGGCGCAAGCGCCCAGATCGCCAGCGCGCTCAGCGCCAGCGCCACCTCCCAGCCATGCAGCGGGGCAATGAAGTGATTCCGCTCGCCGCGCCAGCGCGTCCAAGCGTAGTCCACCAGATGGTCGGCGTCGATCAGCACGCTCCCCGCGAGCATCCCTGCGCCGCCGGCGGCACCCCAGCGCCGGTACGCCTGCCACGCCAGCGGCACAGCCATCAGTACGTGAAACCGCGGCCTTGCCATCACTTTTTCACATCGTCATCAGGTCTCGTCAGTTCACCAGGATCACGCAATCAGGTGATGTTCAAGTCGTGATCATGTGGTTGTCAAGTTGTGATCAAGTCGTTCGCAGTGGGTACCACCACCTGATCACCACCTGACTACCGGTAAATCGGCGACTCCGGCGGGATCTCCATCAGCTCGATCCGATTGCCATCCGGGTCGGCGATGAACGCCAGGCGCTGTCCGGCCATACCGGTCCTCGGTGGGTTGATCGGCGTCACTCCCAGACCGGCCAGGTGCTCCAACGCGCCGTCGAGGTCGTCGACGAGCAGGCACGTGTGTGCGTACCCGATCGGCTCCGGCGGCACCTCGATCGCGTTCTTGCCTTCCGGAAACAGTTCCACGAACTGCCCGCGCGCAATCTCAAGGTAGACCAGCTGCGTCTCGCCGCTCTCGCGCCGGCCGCGGAACGCCGTCCGCGCCCCAAACGCCGCCTCGTACCACCGAATGCTCGCCTCTAAATCCCTCACCCGAAACGCCACGTGCCCAAACCGGACGCCCTTACTACCCATGCTGTCCTCCCAACGTTGTCCTCCCAACGTTGTCCTCCCAACGTTGTCCTCCCAACGTTGTCCTCCTAAGTCTGCCCCCAAACGACGACGTTCATCGGCGTTCGTCGGTGGTTTCACGTTACTTCGTCTCACGTCACTTCGTCTCACGCCTTCAGCCCCAGCTCCGCTGCCGCCGGCTTCAACGACTCCGTCACGAACCGAATATGCTCGTCCAGATCGACGCCTAGCTCGGCCGCGCCATTCCCGATGTCCTCCCGGTTGACCGCCCGCGCAAACGCCTTGTCTTTCATTTTCTTGCGCACCGACGACGGCTCGACATCGGAAAGGCTCTTGGTCGGCCGGACGAGCGCCACTGCGGTGATGAACCCGCTCAGCTCGTCCACGGCGTAGAGCGCCTTGCGGACCGGCGTATTCCGCGGCACGCCGCTGTACGTCGCGTGTGAGAGGATGTCCTGCACCAGCGCCTCCGGGTAACCGCGCTCGCGCAGGATCTTGGCGCCGGCGAACGGATGCTCCTCGGCCGTCGGATGCTGCTCGAAGTCGAAGTCGTGTAGCAGGCCCACGATGCCCCAGTATGCTTCGTCTTCCCCGGCCCGCCGTGCTTGCGCGCGCATCGCCGCTTCTACCGCCAGCGCATGTCTCAGCAGCGCCGGCGACTTCGTGTGCTCGGTCAGAAGCTGCCAGGCTTCATCCCGTGTGATCGTCCTTGCCGTCGTGGGCGTATTCACCATGCATCACCCCCCGCGTTCGCGCATTTGTGCCTTCGGCCCGGCGGCGAGGCCCCGGCATCCGCCGACACTCCTCGCCGTGCCGTTCGTTAGGATAACGCAGGGACGTGCCCTCGTGCCGCGGCCGCCCGGCGGCCCAGATCTTGCGGTTCGATTTTGTTTGGCTTTCCAAGCCACAAACAAGGTACCAACACAGCCGTCGCTGGGGAGGTATGGCGTGCTGCGCCCCAGGCGTATACTGGTCGTCGACGACACTCCTGACATTCAAGACGTGATCGTCCTCGCCCTCGCCGGCGAAGGCTATGAGGTCGTGACCGCCGATCACGGTGCCGCCGCGCTCGAGATCATGCGGCAGTGGAAGCCGGACGTCATCCTGCTCGACCTGCAAATGCCGGTCATGGATGGCTGGACCTTCGTGCGCACCTACCGCCAGACTCCGGGTAGGCATGCCCCTATCGTCGTGATGACCGCGGCGTATGACGCCTGGGACCGCGCCAAGCAGATCGGCGCCGACGACGTCCTGCCGAAGCCGTTCGACCTCGACGACCTGTTCGAACGTGTCGAGCGCTTCACGCGCGCCCGCGCCCGCGCTGCCTGATCCGTCTGCCATACTCACGTGGCACACCCGGGCACACCCGGGCACACCCGGGCATAGCGGCACAACGAAAGGAGGCGAGCGCACCACATGAACATCGTCGACGTCACCGCCGAGCTATTTACCTACAAGTCCAAGACCGTCCGTGACTCCGAAGGGCATGCCCACCCCGGCCCCGAGCACGACGCCACGCAGTGCCTCGTGCGGATCATCGCCGACGAAGGGGCCGAAGGCTACTGCTTCGGTGCCAATCCGTCGGTCGTCGAGCACGTCATCAAGCCCGCGATCGCCGGCCTCGACGCGTTCTACCGTGAAGAGCTCTGGCAGCGCCTGCGCGAATGGCAGCGTCTGCACCTTGGCACGCTCACCGACCGTGTCCTCGGCGTCGTCGACATGGCGCTGTGGGATTTCGCCGGTCGCTCCCTCCAGCAGCCGGTGTATACGCTGCTCGGCGCCTTCCGCGACAAGGTGCCGGCCTATGCCAGCACGATGTGCGGCGACGACCTCGAGGAGGGCCTCAATAGCCCGGAGGCGTACGCCGAGTTCGCCCTGGCGTGCAAGGCGCGAGGCTACAAGGCGTTCAAGCTCCACACGATGATGCCCCCGCTCCCCGGCACGCCCGACCCCAAGCTCGACGTCGCCTGCTGCCGCGCCGTGCGCGAAGCCGTCGGCGACGACATGGTGCTTATGCTCGACTGCTACCACTACTACAACCGCGAGCAGGCGCTCTACATCGGCAAGGAACTCGAGAAGCTCAACTTCTACTGGTTCGAAGAGCCGATGGCCGAGCACAGTACCTCGTCGTACGTTTGGCTGACACAGCAGCTCGCCATCCCAGTCGTTGGTCCTGAAACCGCCGAAGGCAAGATGTTCACCCGCGCCGAATGGATCGTGCGCGGCGCCTCCGACATCAGCCGCGCCGGCGTCGGCGACGTCGGCGGCATCACCCCGCTCATGAAGGTCGCACACCTCTGTGAATCGTTCGGCGTCCGCATGGAAGTCCACGGCGGCGGCGCCGGCAACCTGCACGCGCTCTGCGCCATGGGCATCCCCGGCGAGTATTACGAGCGCGGTCTCCTCCACCCCTTCCTCAACTACGAACAGCCCAGCCCGTGGCTCAACGCCCTCGACGATCCGATGGACGATGAAGGTAACGTCCACGTCTCCCAGGGGCCCGGCCTCGGCCAGGACATCGACTTCGACTACATCCGTGAGCACCGAGTGCGTCCCACTTGACCACCTCCCTCGACCGCTACCTCTCCGCCCTCGCCGCTCGCCCGAACTCACCGGTCGTTACCAATCCCTACCGCGGCCCGTTCGGCGACGTACGACTGGCAAACCTACATCACTACCTCGAGTTCGCTGCCGATCGCGGTGGCGTGCTCCTGGTCGGCGAGGCCCCAGGTTACCGCGGCTGCGCCGTCACTGGGATTCCGTTCACGTCGCGCCACCTGCTCGCCTCGCAGATCGGCCGGTGGAGCCTCTTTTCTGACCTGGGCTTCGCCGCCGATCCGTCGCTCGGCGTGCCGGAGCGCGAAGTGACGGCGACAGTCGTCTGGCGGCACGTGCCGCGGTGCCTCGCGGCGCCGCCCCTCGCCGGCAACGCCTTCCCGTTCCACCCGCACCCCGCCGGCCAGCCACAGCGCAACCGGCCGCTCACCGCCCCCGAGCTCGAAGAAGGCTGCACCTATCTGCGCCTGCTCCTCGACGCCTTCCCCGCCGCCACGGCCATCGCCATCGGCCGCCAAGCCGCCCACGCCCTTCGCCGCCTCGCCGTCGAGCCGGTCTCCGTCCTCCGCCACCCCTCCCACGGAGGTGCCCCCGCCTTCGCCGCCGGCCTCCGTGCTGCGATGAATGCCGTTGGCGGCGGGTAGAATCGAGTGGGAGCGGACCTACCCCCCCTGGCCCCCCTTTCTGGGGTAGGTTTTTAGGCGGCACGAGGGAGTTCCTCCTGGGTGGCGGGGGTCACGTGGGCGAGACGGGGCACGGCGGGCCAGGGTTCGGGCACGAACCGGCCAGTGGGGATGGGCTGCCGGTGCAGCAGGGCGACCCAGATCAGGGTCAGCCCCCGCCGGAAGACGCTGACCAGCCGCAAGCGGGTGGCCTGTCGCTGGCGGCGGCCCTGCGCCAGCGCCGCGGTCACGTCGACAAGCGTGCTCTCGGGAAT
>JACQGX010000235.1 GCA_016199265.1 Chloroflexota bacterium | reverse complement strand
TGATCCAGGCCGGCAGCGCGCTCAGGCACGCGATCTCGCGCGCCTGTGCGCGCTGCCGGCCTGGATCATCGAAGGGTGCTATCCCGGCTGGATCGACGAACTTGCGCGGGCGAGCGACCTGATCGTCTGGCTCGACGTGCCGTTCTGGCGGGCCGCCTGGCGCATCGTGAAACGGCATGTGCTGGCCGACCTGCGCGGTAACAACCGCCATCCCGGCTACCGCAGGCTCTGGCGCTTTCTGCGCGGCCAGCATGGGTACTACACCCGGCCGGACGCCGAGTACCGCAGGCGGCTGGCGCGTGAAGGCCACGACCGGTGGAGCGGCGCGCTGCACTGCCGGGAGCACGCGGCCGCCGAGTTCGAGCGCCACCGCGCCAAGATGCTGCGGGTGACCGGCGGCAGCCCGGAGCGAATTGCCCGCGAGGTCGAAGCCGCCATTGTCCGGTTGACGTACCATCTATCTCCGCCAACGCGCACAGAGGAGCATTGCATGCGATGAAGGTCACAGGGTTCCGCACGCGGTCGTACTACTTCATGATGAACCGGAAACTGGGGGATGCCAATGGCCCCATTGGCAATGCGCGCAGCGCGGGCTCGTTCCTCTTCATCGATACCGACGAGGGGATCACCGGCGTCTCGCTTGGCGGGAGCCCGGCGCTGGGGAAGTTCGGACCGCTGATTGTGGGCGAGGACCCGCGCGGCGTCGTCGGGCTGTGGAAGAAGATGTGCGACTTCGCCTTCAAAGGCGGCGTCGAGGGGCAGGACCGCGCCGCGATTAGCGCGATCGACGTCGCGCTGTGGGACCTCAAGGCGAAGATCAACGGCGAGCCGCTGTGGCGCACGCTCGGCGCCAGTGAGGGCAAGGCCAAGGCCTACGCCAGCGGCATCGACATGCCCCTCTCGGACGAGGAGCTCGCCGCGTTCTACGGGCGCATGGCCGACCAGGGCATCGACGCCGGGAAGCTGAAGGTGGGGCTCGACATGGACGACGATCTGCGGCGTATCCAGATTGTGAAGGATCAGCTTTCGCGGGTGAACAGGCGCCCGCACCTGATGATCGACTCGAATGAATACTGGTCGCCCAAGCAGGCCATCCCGCCAACGAGGCGGTCGACGTCGTCCAGGTGGGCGTCCGGCAGACCGGCATCACGGGCGCGATGCAGATCGCCCACATGGCGGCCGGCTTCGAGCTGCCGGTGGCGATGATGAACTGCCCCGGCAACTTTATGGCGCACCTCGCCGCCGCGCTGCCCAACCATCTGATGATGGAGGTGCTCGACAACGGCCGCGAGCCGTGCTTCACGGTCGACAATCGCATCGAGGACGGCCTCATCGTGCTGGGCGACACGCCCGGCCTGGGGATCACTATAGATGAAGCAAAGCTCGAGCAGCTCTCAACGCCGCTCCCACCGCGGCCGGGCGAGCAGCCCCAACCGTTCCCGCGCCGCCGGGGCGCCGGTCTCTACGTCGTGCCGCTCACGCCGGAAGAGCGCGCGGCGCAGCGGGCTCGGTAGCGACGAGCACCGGCGACGAGTTCGTCTGGGCGTACTTGCACCGGCGCCCCGACAACACCGCCCGGTTCGCGCTGAATAGCTGGTACTACTGGAGACCGAGCAACGCCGACATGATCGTACGCCAGCACCAACGGGCGACCCTCACGGGATGAGGCCAAGACGACGCCAGTGCACGCGTGCGCGGCGCCGGTAGCGATCATTCATGCGCAACGCCGCGACAGTGGCACGCCCAACGTCAGTCTTGCCGAAGATAGAGCGGTATGTGGCGCTCCAGCGGAAGTGGTCATACCAACGCTGGCGGCGAGGGTTGAACAGGGGCGGCCGACCAGTCCGAGGATCCAATGCCTGCGTACGCGCGCTCTTAGCTCGGTTGCACTGGATGCAGGCGAGAGCCAGGTTTTCGGCGCTGGTCTCGCCCCCGAGACTCGCGGGAATGATGTGATCGAGCTCAAGCCGGTAGCCCACCGCCTGTTCGGGAGTTCGGCAGTACTCACACCGGTAGCCCGCACGGGCGGCAACGACGGGATACACGATGTGCCGTCATGCTGCCGTCATGCGCTGCGCTGGGCTGCGGATGGTGTGTGCCTGCGAGTGCGTTGGGGCAGGCCCCGCTCTCCGGCAAGGGCAGCCTCATAGGCGGCCGGATCTCGGTGGCGCAGGACGGCGCGCGCGTTTTCGAGCATAAGCTCCGAAGCTTGCTGCACGAGGCGATCGAATTCGCGACGCTCTTCTCTCGACAGCAGGCCCTCGTTGTTACGGCGGGCCAATTCGTGCATCCGCGCCTCGACCTCTGGGGGCAGGCGGCGAACAACGTGCGCCTGCTCATACGGCGTAACTGGGCCTGAGGATCGGAGCTCTGGTTCATCGTGCGCGCGCGCCATGCTTCCCCTAGCTGCCGCGAGTATAGCAACGATGCGCCACCCGGCCGCATCAAATAACGCACGCGACTATTCCCACAGGCATCC
Source organism: Chloroflexota bacterium (assembly GCA_016199265.1). GTDB lineage: Bacteria > Chloroflexota > UBA11872 > UBA12225 > UBA12225 > JACQGX01. The sequence continues at coordinate 16,436 of JACQGX010000235.1, read as the reverse complement.
AGGTCCCTCTGGTTCAATGATGGACACGACACACGAATTGCGGCGACACAGTCTGCCTATACTGTAGCTACACTGAGCGGCGTGTTCCCGGTCGTGGGCGGCCGCTGTCAGAAATCGTGATCGAGGATCGGGAAGATCGGGGAGATCGGTCGCAACTCCGCGGCCCATGATGTGGAGACCAGATTCGCCACAATAGCACGTGTGAAGAGACATGATCTCGAGCAGCAGATGCGGCCGCTGGAGTAGTTCCACGCGATCAAGCTGCTGCCGCACACGTGGCCGATCGTGCGGGTCGACGGCCGCTCGTTTTCGCGGCTGACCGAGGAGCGGTTCGCGAAACCGTTCGACGAGCGGTTCCACGGCTACATGGTGGAGACGGCCCGCGCGCTGCAGCAGGAGCTGCAGGGGATCTACGCCTATACCGAGAGCGACGAAATCTCGGTGCTGCTCCCGCGCGAGTTCGACCTGTTCGACCGCGAATTGGAGAAGCTCGTCTCGGTGTCGGCTGGGATCGCCAGCGCGACCTTTACGGCGGCGGCGGGATTCCCGGCCCACTTCGACAGCCGGGTGTGGCTCGGCGCCGCCGACGACCTGGTCCGAGCGTACTTCCACTGGCGCCAGGACGACGCCGCCCGGTCCGCGCTCAATAGCCGGTGCTATTGGACGCTCCGCAACGCCGGGATGAGCGTGCGCCAGGCGACCCGCGCGCTAGAGCGCAAAGGGGTGGCCTACAAGAACGAGCTGCTGTTCTCGCACAGCATCAACTTCAACGACCTGCCGGCGTGGCAGCGCCGCGGCGTCGGCCTCTATTGGGAGGTCTGCGAGAAGGAGGGCTTCAACCCCAAGACCGGCCAGACGGTCGTCGCGCAGCGCCGGCGCATCGCCGTCAAAGATCCGCTGCCGATGAAGGACGAGTACGGGGCGTTTTTCCGCACCTTACTCGCCGGCCAGGTCTAACCTGTTCTCCGCCTGCTGGACTCAGTCCGACTGGCTGGCACGTGCTGGTCGTCCCGAAGTGCCACATCGAAACCATCTGCGAGCTGGAGCCGGACATCGGCGGACGGCTGATGCAGACGGTCGTCCTCGTGGCGCGCGCCGTCCAGCGCAGTCTGCAACCCAGGGGGTTGAGCCTCTGGCAGTCGAATGGACCGGCAGCCGGGCAGGAAGTACCGCACGTGCACGTCCACGTCCTCGCGCGGCAGCCGCAGGACGGCCTGCTTCGCATCTACCCTGAAGAACCCGACTATCCTGAGTCAGCGGCGCTCGACCGCTTGGCCGCCCAGATCAGAGCATCACTTGGGTAACCGATGAGGCCGTCTGGCCCTCCCGGCGTTGGAAGACGGCCACCTACAGCACCAGCACCGTTCTCGGGCAGCCGGGTACGAGGTGGATGAGGTGCGGCTTTCGGAGAAATCCGGCAGGCGAGAGCAGGACGAGGGGTTTGATCACCGACCCTTCGACCCAGGTGAGGGCCCAGACTTTCTTTTCACCAATGCTGCGAAAGGCGTCACAGGCGGCTGGATCGGGCCAGAGGTAGGCGTTTGATTCGGCGGGTTCGAGTAACCGCAGGCGCAGGCTGCCGGTGCCGCTCAGGACGGTGGCGCCGTCCCTTAGGCCCTTGCCTTGTATCAGTTCGAGCATAGTCGACAGGGCACGTGCTTCGTTCTCGTGCGGCGCCACCGTGTTCGCCTCCGCCAGCCGGCAGCGTTCGACATCGCCGGTGGCGCCGAGGGGGTACCGCGCACGCCACCTGAGCCGCCCCTCCACGATGCAGCGCAGCCATGCCGGTTCGCCGGCGCCGCTCTCGCCGGTCCTGGAGTAATCATCGATGCTGACGGCACCGCCGCTGCCGCCGGCATCGCCAAGAGACTCATGCAGATTAGGTGGCTCGACCAAGTACCAACTGTCCGGCCACCCGCCGCGCAGCCGCACGCAGGCCCAGAGCGCCTCGGTACCGACCGCCATCCGCCCCACCGGGATCAACCGGTCAAGGGTCGGCGCAGCGCGCCGGCGCGAGGCGAGCGACCACCATTCACTGGAGAGCGCCTCGTCGAACACCAGGCGCGCGCGCAGTTGGCGGCACGCCGCCAGCGCTAGGGCGATGGCCCGCAGCGCCGCCGTGCCGCTTTCGGCCGCCGCGACGTGACGCAGCCGTTCACTGAGCTCGCTCAGCCCCACTTCGCCCAGTGCCGCGGCCTCCTCTGCCAGTTCCGCGGCTTCGGTGCCGGCGTGGCGCCAGCCGGAGGCCAGCAGCCGCTCGAGCCGCGCCTCTATCCGGCGCACGCGCTCCGCGATGTCTCGGAGGAGGCCCAGCTCGGCGGCCATCCCACCTATCTGTATGGTCATCTCAGTTCCTGCTGTTTCCGAGACTGTTCCAAAGTCGGTAAACGCGGGCGCTCGGTGCTCGATGCACCGACGCCGGGGGCTAAAGCCGCCCGGCTACGGGAACGAAGCCAGCTCAAGCAGGCTCTCCACCCCGCCGGATCATCTCCAGGGCGCTTCAGCGTCCTTTGTTTATGTAGCCGGGCGGCTTTAGCCCCCGGCGGGCGCGGCCTGCCGACGACGTCACTTATCCCGGTCATCGTGGCCTCCACAGCGTCATCAGGACACGTCAAACACCGGCCCGTGCGCCCACGCCAGGGCGCCGGAGACAACCGAGAGGCAGCGCAGGCGCAGGCCGGTCTCCGTCAGATCGAGCAGTCCGAAGAGCGCGTACTCGCCGGCGGGAGGCAGCAGGTCCGGCAACTGGGCGTTCCACTTTTGCGGCCACTCCAGCGCCAGCGGCTGCCCGTTAGCATCCACCGCGGCTACCCGTCCGTCGTGCGAGAGAAGCGCCGCCGGCTTGAGTGCGACCGCCACCTCTGCCGGCCCGAACGGCACCATCTCGGTGGGGCAAGCAAAAGCGGTCTGGAGCCGGAACGGAGATGCCATTCCTGGTCCAGACCGCTTGGGCGGTACCGCGAGACGACAGCGTAACAGCTAGAAGCTCATCGTGTTCTCGGTGATCTGTTGCGCCTTTTGGGTGAACTCGGAAACGGACATCTTGCCGGCCCAGGCTTCATTGTAGAGCTGGTCGATCTCGGTGCGTGCCTTGAACCAGTCCTTCAATAGATTGTAGCCCCAGGCGTCGACCTTGGAGCGCTGGGCTTGGAGGAAGAACGCCGCCAACCTCAACGGCCAGGCGCTGCAACTCACACTTACACGCGGCGCATGACGCTCTCAGGAGAGATGCAACCTGCACGGGGTCAATCACGCCGGAATCGTCGTCGCCTATACCCACTGCCCGCGCAAGGCATTCCCGCTCCTTTGCACGAATGAGCAAGGCACGCTGCACGACCACCCACGCATTTTGGCACAACAGCAGCGCGTCAACGAAACCACCTACGTCAACGGCCTTAGGCAGCAGTAGTCCGAGGCGACGTCGTATGACGGGAAGATTCCGGATGCTGACCCGGGGGCTCCTGGCCGCGACGGCCCAGGCACAGGAACCTGAATCGCATTGCGCGGTCGGGAGTGGCCAGGGATAGGCCTGCCGAAGGGGTGGTTACCGCTCGCCGCGCAGGCGTGCCAGCTCGGCACGCAGGCGTGCCAGTTCGGCCTCGGCAGCATCCGCGCGTCTACGTTCTTCCTCGGCGCGGACACGTTCTTCCTCGGCGCGGACACGTTCTTCCTCGGCGCGGGCCAGCGCTTCCGGGAGCATCAGGAGCCATTGCCCCGCGTGTGGATCGTAGAAGCGCAGGTCCGTTCCCCGCGGATGCACCTCCAGCCCCAGCACGGCGCTGGTGAAGCTGCCATCTGGCGCGGGCGCCAGAGGCTCGTAGGTCCCATCAACCAGGCGATAGCCCTGCAGCCGCGGTTGTAAGTATTCGCCCAGCGGGTCGAACAGGAAGTACTCGCGCACGCCCAGGGCCGCATAGCGGTTCCGTTTGGTGACCAGATCCTCGTGGCGTGTACCGCGTGAGCTGACCTCCAGCACCCAGTCGGGGGCACGGCCCTCCTCCCATACCTTGTACACGCGCCGGTAGCCGGCCGGCACGCCACGCACGACGAACACGTCGGGGGCCACCCGCCGCCGGGTATTCCCCGGCTCGTAGTAGACGAACATGTTGCCGCCGACGTAGACCTGTGGGTCCCGCTCGCGGAAGTGTTCGTACAGCAGCTCCAGCGTGCGCAGGAGGCAGTGGATATGGGCGTCGGTTTCGGCCACCGGCTTGCCGTCAGACTCCGGGTAGTGTACGTCATCCGGCGGGTGCCGCGGCGGCGCCGTGACGGATCGCGAGACCATTGACCACTCCTCGCTGCCAGTATAGCGCGCCGGGGCATCGAACGCCGCTGTGTCAGCCCTCCGTTTCGGTATCCACCGGCGGGAGGGTGAACTGCGCGGCGGCGGCCACGAGGCGCGACGGGTCGGTACGATAGGTACGCAGCCGGGCCAAGCGCTCGTCGTCCCAGCCGTGCGGGGGACGGGCCTGCGCGATGAGCGCAGCAAGGGCGAGGCGGCGCAGCCGCTCGTCGCCGCCGGCGGCGAGTTTCGCTTCGAGACGTGCCAACTCGGCCGGATCAGATCGAGCGGCGGCACCGTGCTCGATGGCCTGCACACCGGCCGCAAGCGCATCGGCGTGCAACCCGTCCGCCGTAGCGAGGCGTGACAGCAACTCCGCGAGCTCCTCTCCCTGGAGGGCGCTGATAGCCAGCGAGACACGCAGCGTGGCGGTCAGTGGGTCGGCCTCCAAGACGGCCAGCACCGCACGCGCCGTCGGGAGCAAGTGCCGCCGGTTCCACCGGAGCGCTCCCTCCAACGCGTGTACCGCCGTCCGGAGCGCGCGGCGGTTGTCGATTAAGCGGGCGATAACTTGCCCAACCAAGTGCGCGTCGCGCCCGGTGTAGGTCGCGAAGGCGGCCGCGGCCGCCGCGGCGCACTCGTCCGGGAGCGGCGAGTGCAACGCCGCCAGCAACGGAGAGAGCAGCGCCTGCTCGGCATCGATTACCGGCAACTGCGCGCAGCGCCCCAGCGCGTCCAGGCGCGCCTTCGGGTCGGGGTGGCCGAGGAGCGTGGCGAGCAACCCGGCCAGCCGCTGCTGGGCGTCGGGTGAAAGCCGGTCGACTGGAATACGCCCGACCACGCTCGCCAGCGCCGGATCGGGCGAGACGGCCGCGCGCTCGAAGATGATCCACGTCTCCGCCTGTCCCAGATGATTCCACAGGGCGCGCAGTACCGCGACGCGCACGTCGCGATGGAGTTCGCGGCCGTCGAGCGCCAGGAGGTCACAGTACGCCTCATCCGTTCGCAGATCACCCAGCAGGCGCACCACCTCCTTGGCGACCGTCACCTTCTCCAGCGGCGCCGCGCGCAGATACGACAGTGCCTGAACGGCCGGCATCTCGAGCAGCGCGCGACGGAGCGCGTAGATGGCGATCCTGGCCCGATCGTCGCCCAGTGCCTCAATCAGGGTCGGCACCCCCTGGCTGGCGTCGAGCCTCGCCAGCGCACGCAGCGCCGCGTCGCGCACCACCGGCTTGGGACTGTCAGCGCCGGCCAACTGCACAAGTCGCGTTGGCGGCACCGCGGGCAGCGCCGCGAGTTGATCAATCGCTCGCAGCACGGCGGGCACGTCGCGTTCCCCGTCGCCGACGATGCTGTGCAGCGTCTTCGCGAACATCGCCTGTTGCGCCGGCGTCCAGCGATGGAACCCGGCGGTCAGCGGCAGGACGAAGCGGGTCTTTCCTGTACTGAAGCGGCCCCGGTATGCCTGCTGTCCGAGGAAGGGCGTGAGGAGGTCCTGGCGGCGGCGGTGGAGATACGCGTACACCACCGGTCGCGTGATCCAGCTCTTGTCCTCACGGAGCAAGTCAGGAACGAGCGAGGCGAGCCGGTCGCGGCGGTGCTCGGCGATGAGTGCGAGCGCCCGATCGGCGATGCCAGCGCTTCGCGTCTCTCGCAACACCCGTTCGAGGATCTCCACCAGCCCGTCGAACACACGGAGGCGGCGTCCCAAGCTCCAAGCCACCGAGATAAGGTGCGCCTCGCGCTCGCGTGTCTCCCACGATCGCAGCACCGGCAGCAATTCGGGCGCAATGCGCCGCACGTCCGCGTCCGACAGCCGGTCGCCCAGGCCGTGGAAATACACCTGCCCCCGCTCCCGCACGAGCGTCGCCAGCCAGCCAGCGCACCAGGCCGGGTGGAAGGGCAGCAAGTTGCCCACCAATCGCTCGGCAGCGCCGGCGGTGGCGGCGGAGAGATCGGCGGCGTCGAGCGCATCGCGGATAATCTGTCCCAGGTCGTCCAGGTGCGCCGCACGCCACATGCCCGGGGGTAGGTTCGCCATCGCCACGAGCAGCGCGCGGCGCACCGGGTCCTGTTCGTAGCGGCGGGCACGCACGAGGGTCAGCAGGTCGGGCAACCGATCACGATGGAACCGGGCAGCGAACACCAGCGCCGACAAGGCGGCTGCGCGTAGCTCTGCGTCCGGATGGCGGATGAATGGCTCGAGCGTGCGGAGGGCGTCATCCCACGGCAGGAAGGCGGCGTACGGCAGGCGCTGCGTCGGGCGCGTGGCGAGGGCGGGCAGCGCCAAGTGACGGCGGCCCTCCTGCTCGCGCTGGTCGTGCGGCAGGAGGGTTACGAGCCACTCAGGCAGGCACCCGTCGGCATCACGCCAGCCGCGTGAGCCCGCGGCGTAGATGGCCGCGCGCTGAGCTGGCGAGAGGCGGTGCAGCCAGGGCTGCCATCCGTGCAAGGTGCTCCCGTGGCGGGCGATCAGTGCCTGTAGCCGGTCGAGATCGAGCCGCTGCGCCACGCCATCGAAGCTCACCCGTGCCGCGTCGCCGGAGGCGAGCAACAGGTCGGCAACGTCGGCCGGGCGGCGCCCGGCCAGCCTCTGCACCGGGAGCGACGCCAGCGATACGTGTCGCAGAAGGGCGCGGACCAGGTCAAGCGCACGATCAGGCCGCGTCTCCACGAGGATCGGCAGCATGGCATTGGCTTGCCAGATCAACCGCGGGTCGAGTTGTTCGGCGGCAGCGGCCCGGCGCTGCAGCGCATCGGCGGCGAAGTCTGGGTGCAGGCGCGCCAGGCGCTCCCAGTCGTCGAGGCCGGCGGCAGGCAGCGCCTGCTCCAGATGGCGCGACACGACGGCGGACGAGCCGAAGGGGAGCGATCTAGGCAGGTCATCGTCGCTTCGGCCGGCAAGCGTCTCCAGATAAGCATCAACCGGCGCGTAGCGGCGGCGCTGGTAGAGCCGGCGGAGCAGGACTGTGCGGTCGGGGAGCGGCAACTTCTCGAGGGCCGCTTGCACCTGGGCATCGTCGCCTACCAGGGCGGCCAGACCGGCAGCGCGACGGCGGATGGCACGCGATGGATCGGCAAGCGCTCGAAGCACGTGGCTGCCGTCGCGGCTACCGAAGCACGATTGGAGCGCCAGCCAGCGCTCGTAGAAACCGCCTTGCTCAAAGGAGGCGAGGGTGGCGGCGACGCTGGGGTCCACAGCCGCCCGCCGGCCAACCTCGACCATGCGGCGCATGCGGTCGTCGTGGGGCAGGGGCTCCAGCTCACGCAATAGTTCGTTAGGGCTCATCCGGTCACCTCCTGCTGGTGCTGCTCGTGTGCGTCTGGCGGCCGGCACAGGCTGTCCGGCCAGTCTGGATCATTTGCGCGCGTTCCCGCAGCCAATATACTCTTGCTGAGAGTGTACACGGTAGCGGAAGATCCTGCAAACGGAGCAGCAGTCGTGCACCCGAGCCACCCGGTGGCGAACGGGATCAAGGAAACAGACACGAGGCCGGCACAGGCTGGATCACTCCAGCCGGATACCTCCACTACACCGGCCGCCTCCGGTTTCTTGGAGCCGCGACCGTCTCAGGCGACGGCCGCCGGCCTCAGTTGCGGGCGGCCCTTGATCCGCCTGGCCAGCCCCTCAGCCTGGCCCATGGCCCCCATCCCGACCAGCAGGTGCGCAACCTGGATTACCCAGTGCCACGGGCCAACCAGCATTCCGCTCTGCGTGAGTCCGAACACCGGGACGACGATGCCCCAGACGACCGCCAGGGAGACGTATCCCGGGTGCACACCGGCCCGAGCGGCCAGGCGCACCAGGCTCCAGAGCAAGAGCGCGAGCACGAGCCCGTTCAGCATGTGGAGCGGGATCAGGGCCAGGACGTTTCCGGTCCAGAAGAGCAGGCCGGTGGTGATCTGGACGAGTCCGCTGACCCACACGAGCCGCTGGATGATGATCGCTGCCGTGTACATTCGTCACCTCCGTGTGTTGCCGCGGATCGTCTGCCTCCGCGGCTCACCCCAAGTCTCACGGCAGGCTGTCGCCGGCCCGTCCCGGACCTGTCTCAGTTCTGTCGCAAGATCGGCGCGGACGGTCACGCCATCCCTGCTCACTCTGGTACCGTTTCTGCCCAGCGCCTCCCGCCAGTCAATGAAACTGCCCAGACGCCACCTCTACATCATCGCCGCGCTCGTCCTCTGCGTCGTCGCCGCGCTGGCGGTACGTGTCGCCACAGACCGGACGGCGCCGGCGACCGCTCCCCAGCAGCCGGCGCTGCGCTCGGGCGTCACGGGCACGGTCGTGCGCGTCGTCGACGGCGACACGATCGACGTGCGACTTGCCGGCGGCACCACGGAACGCGTGCGGCTGATCGGCGTCGACACGCCGGAAGCGGTCGATCCGCGGCGGCCGGTCCAGTGCTTCGGCCCCGAAGCATCAGCCCGCGCCCGTGACTTGCTCCTGCGGCAGCAGGTGACGCTCGAGCTCGATCCCAGCCAGGGCGAGCGCGACCGCTACGGGCGGCTGCTGGCCTACGTCTTCCTCCCTAACGGGCGCAACGCCGCCGAAGTCCTCATCGCCGAAGGCTACGGCCGCGAATACACCTTCGCCGCCCCCTACAAATACCGAAGCCGCTTCAGAGTCGCCGAAGCCGCGGCGCGCGCCCAAGGCGCCGGACTGTGGTCGCCGGCAACATGTGCGGGGCGAACCACGCGGGCGGCGTAGTCGCGGCCCGAATGAGCGCGCTGCTGCGTTCGCGCGCCCAAGTACCTTCCACAGATTCAGGCGTAGGAGGGCTCGACCAAGACGTTTGACACGCCGGACCAGCGCGAGGCGGAGACGCTGCTAAACCAAAGCCATTGTGGAACCCGCAGGGACCCCTCACTTTGCACTTTGCACTTGATTTAGGTGTGGTAGGCTAGGGTCACCATGGCGACACAGCGACAGTTCACCGCAGTGATCGAGCGTGAGGGCGACGGCTATGTGTCCCTCTGCCCGGAGCTCGACGTCGCGGGAGCCACGTCGTCATGCAGCGGCAGAGTGGCCTGCTCCTGCGTTCAGTGCAGATAGCTGCCGACGAGATCGCGCAGCCGCACGGTCTCGGTCAGCACGTCGTCGTGCAGCGTGTCCATGTACTCCTGGTGCACGCACTCCAGCGCCAGATAGCCGCGGTAGCCCTGCGACCGGAGCGTTCCCAGCAGCGCCCCGAAGTTGATCGTGCCCTGGTGCAGCTTGGCCTGGAGCGCTCCGGGCTTAGCCTGGCGCAGGTGGACGTGCGCCGCGTGGGCGGCTAGCGGATCGATCTCCTCTTGCCGGTACCCGAGGCAGATGAAATGCGCGTAATCGAGCGTAAGCTGGAGGCCTGGCACGCGCGCCAGCAACTCGAGCACCAGTGCGGGGGATTCGAGGTACGAGTGGACGTGGGGGGCTCCACCGTGAGCGTAACTCCGGCTTCGCGAGCCAGGGGGACCATCTCGCCGAGCGCACACGCGGACTGCACCAGCGCGTCGGCCCGGCTCTGCCCGGGGTTGACGACGCCGGGCAGTACCATCACCGTTGGGACGCCCGCCTCGCGGCAGAAAGCAACCACCTGGCGGAACTCAGCCACATTGTCCGCCAGACTCGTAGGGTCGGCCAAGTTGCGCTCTGCCAGGGTCGCGCCGAATAGGTGGTAGTAGCTGCCGACCACTACGCCGAGCTCGCCTAGCGCCTCGGCTGCCGCGCCCGGAGAGCCCAGAATCTGCCCGCGGTCGAGCGCCGCTGCGTAGAACAGGCCCACGTCTACCGCGCCGATTCCCAGCGCCCGCGCGATGCCAGCGACCTCGGCAAGCGTGCACGCCGGGAATGACCAGGAAGTGACGGACAGTTCGGGCAGCCACACTCCATCGCGCGGCTTGGGCCGTGCCGCCGCTTCAGCGGCCATCCGACGTTCCTGCATCGACCACGGACTCTGCCGGCACTTCCTCCGAGCCTCCACTACGCGCGGAGCGGTACGCCGCGTCCAGCAGCTCAACCGCGCGCAACCCCACCTCGCCGGGAGCGTCGTTCTCGGCCACGCGGCCGAGACACAGGTCGACGAAGCACTCGACGGGCTCGACGCATCGATACGCGCCATCGCCGGGACGCATCTCGAACAGGTGGTCCCGGCCGTCGCTGCGGCGCACCTCGAGCCGTTCGCGTCCCTCTTCGAGGTCGAAGAGCAGCATCCCGTCGCTGCCGAACAAGCGCAACTCCAGTTGAAAGCCGCAGTGCTTCGGCACGGTGCCGGCGCCCGAGACGATCCCTGTGGCGCCGCAGGCGAACCGGACGGCGGCAGCGTCGTACAGGTCAGCACCGGTACGAGACCGCCCCATCAGCGCGCAGACGCCGACCGGCCGCAGATCCGCGATGTGAAAAAGCAGCCCTAACGCGTGGCACACCTGTCCCCAGCCATACCCGCCAGCCCGGTCGGGATCAGCCCACGTCGAGGCCAGCGGGCGGAACAGGGCGTCTTCCGTGCCCTGCATCGGTTCACCACTGAACAGGTCCCGCAGCGGCGAGGCCATGTGGCAAACGACGTGCTCGATCGCGCCGATGGCCCCCTGGCGTACCAGCCGCCGCGCCTCGCGTGCCGCCGGTCGAAAGTTCCATCCGTGCGGGATCAGGATGTGGCGGCGCTGCTCGTGTGCTAGCCGCACCAGCTCCTGCGCGTCTTCAGTGCGCGTCGCGAGTGGTTTCTCCACCATGACATGCACGCCGCGCTTCAGGGCGGCCCGCGCGTGCGCGTGGTGGGCGACGTGGGGCGAGCCAACCAGCACGCCGTCGAGCGGCGCGGCGTCCAGCATCTCCTCAAAATCCTCGGAGGCCACCGAGAAGCCAAATCGCCGGCGCACCTCTTCCAGCTCTGCGCTGCCTAACCGGCAAACGGAGACCAGCTCCACATCATGCCGCGCGGCCAGAATGGGGAGGTGGTGCGACACCGCCCACCATCCCGCGCCGATGACGCCGATGCGCGCCTTACGACCCGCGTGGTCTGTGCGGTCTGTGCGGTCCGTCTGATCCATAGGCTGGCACCTTCTCGATGGGCGGATGCGCTACGCGCGGTACCGTGCGATCGTGTCACGATCGAGCTCGACGCCGAAGCCCGATCCCTGAGGAATGGGATAGCGGCCGTCCTTCGGTCCCGGCCGGTTGACGATGAGCTGCCAGAACAACGGATCGCGGTCCGGATGGAAGCACTCGAGGTACGTACCGTGGGAGATAGCACCCAGCAGGTGCGCGGCGATCTGCGGCTCCTCATGATGGCCCATTTGCACGTCATAGGCGGTGGCCATGGCCGCGACGCGCCGCCACTCGGTGGGACCGCCGGCCCAGGAGGCATCAAAGTTGCACACGTCAATCGCCCCTTCGGCCATGAGGTCGCGTGCGCCCGCGCGCGAGATCTCGCTTTGGCCGGCGCAGATCGGGACGCCGGTCGTCAGTCGCACGTCACGCATGGCGCGGCGGTCGTCGATCCAGCGGCACGGCTCCTCAAACCAGCGCAAGTTGAGCCCTTCGACGAGGCGGCAGAAGCGGATCGCCTCCGCACGCGTGTAGCCCTGGTTAGCGTCCGCCATGAGCACGAAGTCGGGGCCGCCGCCGTCACGCGCGGCGCGCACGCGCTCGGCGTCCTCCTCCGGCGAAGCACCGCCCACCTTGACCTTACAGCCGGCGATGCCCTGATCGCGGTACCAGGCCATCTCGTCGCCCAGCTCACGGAGGCTGTTGTGGTAGTAGCCGCCGATGGCAATCAAGGGGAGCGATTGATGGTAGCCGCCCCAGATCTTGTAGAGGGGCACACCCAGCGCCTTGCCGGCGGCGTCCCAGATGGCGCTGTCCACGCAGGCGATAGCGGAGGTAGCCAGCTTGCGGTCCCGCAGGATGTCCTGGGTGGCCGGAAACATGGCTTCCCAGCAACCCTCCGTATTGAAGGCGTCCATGCCGATGACCGCGGGGGCGAGCTCGTCTCGGATGATGCGCAGAATGGCGGCCTGGGTGTCGTCCTCGTCGCCGTTATAGATCTCACCGACGATGCCTTCTTCGGTCAGGACGCGTGTGATGATCGTGCAACGCGTAGTCATCTGGTACTTGCTGCCGCGGAACACGCGCGGCAGCGGCGCCCGCAGCGGAATCACCTCGATCGATCGGATGCGCAGCCGGCCTGGTGGGAACGCCTGCGTCTTGGACGGGGATACAGCCGACGCGGCCGGCAGCGTTCGTTCGGCTGCATCGACTGTGCTCGTCATTGGATCACTCCGCTGCGCGTCTGCGCAATCGTTTCCAAGCAGTATGCCAGGCTTGCGCCTGGGTCGTCAAAGTGTGCTCGTGTGGAGCGCACTGCCTCAGGTACACTTCGGATCAAATCGGTTCTAGACAGCGCAGCGGATGGTGAGGCGGGAACGCAAGGAAGTGACGATCGCCGACGTGGCGCAACGCGCTGGCGTTGCGCCATCCACCGTATCACGCGTGCTCAACGGCCACAGTGGCACGCCGGAAACACGCGGGGCCGTGCTCGCCGCCGTCGAAGCGCTGGGGTTCTCGCCAGACTCGATCGCCCGCAGCCTGCGCTCCCGTGAGACGCGCACGGTGGGTCTCCAGGTGATCGATATCGCCAACCCGCTCTTCGCTGCCGTGACGCGCGGTGCCGAGCGAGTCCTGCGCCAGGGCGGCTACACGCTGTTGCTCGCCAACTCCGACGGCGATCGAGCGGTGGAGCGTCACCTGCTGACCACGCTGGCCTCCCGTCCGGTCGACGGGCTGCTTCTTTCGCTGGGCGATGAGAGCGATACCGAGGTCGCCGCGCAGGTGGGCGCTCTGAGAGTGCCCGTCGTGCTGCTGGACCGCAATTTCGCTGTACCCGCGACCGATGTTGCCCTCTCCGACCACCGCTCGGGGGTGCGCGATGCCGTCCGCTATCTGCTGGATCTGGGCCACCGGCGCATCGGTTTCCTGGGTGGACCCGACACCCTCCGCCCCGGACGAGAGCGGCGACGCGCCTTCGACGAGATGATGCGCGAGCGCGGCGTGGAGCCAGACCCGGCGCTGGTGCGCACCGGCAGCCTGAGTGCGGCCTTCGGCGTGCGTGAGACCGCGGCTCTGCTCGACTTGCCGGAGCCTCCCACCGCCCTGCTAGCGGGTGGTAACCAGCTCGGCACCGGCGCGCTGGAGACCATTCGCCGCCGTGGGTTGCGGATCCCCGACGACCTCTCGCTCGTGATCTGCGATGACATTGACGCCGCCCGACTCAATGATCCACCCATCACCGTGGTCGCCCGCGACGTGGAGGCGCTTGGTCGGGCGGCCGCTGAGCTGCTGCTGGAGACCATGACCGGTCGACGACCATCCGGCGGTGGCCGGGTCGAACTGGGAACCCACCTGGTCGTCCGCGCCTCGTGCCGGCGACTGTAGGCGCTGGGAACTGCATGGAAATCGATTTGAGACCAGGGTATGAAACACGCACCAACAACGGTTGACAGCACCGCGCGACGAGTGACATACTAGGCGGAAACGATTTCAGGAAGACTCGTATGGAGCAAGCCAAGCCCCTTCGGCCCACACGGCGGCGTGCGCTCGCGCTTGGCGGCGTACTCGGGGTGCTGTCAACGCCACTAGGCGCCGCCTGCCGTGCCGGAGCAAGCGGACCGGCCGAACCGAAGGGCAACAAGCCCGCCGCGAACACGCAGCCGGCGACAATCGAGTTCCACACCAACCAGGCGGCGGCGCCGTTCGCCTCGCTGGAAACATCCCTCGCTGCATTTCGTCAGCGCCATCCGCAGATCACCGTCAACGTCACCAACACGCCCGGTGCCACGTACACCGATAAACTGCAGACGCTGATCGCTGGCGGGACGGCACCAGACATGTTCCGCTTGGGAGGCGACGTCTTTGCCGCGTTCTACGTGCTTAAGGTGCTCGCGCCACTGGACCCGCTGATCAAGCGAGACAAGTTCGACCTGGGGGACTTCTACCCATCCAGCCTGGAAGTGACCCAGTGGGGCAAGCGACAACTTGGCCTCCCTTCTGGTTTCGGATACCGCGTGCTGTTCTATAATGCCGAGCTGTTCAAGAAGGAGGGATTGTCCCTCCCGCCGGGGGAGTGGAACGCGCCTGGATGGTCATTCGACGATTTCGTCAAGATTGCACGGCAGTTGACCAAGCGCGGCGAGGGACCGACACAGTGGGGCTTCGTCAGCCCCCGCGCATCCTGGCAGATCTGGCTCTACGCGGGCGGCGGTCGCGCGATCAGCCCGACGCACGATGAGGTATGGATCACGCGTCCGGAGGCGGTGGCGGCGCTGCAGGCGATCGGCGATCTGGAGACGAAGCATCTCGTTGGCCAGACACCAGACGAGACGAGAGAGATGAGTGCCGATACTGCATTTCTTGCCGGACGGGCCGCGATGTGGCAGAGCTCGCTCAACACCGGCACGACGACCGCTCGGAGGGCCACCGGCTTTACGTGGGATGCCACGCCGCCACCTAGGGGGCCGAAGGCAGCCGGCATGCGCAAAACGTTCAGGGGCGGCAGCGCCTGGCACCTGGGCGCAAGCAGCAAAGTGCAGGAGGCGAGCTGGACGCTGCTTCAGTTCCTGCTCAGCAAGGAGGTCGTGACGCAGGCAGCGAAAGAGGGGTACGCGCCGGAGCGCAAGTCGGTGGTGAACTCGCCTGCCTGGCTGGACCCATCGCTCCCACCCAAGAGCAAGAAGGTGATCACCGACGGCTTCGATGGCATCATTCCCTTCCCCAAGCTGATCACCTGGACCGAATGGATCCAGATCGCTAACCGTGAGTTGAACCCTCTGTGGAATGGTACACGCACGGCAGCGGAGGTGGCGGCGGCGGTCAAGACGGCGACCGAGCCGCTAATGGAACGGCACCGGCAGGCAGTGCAGAACGATAAGCCATAGAAGCGCGGGCAACAAGCCGGGGATCCAGGCCAGAAGATGCAAAGCACGGAGGTTGGCGGCGTGAGCGCGGCGCATGACGTGAGTACCGCGCCAGCGGGGGCGGAACGGAGCACAGGGCCGCTCCAGCGGCCGACCGTGCTCTTCCGTGCTCTTCGTCTTTGGCGATCAGTGGCGGGCGCAGGCGACCGGTTACGCCGGCGACCCGAACGCACGCACGCCTCACCTCGACCGCATCCACGACGAGAGCATCTCCTTCACCACCGCCGTTTCCACCTGCCCGGTGTGCACGCCGGCGCGGGCCTCACTCCTCACGGGGCAGTACCCGCTGACGCACGGGCTGTTCATGAACGACGTGCCGCTGGACCCGGAGGCAGTGTCCATCGGTAAGGTCTTTGGCGCCGCCGGGTATGACACCGGGTACATCGGCAAGTGGCACGTGGACGGGCACGGATGGAACGCATACATTCCGCCGGAGCGGCGGCAGGGGTTCCGGTTCTGGCGCGGCTATGAGCTCTCGCATGACTACAACCACTCCCACTACTGGGCCGACGACGCGGAGCGCCACACCTGGGAGGGCTACGACGCTGAGGCGCAGACCTGCTGCGCCCAGGAGTTCATCCGCGACCGCGCCGCCGCGGCGCGCGCCGGGACTCCGTTCTTCTTGATGCTTTCCTGGGGACCGCCGCACGGCTCCTACCACACCGCACCGCCGCGCTTCCGCGAGCACTACGACCCCTCGCGGATGGACAACCTGTGCGGGCGCCCGGAGTACGCAGAGTTGCAGGCGGAGATGGAAGCTAAGCTGTCCCGACTCCTAGCCCGTCTGGGTGACGACTTCCTGCCAGGCGACGCGTACCTCCGCCGGTGGGGCTACGAGGTAGATCCGCAGACGGGATACTCGGTGACCATCATGGAGGATCTGGCGCACCTGCGGGCAATGGTGCAGGCAGACCGTCGCGAGGCGCGATGAAGATCAAGCGGGCCCGCCTCCGCGTGCAGTGGTCAGTCACTGCGGATAGGGTTGCCGGCTTCGTCGTAGAAGGTGTGCGTCGGCTGCCGGTGTGGCGCCACCACGAGGAACATCAGTATGTCCTCGTCGGTGCGGTTCCATAATTCGTGCGGTACCTCCGGTGGGATGAGCACGAACTGCCCGGCGCGCAGCGTGAACTGCTGCCCGTCCACGTCGAAGTCGCAGGCACCCTCCACGACGAAGAACACCTCGACCGCCCCGTCGTGGCTG
>JACQGX010000247.1 GCA_016199265.1 Chloroflexota bacterium | reverse complement strand
TTTGCACCCTTCGGCTGCGCTCAGGGCATGCTTTGCACTTTGCATTCTGCATTGAATGAGCTGAGGAGTAGCGAAGATATGTCCGTCGAAACGCCGGTCCGCGAGCGCAGGCTTGAGGAATACAAGAGCGACGAAAAACCGACGTGGTGCCCCGGCTGCGGTGACTTCGGCGTCCTGAACGCCGTCTACCGCGCGTTGCGCATGAAGGAGTACGCGCCGCACGAGGTGGTGGCCATCTCCGGCATCGGCTGCTCATCGCGCATTCCCTACTTCATCTCGACGTATGGGTTCCACGGCATCCACGGGCGTACGATGCCGATCGCGACCGGCGTGCGCGTCGCACGGCCCGATCTGAAGACACTCGTCTTCGGCGGCGACGGCGATGCGTTCGCCATCGGCGCAGGGCACTTCGTCCACGCCATGCGCCGCAACCTCGACATCACCTACGTCGTGATGGACAACGCGACGTACGGCCTGACGAAAGGACAGACGTCGCCGACCAGTGGAGAGGGATTCACCTCGCTGTCGACGCCGCAAGGCAATCCCGAGCAGGCGCTCAATCCGATGATGCTGGCGATCGCCTCCGGCGCCACATTCGTCGCGCGCGGATTCTCAGCCGAGCCGCAGAAACTGGCCGACCTCATCGTCGCCGGCATCGACCACCCCGGCTTCTCGTTCATCGACGTCTACAGCCCGTGCCCGACCTTCAACAAGGTGAACACGTTCAAGACGTACAAGGAAACGGTACAGTGGCTGCCCCAGGAGCACGATCCGACCGACATGATCGCCGCGCTGAACAGTGCGATCAGCCAAGACCCACTGTACCTCGGCCTCCTCTATCAGCGGGAGGCGCCGACGTACGAACAGCACGTGGCGACGCATCACACCGGTGACGAGAGCGCGCGCCGGCGCGTGTTGGAGCACCTGTTCGATCGCTTTAGCTGATGGTGGTGATCAGGTGGTGATCAGGTGGTGATCCCACCGACCACGACTTGATCACGACTTGATCACCACCTGACCACCACCGATCACGGACCCGCACAGGGAAGCACAACCCATGAAGCGGCAAAACGTCCAGGACGCATTCATCGGCGAGGGAAACCCGCATCAAGAAGGCGTGCGCGTCGCCGAAACCAGAGATGAGTCAGACGGGCATGCCCGCGACGAAGAACAGCGCCTTGGCGATGATCTGTCCGGACAGAATCGCGCCGAGGGCGATGTAGAGCAATCCGGTGGCGGACATCATGCGCCGTACGCGCGCCGTGCGCCAGATCATCAGGCTCAACACGAGCGGGAAGACGATGCCCACCGCGGTGCGCAGCCAGAACAGCCACGCGACTGTGGCCGCGAAGTCGCCGAGCAGTGCCGGCACGATCAGCACCAACCCTTGGGCCAGCAGTACCGCTGCCAGCGCACCGTTTAGCCAGAGCAAGGGGCGGGTGGAAAGAAGCGGGGTGACGAGATACCAATGCCCCAGCATCATGCCCGTCCACACGGTGCCGAGTGCCAGCGCACCGGTGCCGAGACTGGCCATTACGAGTGGCAGCGGGACGTCCGGTGGCCCGTAGGCGGCGGCGCTGAGACCAAGCGTACCGATGCCGGCCGCCGCGGCGAGTGTTCCGGCGACGCGGGCGGTGACGCGCCGCTCGGTACGCAAGAGAATGAGCTGGATCGCGGTGAGCACCGCAAACGTGCTCCACAAGATCCGTTCGGCGAGCAGCAGCGGCGCCGGAACGTCGTAGTCCAACAAGCTTGCCGCTGGGAGTACGCTGCGCAGCCACAATGCGGCGGCAGCGAAGGCAAGCAGAAACAGCCCGTTCAGGAGCAGAAACCCCGGGCTGACCTCCCCCTCCCAGTCGAGGATGACCGTCACCAAGATCCCCCCGGCGGCAAGCTCTGCCAGGAAGAGAAAGAAACCGAGTGGTACCGCCTGCATGTCGTCCGAGGGTACCATCCGGCCGGGTGGGGCACTCGCCTCAGCATCTTCTACCACGTTCCTGGCACGGTCTTTGCTCGGAGTGCGTTTAACATTTGTAGGCACACGTAAGCAGGTAGCGATGGCCTGGCCGTGGCTTACACTCGAGGGCCAAGGAGCGATTCGATGGAGACCACTGAACAAGCAAGGCGTCGGCGTACCGGACGGCTCTCGCGGCGATGGCTGCTAGGCGCTGGCGCGAGCCTCGCCGGGCTTGCCGGCAGCCTGGCGCTGGCGGCATGTGGTCCGGAGGGATTGGTGGGCGCACCACGGGCTGGAACGACCGGCGGCGCCGCGACCGGACCGGCCGCGCCATCCGAAGAACAGGTTCTCAGGCTCAACCTCGGGTCGGAGCCGGACACGATCGATCCGCAGAAGGCATCGTTCGTCCAGGAAATCACCGTCATCATGCGCGTGTTCTCCAACCTCCTACGGTTCGACGAGAAGGGTGAGCTGCAGCCCGAGATAGCCGAGAAGATGCCCGTCGTCTCTCAGGATGGGAAGACGCTCACTTTCACGCTCCGCCCCGGGCTCAAGTACTCCGACGGCAGACCGCTCACGGCCAAGGACTTCGAGTACGGTTGGAAGCGGCACCTCGACCCG
Source organism: Chloroflexota bacterium (assembly GCA_016199265.1). Lineage (GTDB taxonomy): Bacteria > Chloroflexota > UBA11872 > UBA12225 > UBA12225 > JACQGX01. The sequence goes on along the minus strand of JACQGX010000247.1, from coordinate 6,496 downwards.
CGCACCAAGGGCGAGTACGCGTTTACCGGCTTCATCATCGAAGGCGCCCAGGAGCTCAACGGCGCCATCGATGCGAGCGACGAGACGCTCAACCAGTTCCGCGACGCCGTTGGTGTCAGGGCCAAGGACGAGCGCACGATCGAGTTCCGGCTCAAGGCGCCGGCGCCGTGGTTCATGAGTGTGCTGGCGACGTGGTGCGGCGTTCCCACCCGGCAAGATATGGTGCAGAAAGGGGACGACGCCTGGACCGAGCCGGCGACGTACATCGGCAACGGTCCGTACGTGCTCAAAGAATGGGAGCACCAGAACCGGATGGTTTTCGAAGCCAACAACAACTACTACCGCGGCGCGCCGCCGCTGCGGACGGTCGACTACTCGATGATCAACGAGGGCGCCGTGGCGTTTGCGGCGTATCTCAACGATGAACTGGACGTGACCGGGGTGTCGCGCGAGGACCTGCCGGCGGTCAACGGCAATCCCGAGCTCAAGCAACAGTACCGGCGCTACGCCGGCAACGCCACGTTCTACATTGGCTTCAATACCCTGAGAGCGCCGTTTGACAAGGTCGGCGTGCGGAAGGCGTTCTCCGCGGCGTTCGATCGCGAGAGTTACGTCACCAACGTGCTGGGAGGCCTCGGCGAGCCGGCGTCTCAATTCGTGCCGCCGCGCCTGCCCGGCCACTTCGAAGACCTCAAAGGGCAGAAGTTCGATGCGGCGCTGGCGAAGCGGCTGCTCGCCGAGGCCGGGTTCGCGGACGGCAAGGCGCTTCCCGAGCTGAAGTTCACGTTCTCCGCCAGCGCGCGCACCAAGACGCGCGTCGAAGCGCTGATCGATCAAACCAAGCGCACGCTGGGGGCCGAGATGCTCGCCGATCCGGTCGAGTCGCGGGCACACACCGCGCTGATCAAGTCGCAGGACACGACACCACCAATCTTTCTCCTTGGCTGGCAGCAGGACTACCCCGATCCACAGGACTGGTACACCACCGTCTTCCACTCGAAGGCGACAGTCAGCCACACCGGCTGGAGCAACGCCGAGTTCGACCGGCTCACCGAGCAGGCCGACGTGCTGCCGGACAGGGCCAAGCGCAACGAGCTTTACAAGAGGGCAGCGCAGATTCTTCTCGACGAGTCGCCCGTCGCGTTCCTGTACCACTCGGTGGCGTCGTACCTCGTGAAGCCGTACGTCTTCGGTTACCCAGACAACCCCCTCGACTACTTCGAGGGGCAGTCCAACCTCATGAACATGAAGATTCTCAAGCGCTAGCGCCCAGGAGCGTTGGGCCACCGGCACATTCACCACCCGAATCAATGGGAGCCGGTTTGTGCAGCCTGCACAAACCGGCTCCCATTGATTCGGGTGTTCTGCACGTACCGGCGCACCGCCGGCCGCCGCTATGCTCGTAACGACACATACTACGAGCGGCCGCCTCGTTCGTTGGGGCCGCTCTTGTGGTGAGATAACGAGGAGCAGCACAGGAGCAATGCGCGCATGACGATCATGGAACTTACCGGCGCTGATCCACTACCCGCGGCCCGTCGCGCCCCCGAGCCGACGCCGAAAGGAGTCATTCAGTGGGCCCGGGCCGAGGGTCTGCAGATGGTCGACCTCAAGTTCATCGACCTCCCGGGCTTGTGGCAGCACTTCACCGTCCCAATCAACGAGCTCAAGGAGTCGGTGTTCGTCGAGGGGTTCGGCTTTGACGGCTCGTCGATCCGCGGCTGGCAGAAGATCAACGAGAGCGACATGCTCGTGGTGCCGGACCCGACTACGGCACTGGTCGATCCCGTGTGCAAGGTGCCGACACTCAGCCTGATTTGCGACATCGTCGACCCGGTGACGAAGCAGCGCTACACGCGAGACCCCCGCAACGTCGCCCGCAAGGCCGAAATGTTCCTGGCGCAGACCGGCATCGCCGATACCAGCTATTGGGGCCCCGAATGCGAGTTCTATCTGTTCAACGACGTTCGCTTCCACCAGGACAGCCACAGCGGCTACTACTTCGTGGACTCGGATGAGGGCATCTGGAACAGCGGCCAGGGTGGTGTCGCCGCCGCCACGAACGGCACGCCGCGCAACCTCGGCTACCGGCCGCGCTATAAGGAAGGTTACTTCCCCGTTCCGCCGACCGACAAGCTGCAGGACCTGCGCTCGAAGATGGTGCTCAAGCTGATTGAGTCGGGCATCGAGATCGAGGCACAGCACCACGAAGTGGGCACCGCCGGCCAGGCCGAGATCGACATGCGTTTCGGCACGCTGGTCAATACTGCCGACCGCGTGATGCTCTACAAGTACGTCATCAAGAACGTGGCGTACGAGCACGGCTACGTCGCTACCTTCATGCCCAAGCCGCTCTTCGGCGACAACGGGTCCGGAATGCACACGCACCAGAGCCTGTGGAAGGAAGGTCTGCCGCTCTTCTACGACGCCGGCGGCACGTACGCGAAAATGAGCGACCTGATGCGCTGGTACATCGGCGGCCTGCTCAAGCACTGCCCGGCGATCCTCGCGTTTGCGGCACCCACGACCAACAGCTACCGCCGCCTGGTGCCCGGCTACGAGGCGCCGATCAATCTGGTCTACTCGGCGCGCAATCGTTCGGCCTGCATCCGCATCCCGCTCATCTCCGACAACCCGGCGGCCCGCCGGCTCGAGTTCCGCATCCCCGATCCGTCGAGCAACCCGTACCTCACGTTTGCGGCGTGCCTGATGGCCGGGCTCGACGGCATCATCAACAAGATCGAGCCACCGCCGCCGGTCGACAAGGACATCTACGATCTCGAGCCGGAGGAAGCGGCGACGATTCAGTCGGCCCCGGGCAGCCTCGGCGAGGTCCTCGACGCCCTCGAGCAGGACAACGCCTTCCTGCGCCGCGGGGACGTGTTCACCAAAGACGTGATCGAGCACTGGATCGAGTATAAGCGCACGCGCGAGCTCGAGCAGGTAGCGCTCCGGCCGCACCCATACGAGTTCCACCTCTACTTCGACATCTAAACCAAAGCCAAGGCGAAACCCGCAGGCCGCCTCATCTTGCGTTTTTCACTCTGCACTTGGTGTAGCCCCGGCTGCGCCGGCGACACGCACTCCCCATTCGAAGACGGCTCCTGAACACGCTCAGGAGCCGTCTTCGCTTTGTGGGACGTTGGAGCAATGCAGACCCGGAGTGCCTGATCGGGAGGCGTTGAGGGCCCGCCGTGCGTTCTACCCTCGACGCGCCGAGCACGCGGCCGGCCGTCCGGCACCGAAGTGGGCTGGACGGCCGGATTTCTGCGCCAACGTGGGCCAAGTCGGCACACTATTTGCTTTTCCCAAGAGGGAATGCGATGATCGGGCGGCCCGCCGGCCGGCATCCGAGCACACACGGCAATACCGCACGGAAGATCACATCCTGGGCTACGGATCGTTCTGTACGTAGAGGGGCGAATGGCGCAACCGGAACTGTATCCGCCTTCACAACGAGGCGCACGTTTGCGGCGATGGCTTCAACCCGGCCTCGCGATCAAGCGCTGGCTGGTGATTTACCTACTATCGCTCACGTTCGTCGCGCTCGGCCTCGGGCTGGTGATGACGCACCTCTACCGCACGGCGCCGTTTCCCGAGCCGGCCTACTACTTGACGCTGCAATTCATCCCTCGCCTGCAACGGGGGCTGCTGTTCCTGCTCGTCGGCGGCGGGCTGATGTGCGTTGCCACGCTGCGGATCGTGTCGTCGTTTTTCGGACTGCTCGTGCCGCACTACCGCGGCCGCGTGGGCGACGCACTGTACACGCAGCGCGTCCTGAGTCGCGGGCCGAAGATCGTGGCGATCGGCGGCGGGACCGGCCTCTCGACGCTGCTGCGTGGCCTTAAGGAGTACACCAGCAATATCACGGCGGTCGTCACCGTCTGCGACGATGGCGGCTCCTCGGGCCGGCTGCGGCGTGACCTACGCGTGCTGCCGCCGGGCGATTTCCGGCAGTGCATCGCCGCGCTCGCCGATAGCGACCCACTGGTCACCAAGCTCTTCGAGCACCGCTTCCAGACCGAAGGCAGCGACCTCAAGGGCCATGCCTTCGGCAACCTCTTCATCGCCGCGCTGGCACAGATCACCGGCAGCTTCGAGCGAGCGCTGGAGGAATCGAGTCGCGTCCTGGCGGTACGCGGACGCATCCTGCCGTCCACGCTCGAGGACGTGACGCTGTGCGCCGAGCTGGCCGATAGCTCGACGGTCGAGGGCGAGAGCCGCATCCCCGAGGTCGCCGGCGGCCAGCCACACGAGGGACACTCGGCGCCGCCGGGCACCAGCGCCGAAGGCCTTCGTGAGGGCAGCGCGCCGCCGCACCAATCGCCCAACCCCATTCGACGCGTCTATCTTCAACCGGAGCGCCCCGCAGTCTATCCGGAGGTCGTCCGCTGCCTGCTCGACGCCGATCTCATCGTCATCGGGCCGGGGAGCCTGTACACGAGCATTTTGCCCAACCTCCTCGTCGACGATCTGGCGCGCGCGCTGTGCTGGTCGCGGGCGACGAAAGTGTACGTCTGTAACGTCGCCACGCAGCCGGGTGAGACCGATCACTACGACGTCGTCGATCACGTCCGTGCCATCCATGACCACCTACGGGAACGAATCGGCGTGCCGGTCGAACGTCAGGCCGGTCCCGCCTTGTCGCACGTCCCGTTCACGCACGTCCTGGTCAACAACAACTTCACCCCTGACATCCCAGCGGAGTGGGGCGTCACGCGGCCGGCCGACGGCGAGGCGGCGCTGGCGGAGATGGGCGTCACCGTGGTCAAGGCCGACGTCGTCGACGAAAGACGGCCGACGCGGCACAGCCCAGAGAAGCTGACGCGCGCGTTCATCGAATTCTACGCCGCCACCCGTTCGACCGCCGGCCGCGGCAGCGCGATCCTGGCAGCGCGCTCGCCGGCCGCCGCCGTCAAGGCGCTGGCCGGGTTCGTGCAGCCGGCGCAGGCAACCCCGGTGGTGGCGCTGCAGGGCGTCACGATTGCGCCTCGCGTGACGAAGCGCGGGTAAACTACGCTACATGCGGCTGCAGGACGTTCTGGCATCCGTCCCCGGCGTCGAGAAACGGTTCGTCCATTACCTGGAATCACAGGGCTACATCCGGCCGGCCAAGATCCAGAAGGCACGAATCGCGCGGCGCGATTACTCCAGGGCCGATCTGGAGCGCATCCGGCACATTTGGCAGTATTACCAGCGCGGCATCTCGATACAGCGTGCGTTTGAGCTGGTCACCCGGGCGCCCCACGAAGGCGCCTACGTCTTCTTCCCCGCGGCCGCGCGGCGGTGGGATGAGGCGCTCGCGCTCCTGCGCGAGTGGGACCAAGTTGCCGAGGCGGCCGCGGTCTATGGCGAGACGGCCGACATCGTCGCGCGTTTAGGCGCGCCGCACGAATCTGACGTGCACGCCGTGCTCGACCACCTGTTCCAAGCCGGCATCATCGTTGGACTGCCGCACGTCCTGCGATTTAACCGGCAAACCTCGTGGCGGCGGCCGGCTGCACCACGCCAGTGGCCATCGCCGGCGGCGCGGCAATCGTCCAGCGATCACAAGGAGGCAGGAATGAAAGCCTGGGTCTTGATCAAGGTCCCCGCCAAGCAAATCGGCGGCCTCGTCGACGAGCTACGCTCGTATCCAGGGGTGGTCGAGGCCTCGGCCATCTACGGCGAAACCGACGTCATCGCCAAGGTCGAGGTCCCCGATCAGGACGCGCTCGACGATCTGGTGCTGCACCGCATCCAGAGTATCGAGGCGGTCGAATCAACGCGCACGTTTATCGCCGTCGGCGGCATGCACTGGAGCCGCGACACGCAGGTCGAGCGCCCGACGGAGGACGAACGACGAACGACGAAGTAAGCCATGCAAAGACGCCCTTTTCGTCGTTCGTCGTTCGTTTTGGTCTACTGGGCGATGTTGCCATTGCCGCCCTACGGGTGCCGTCGACTACGCTTCTTCGTCTTCGAGCTGCTGCAACGCGTCGACGATGGCGTCGCGCAACTCCTCTTCGTCGAGCGTCCCACTACGCAAGATACGGTAGAGCTTCAGCAGCGCGACGAGACTCGACAGCGACACGCCCTCCGCCTCATCGACCTCGAGCCGCATTCCGGTGGCGATCTCGTTCGCGATCCACGCCAGTGGATCGTTCAGAAACGTTACGTCGACCTCGTCTTCGAGCGTACCGTCGACTCCCAGGAGCCGGCACGCTTCTTCGTCGCGCTCCAACCGTACGAGTCCCGAGACCAAGCGCGCGGCCTGCTCGGTAGGTGTTTCGAACTCCTCGTCCCATTGATTCGTCATCGCTCTCGCATCTCCTGGGCTCGGTATTGCTGATTCTTCTGGTTCCAGCGTAGCACGCGGCGCTACCCCGGCGCGGCATTCGCTGGGTGCGCACAACTTTTGGGTGCGGCGAGGACGTGTAGGGCGTATAGACATACGCCCGGCCGCCCCTGGGCGTATCTCGATACGCCCCTACAGACCGTGGTGGGTCCCCGGAAC
>JACQGX010000258.1 GCA_016199265.1 Chloroflexota bacterium | reverse complement strand
GGCAGTCGACACCGAGAAGTACGAGATCGTGCCGATCGGCATCACCAGGCAAGGCAAGTGGCTGCAGCCCTCACAGGCGCGGGTGCTGCTCGCCGGCGGCGGTGCCTCCGTCGATGCGCCCGAATCTGAAAACGGGTCACCAGGCACTGCGCTCGTCGCCGACCCGCGGGCGCACGCGTTGGTGACCTTCGACGACGGGCGCGCCGGCGCGGCGCTCCAGGAACCACTCGACGTCGTCTTTCCCGTGCTGCACGGCCCTCACGGCGAGGACGGCACCGTGCAGGGATTCCTGGAGTTGGCCAACATCCCTTACGTCGGCGCCGGTGTGCTCGGCTCGGCGTTGGGGATGGACAAGGTCAAGATGAAGGAGGTCCTGCGCTACCACGGGCTGCCGGTAGGCGAGTGGGTCTCGTTCCGCCGCTGGCAGTGGCGCGAGGACCGCGACGGCGTGCTGCGGGAGGCATCGCGGTTCGGCTACCCGTGCTTCGTCAAGCCGGCCAATCTGGGCTCGAGCGTGGGGATAAGCAAGGTGCACGACGCCGCCGAGCTGCCCGACGCGATCGTCGAAGCCTTCCGGCACGACGAGAAGATCCTGGTGGAGGAGTTCGTCGACAGCCGCGAGATCGAGGTGGCGGTGCTCGGCAACCACCGTCCGGAAGCATCGGTACCCGGCGAGATTGTGCCGTGCAACGAGTTCTACGACTACCGCGCCAAATACCTCGACGGGAAATCGGAGCTCCTGATCCCGGCGCCGCTGCCTCCCGAGGTGAGCGAGCGCGTGCGCAACCTCACGGTCAAGGTCTTCCTGGCGCTCGAGTGCGCCGGGCTGGCGCGCGTCGACTTCTTCGTGCGGCGCGACACGCACGAGATCCTGGTCAACGAGATCAACACGCTGCCGGGCTTCACGCCGATCAGTATGTACCCCAAGCTGTGGGAGGCGACGGGTATCTCGTACGGCGAGCTGATTGACCGGCTGATCCAGTTGGCGATCGAGCGGTGGCAAGAACGGAACACGACGTAAAGTCCAAAGTCCAAAGTCCAAAGTCCGAGGAAGTGGCGGGCTGACCTTGGACTTTGGACTTTGGACTTTGGACTTTGGACCTATGGGACAGCGGATTGAGGGCGTCGCGAACATTGTGGCGGTGGCCAGCGGCAAGGGCGGCGTGGGGAAGACGACGGTGACGGTGAACCTGGCGCTGGCGTTGGCGCAGAGGGGCGCACGAGTGGGAATCTTCGACGCCGACGTCTATGGGCCGAACGTGCCGCTGATGTTGGGGGTGCACCGCCAGGAGTCGACACGCGCGTTGGTGCCGATCGCGCGGGCGAGCCGCGAACCGTACATTCCGCCGCTCGAGCGCTACGGGATCAAGGTGATGTCGTTTGGGCTGCTCGTGGGAGAGAAGGACGTGGTGCTCGCGGAGCAGCCGCTGGTGGCGAGCCTGGTAAAGCAGACGGTGCGCGACGTGATGTGGGGCGAGACGGACTATCTGCTCATCGACCTGCCACCGGGCAGCGGCGAACCGCAGCAGACGCTGGTGCGAGACGTACAGATCGACGGCGTCGTAGTCGTGACCACACCACAGGACCTCTCACTGCTCGACGCCGGCCGGTCGCTGGGGCTGTACCGCAAGGCGGGGCTGAACGTGCTGGGCGTCGTCGAAAACATGAGCTACCTGAATTGCCCGCACTGCGGCGAGCACGTAGAGGTGTTCCACCGCAGCGAGCGCGACTGGGTCATCGAGGACGAGCAACTGGAGCTGCTCGGGCGCGTGCCGATGGACGTCGGCATCAGCCGCGGCATCGACGCCGGGCACCCACTGGTGACGGCGTCGCCCGGCTCGACGCAGGCGGAGACGTTCCGGCGCATCGCGCGGCGGGTGGAGGCGAAGCTGAGGGAGGGAACCTAGACCAAGTGCAGAGTGCAAAGTGCAAAGTGAGGCGCCCTGCGGGTTCCACAATGGCTTTGGTCTAGCCTCCAGAAGCCCGAAGCACGCGGCGAGTGCCATCACGCTTAGTCCATCTGGTGATGTGGCATGACCTCGTACTCGTGCGAGCCTGCGCAAGCGCCGGACGGTGCGTCGACAGCGGCGAGAGGTTTCGGCTATCGACGGGTACCATCGTAGTAGACGTAGATGACGAGCGACGACTGAGGATCGACGGATCTGGACGGCGCCGGAGACAAAGAGAACCATATGCACGGGCAGTCAAGCAGCACAACGCAGCACGCCCGCTCAGCCGGTGCAGGCGACATTCCTGACCTGGCTCGGCTTTCGACCGGTATTCCAGGTCTAGACGAGGTGCTCAACGGCGGGCTCGTGAAGGGCAACACGTACCTGATCAGCGGGCCTCCCGGCACCGGCAAGACCACGCTGGCCAACCAGATTGCCTTCCACCACGTGAGGCAGGACGGCACCGCGGTGATCGCCACCACGCTCGCCGCATCGCTTGGCAAGATGCTGGCGCACCTGCGAGGCTTTACCTTCTTCGAACCGTCGCTTATCGCCGAGCGTGTTCACTGCGTCAGCCTCTATGACGAGCTGAGCACGGGCGGCCTCGACGCGGTGCTCGATATGGTTCGCCGGCTGTTGCGCGAGCATCGGGCGACGTTGCTCGTGGTCGATGGTGCCCGGCTCTTTGGCGACGTCGCCGCTTCGCCGATCGATTTTCGTCGCTTCGCCCAGGAGCTCAATACGCAGTCGACGGCGCTTGGTTGCACGACACTGCTGCTGGCCGACTACGCCGGCGAAGACGAGCGGCCGGTTGGCACGCACGTCGACGGGACGATCACACTCGAAGAGCAGAGCCTTGACCTGCGCGACGTGCGGCTGCTGCGCGTGAAGAAGATACGCGGCGTGAGCCATCTGCGTGGCCGGCACGCCTATGAAATCACGCACCAGGGCCTTCAGGTCTATCCGCGCCTCGAGACGATCGTGCCACCTGTGTTGCCTGAGCAGCCAGGTGCGGGGCGGCGCCTGTCAACGGGTATCGGCGGGCTCGACGTCATGCTGCATGGCGGGCTGATGGCCGGCTCCTCGACGCTCGTCTACGGTGCGCCGGGAGCCGGCAAGACGCTCACCGGCCTGCACTTTCTCGCCGCCGGCACGGCGCACGGCGAGGGTGGCCTGCTCGCGTCGTTCCGCGAGCGACACGGCACGCTCAAGCGCAAGGCGGAGGCCGCCGGGCTCGCGATCGAGCCCCACATCGACGCCGGCCGCCTGCAGATCTTGTGGCACTCGCCGTACGAGACGACGATCGACGTCTGGGCACGGGCGCTGCTTGAACGAATCGACCAGCACCGACCTCGGCGGCTGTTCGTCGATTCTGCCGACGATATCGTGCATCTCACGCTGCATCCACAGCGACACTCCGACTTCCTGACCGCGCTGCTGCACCATCTGCAGGCGCGCGGCGTGACCAGTATGTTCAGTGCCGTGGCGAGCACCCTGGTTGGCGGCGCGGTCGAGATGCCGGTGACGATGGTGTCCGCCGTGGGGGAAAACGCGATCCTCCTGCGTTACGTCGAGCTGCACTCGCAACTGCGCCGGTTCGCCTCGATCGTCAAGGTGCGCGAGAGCAGCTACGACACCGCGATTCGCGAGTTCGTCATCACCAACCGCGGTATTGAAATCGCTGATACCTCTCGAACCACCGAGTCAGTCTGGACCGGCGCTGGCCGCCGCGATGTAACGACCGAGCCGGAAACCGCCGGAGCTGAAGCGCAGCCTGGCGAAACGGGTAACCGCATGTGACACCTTCCCCCCCACCCGCCAAGAAGATCATGGTCGTCGACGACGAGCCCGACATCCGCGACATTGTCGCAGCCGTGCTCGAAGATGAGGGCTACTCGGTCGTCGTCGCGAGCAACGGTCAGCAGGCGCTCGAGATGCTGCCCGCCGAGCGTCCCGACCTCGTCGTACTGGATGTGATGATGCCGCGCATGGACGGGCGAGAATTGCTCCGCCGGATGGGCGAGCACCCGGAGCTCGCCCGGCTGCCCGTCATCGTGATGAGCGCCGCTGCTCGCGTCGACCGCGTCGATAGCGGCGCTCCCAAGATCGCCGCCTTCGTCGCCAAGCCGTTTGACCTGGAATTCATGCTGGGAACGATCGAACAGATCGTGAAACGTGAAGCGCCACACGACACACGCTAGAACCGGTAAACCGGCGTGGCGCGGCGGCCGCGAGGCTGGGTGGCCAGGAGCTTGGCGAGCACGAGACCGGTGACGAAGCCGCCGATGTGGGCCCAGAAGGCGACACCGCCGGTTTCGCCGCCGCCGAGCGCCCCGACTCCCTGGAAAAACTGCAGAACGAACCAGAGGCCGAGCACGATCAACGCGGGGATTCGGGCCATGGAGATGAAAAAACCGAGGATAACCAGCGTCCTGACCCGCGCGTGGGGGAACAGGACCAGGTACGCGCCCAGTACGGCGGCGACGGCGCCGCTGGCGCCCAGATTGGGGATATTCAGCGCCTCCGGCGCAAACATCTGCGTCATGAAGGTCTGCGTGAGTGCGGCGACGACGCCCCCGAGCACGTAAAACACCAGATACTTGAGGCTGCCCATGCTGTCTTCGACGTTGTTGCCAAAGATCCAGAGATAGAGCATGTTGGTGCCGATGTGCAGCAGGCCGGCGTGCATGAACATCGACGTGAAGACCGTCAAGTACGGTGGTTGGACACAACTCGGCGGAGGAACGTCCTGGCCGGTGAGGAGCTCGGTGGGAGTGAAAGCGCACGCCCTGATGAACGTCTCAGCCTGCTCACCGAGCGAAATCTGATAGAGGAAGACCAAGATGTTGATCGCGATCAGCGCGACCGTGATTATTGGTGCAGACTGCGATGGATTTTCGTCGCTCAGTGGGATCACGTAAACCTACCCCCTCTCCACAGCCACTCCATGTCTCCGTCTCTCCGTGTCTCCGTCTCTCCGAGGTGAACTCCCTAACCCAAAGCCAAGGCGAAACCCGCAGGCCTCCTCATTTTGCATTTTTCACTTTGCATTTGGTTTAGTCGGGGTAGCCGTTGGGGAAGCGCTGGTGCCACTCCCACGCCGAGGCGACGATCTCGTCGATACCGGGAACACGAGGCTGCCAATCGAGGTCGCGGCGGATGCGCTCGGAGCTGGCGACGAGCGCGGCCGGATCGCCGGGCCGGCGCGGCGCCTCGATGGCCGGTATGGCGTGCCCGGTGACACGCCGGGCAGCGTCGATCACCTGGCGATTGGAGTAGCCGGTGCCGTTACCGAGGTTGTAGGCGCCGCTCGGCACGTCGCCGCGCGCCAGAGCGTCGAGCGCGAGGACGTGCGCTTCGGCCAAGTCGCCGACGTGAATGTAATCGCGAATGCAGGTGCCGTCTGGGGTGGGGTAATCGGTGCCAAACAACTGCACGGCATCGCGCTTGCCCAACGGCACCTGTAAGACGATGGGGATCAGGTGCGTCTCGGGATCGTGATCCTCGCCGAGGTCACCGACGGCGCCAGCGGCGTTGAAGTAGCGCAGCGCAATCGACGAAAGCCCGTGCACCTGGTCGTACCAGCGCAGCATACGCTCGAACGCGAGCTTCGATTCGCCATAGACGTTCGTCGGCTCAAGCGGCGCGTCCTCGGCAATGGGAACGGTCTCCGGTTCGCCGTAGACCGCGGCCGTCGACGAGAAGACGAGCCGCCTCACCCCGGTGGCAACCATTGCGTTGGCGAGCAACAAGCTGTTGACGACGTTGTTGCGGAAGTACTTGGCGGCGTTCTGCATCGATTCCCCGACGAGGCTATCGGCCGCCATGTGAATCACCGCCTCAACGCCGTACTCGGCCAAACTACGCTCGACGGCGGCTGCGTTGCCGAGATCGACGGTCAAGAGCTGCGCGAGCGCCATCACGGCTGCACGGTGGCCCTTGTAGAGGTTGTCGATCACCAGCACCTCATGGTTCCGCCGCACGAGTGCGGCGACGATCACGCTGCCAATGTACCCGGCGCCGCCGGTCACGAGCACTCTCATCGCTACTGCAACACCTCCAGAACCGCCGGCTGCACTTCGATAGGCAACCAAACGAGGGGACCAGCCAGGCCGGCGCCCACAGCGGCGCATTGACCACCCCGTCCCGCATCTTCCGTGCCAGCGTATCGCACCAGGCAAAGGCCGTCACTTTTGGGGCGGCGGCCGCGTTTTGTCCGAAGGCTCGCCAGGTGACGGTCGATCGGTGACTCCCACGATACATTCTGCCACTCAGATAGCGCCCGCGGATCGGGGGGCGCTGCGGCGGCTTGGCCTGCTCAAGCTGACGTTCGCCACCGCGTGTCTCGGTGCGATCGCCCTCAAGGAGGGCGGCGTCCTTGCCGCTCCGCTTCCCGCGCTGCTGGCCGGCGCGCTCGCGGCCGGCGGTCTGGTCGTGTTGGGGGCGGCCGCACTCGGGCGCGCGACGACGGCGGCGCGTTTCGCGGCGATGGCGGCCGAGTTCGGCGCGGTCGCGGCCGCGTGGTGGGCGCCGCAGGCCGGCGTCCTGTTGGCGCCGGAGTGGTGGAACGCTGCCTGGCTTGGGCCGGCGATCGTCGCCGCCGGCGCCATCAATAGCGTCGCGGCGCCCGCGCGGGCCGCCGCGGCGGCGGCGCTGGCGGCCGGTGTGACCGGCGGGCTCACCGGCAACACGGGGCCGGCGGCGGCGATCGCGATCTCGGTGGCCGCCATGGCGCTCGTTGCGGCGCCGCTGCGCCGGCGCGCGCTGTTGCCGGACCTGCCGGCACACCTCGCCCGCACGACGGTCGTGCCGGCGGCGGCCCTACACACCGGCGAGGCAGATCGCACGGATGCCACGGATGCTGCTGCGGGCGTGCTGCGTGAGACGAACACGACGATTGGAGGCGATGCCGACAGCGGCGCCGGGGCAGCACCGATCGGCGAGGCCGATCTGCGGGCGGCCGCGGCGCTGCTCGGGCACGGCGAGCTGGCGCTGCTCGTCAACGAGCCCACGCGCCCGCAGCGGACTGCCTACGGCACGCTCCACGTGCTGTACTCGGGGACGTACTGCAGGTATCGGGTGCCACTCGACGAGTCGACGGCGGGGCAGCCCGCCGGCCTCGGCTGCTTCCCGCCACCGGGGGCGCATCTCCCAGCATCGCGCCGGGTGAAGCTACTGCACGGGCAGAGCGGCACGCTGGGCCGGCTGGTGCTGTCGCGCCGGCACGACCGATTCGGTTGGACGGCCTCCGCCGGCCGGGAAGACGAAGAGCAGCGGGAGGCGCTCCTGGCGCTCCTGGCCGCGACTTGGAGTCTCCGCCTGGACAACCACGTGCTGGCACAAAGCGCCGAGTCGCGCCTGCTCGATACGGTAGAAAGCCTGATCACCAGCGTCGAAGCCAAGGACCCGTACACCAGCGGCCACAGCAAGCGTGTGTGCAAGTACACGCTGTTGCTGGCACAAGCGATGGGCATCCAGGGCAAGACGCTCGACGAGCTCACCATCGGCGCGGCGCTGCACGACGTCGGGAAGCTGGGCATCCCGGAACAGGTGCTCTCGAAGCCGGCGAAGCTCGACCACGCCGAGTGGGACGTGGTGAGAGCGCATCCCAAGGTTGGCGCGCGCATCATCGACAGCTTCAACCGGTCGACGATCGTCCTCCACGCCATCTTCCACCATCACGAGCGATTCGACGGTCACGGGTACCCGACCGGGCTGGCCGGTGAGGCGATCCCACTGGCCGCGCGGATCGTCGGCGTGGCAGACGCGCTCGACGCGATGACGTCGGGCCGAGCATACCAACGCAATCGGTCGACCGCCGAGGCATTGGCAGAGCTGCGGCGAAGCGCCGGGACGCAGTTCGATCCCACGGTCGTCGCCGCGGCGCTCCGCGTGCCGGCTGCGCAGCTCGACGCCGCGGCGCAGAGCTGGCGAGCACCGGCGCCGCCCGGACGGGGAGACACGGCGACTGGGAGACACGCAGGGACGATCGCCGCGTCTGTCCGTCTCACCGTGCCCGCGTCGGGGTAGGGTTGAGACTGTCCCGAAGTGAGTGCGCGGGGACGGCTCGTGCGTGGGCCACCGACGCCGGGCGGCTTCAACCCCCGACGGGGCCGCTCCGTCACCGGTCGTGACGTACTTCGGGACACGCTCGCAGGGTTGCGCCGGCGGCGTGTGGCGCAGGAATTGCTGCACGCGACATCGGTGCTGAGTACCGGTTGGGCCGGCCGGCCTCGCGAGGGTTATGCTTCGGCTGTAGGCAAGTATGAGGGCCGTAGCGCTGGCCCACAGGCGGAGTGTTTCTTATGACCACGAATGCGGCGGAGCTCTCAGATGTCGATGTGGTAGTCGTCTCGGCGGCGCGTACGCCGGTCGGTAGGTTCTTGGGCGGACTCTCAAGCCTAAGCGCCACTGAGCTGGGTGGCGTGGCGATCAAGGGTGCGCTCGAACGGGCCGGTGTCGCGCCGGAGCAGGTGGACGGGCTGATCATGGGCAACGTGCTGCCGGCGGGGTTGGGGATGGCACCGGCGCGCCAGGCGGCGCTCAAGGCAGGGATGCCACCGACGGTGCCTGCGCTCACGGTGAACAAGGTGTGCGGCAGCGGCCTGGCGGCGATGGCGCTCGCGGCGCAGCATCTCCGGCTGGGCGAAGCCGAGGTGATGGTGGCCGGCGGCATGGAGAGCATGAGCAACGCGCCTCACCTGCTGATGGGCAGCCGGACCGGCCATAAGATGGGCGACGCCAAGCTCGTCGATCACATGATCCACGATGGCCTGTGGTGCGCGTGGGAAGGGCACCACATGGGGCTGTCGGCCGAGGCGATCGCCGAAAAGCACGGCGCCTCGCGCGAAGAGCAGGATGCGTGGAGCCTGCGCAGCCACCGACGCGCGATCGAGGCAATTGGCGCCGGCATGTTCAAAGACGAGATCGTGCCGGTTGAGGTTCCCGGGCGACGCGGACCAACGGTGGTCGAGACCGACGAGTGCCCCCGCGCAGACACGTCGGAGGAGGCGCTGCGCGGGCTCAAACCGGTGTTTGCCAAGGATGGCTGCGTCACGGCCGGCAATTCGTCGCAGATCGCCGACGGCGCCGCCGCGCTCGTGCTGACGAGCCGCCGCAAAGCAAAAGAGCTTGGCGTGCAGCCGCTGGCGCGCTACGTCGCGAGCGCGAACGCCGCGCTCGATCCACTGTGGCTCTTTGAGGCGCCGGTGCCGACGATCCGGCAACTGCTCAAAAAGACCGATACGACGCTCGACGACTACGACCTGCTGGAAGTCAACGAGGCGTTCGCCGCGCAGATGGTGGCCGACGGCAAGCTGCTCGCGTGGGACACCGAGCGCATCAACATTTACGGCGGCGCAATCGCCCTCGGGCACCCGCTGGGGTGCAGCGGCGCGCGGCTGCTGACGACGCTGCTCTATGCGCTGCGCCGCCGCGGCAGCCGGAGGGGAATCGCTGCTGCGTGCCTGGGAGGCGGGGAGGCGTTTGCGATCGCGGTCGAGCGTGAAGCGTGAGGCGTGGCAGGAGGCGGCTCCCTCTCCCTGTGGAAGCGTGGTAAGGTGAGGGCACCAGTTGGGGGTGAGGGCTTCTAATGGCTGACACGGAACGGGACATCAATCGCGCGACCGTGGTGGGCGCGGGGACGATGGGGAGCGGCATCGCCCAAGTGCTGGCGACCGCCGGGATCGAGGTCGATCTCGTCGACGTCGACACGAGCCAGTTGCTGCGGGCACAGGCGGCGATCGAGCGATCGCTCGACCGCCTGGTGCAGAAAGGCAGCCTGACGGCACGGGCGCGCGATCAGTCGCTCGCCCTCATCCGGCCAAAGACGAAGATCGACGCCGCGATTGGCCACGAGCTCTTGATCGAGGCAGTAACCGAGGACCTCACCGCAAAGCAGGCGGTGTTCGCGCAGGCAGCGCACGTGCTGCCGGAGACGGCGCTGCTGGCATCGAACACGTCGAGCATCTCGATTACGGCGCTCGCCTCGGCCGTTTCGGGGCCGGAGCGGGTGCTCGGGATGCACTTCTTCAATCCGGTGCCGGTTATGAAGCTGGTGGAGGTGGTTAGGGGACAGCTCACGTCGGAGGCGACAACACAAGCAATTGTCGCCCTGGCGCAGCGGTTGGGGAAGACGCCGGTGGTGGTGAACGACTATCCGGGGTTTGTCTCCAATCGTCTCCTGCTGCCGATGCTCAACGAGGCGTTTTTTACGCTGATGGAGGGCGTGGCGGAGAAGGAGGCGATCGACCAGGTGATGAAGCTGGGGATGAACCACCCGATGGGACCGCTGGAGCTGGCCGACTTCATTGGGCTCGATGTCTGCCTGCACATTCTCGAGGTACTGCATCGCGATCTGGGCGACGATAAGTACCGCCCGTGCCCGCTGCTCCGCCGCATGGTCGCCGCCGGCCGGCTGGGCCGCAAGACCGGCGTGGGGTTCTATGAGTACGGTGGTCGCAGGGGGTAGGCCGGGGATTGACCGCGGAGACGCAGAGCGGGGGCGCAGAGTTGCGCAGAGTAAAGGTAGAGATGCAGCCTGAGGAGGCCGTTATGGCGACGAGGCAGCGACACGATGGGGTGACACGGCAGGAGGGGGAACCCCTCACCCCCCAGCCCTCTCTCCCACAAGGGGAGAGGGGGAGCGGTGGCTTGGGAGGCGCCCAAGGGGCGAGGGGGAACGATGGCGCGCTGGCGGCGCGCTTCGCTGCGTGGAAGGAGCAGGCGCGGCGGCAACTGGGCGGTGAGGTCGAGCGGGCCACGTATTCTGGGTTCCCCGTTGCCGGGGTGCACACCCCCCTCGACGTGGCCGATCAGGACTATCTACGCGATCTGGGATTGCCCGGCGAGTACCCATTCACGCGCGGCGTCCACGCCACCGGCTATCGGGGCAAGCCATGGACGATGCGGATCTTCGCCGGCTTCGGCACCGCCGAGGAGACCAACGCCCGGTTCAAGTACCTGCTGGCGCACGGCGAGTCGGGGCTTTCGGTCGCCTTTGACCTGCCGACGCTCTACGGCTACGATACCGATCACCCGCTTGCCATGGGCGAGTTCGGCAAGTGCGGCGTCGCCGTCTCGTCGCTCGCAGATATGGAGCTCCTTTTCGACGGAATCCCGGTCGATCAGATCACGACGTCGATGACAATCAACGGGCCGGCGGCGGTGATCTGGGCGATGTACATCGCGGCCGCCGAGAAGCGCGGCATCGCGATGGAGCAACTCGGCGGCACGATCCAGAACGACATCCTCAAAGAGTTCATCGCGCAGAAGGAGTGGATCTTTCCGCCGCGGCCGCACCTGCGCCTGGTGGTCGACACGATCGAGTTCGGAACGAGGCATTTGCCCCGCTGGAACACGATCTCGGTGAGCGGGTACCACATCCGCGAGGCGGGGAGCACGGCGCTGCAGGAGCTGGCGTTCACCCTCGCCGATGGGAAGGCATACGTCGAGGCTGCGCTGGAGCGTGGGTTACAGATCGACGACTTCGCGCCGCGGATCAGCTTCTTCTTCAACGCCGACAACAACTTCTTTGAGGAGGTCGCGAAGTATCGAGCAGCGCGGCGCATCTGGGCGCGCGAGCTGCGCGAGCGTTACGGCGCGCAGAACCCGCGCAGCCTGTGGCTGCGGTTTCACACACAAACGGCCGGCGTGACGTGTACCGCGCAACAGCCGGAGAACAACGTCGTGCGGATCGCGATGCAGGCGCTGGCGGCGGTAATGGGTGGCACGCAGTCGCTGCATACCAACTCGCTCGACGAGGCGCTGGCGCTGCCATCGGAGAAGGCGGTCCAGATCGCGCTGCGCACGCAGCAGATCATCCTGCACGAGACCGGTGTGCCCGATACGGTCGACCCTCTGGGTGGCAGTTACTACGTCGAGTGGCTAACCGACCAGATGGAGCGCGGCTGCGACGAGTACTTCGCGCGGATCGAGCAGTACGGCGGCGTCATACCCGCGATCGAGGCCGGGTTCTTCCAGCGCGAGATCGCCGAGGCCGCGTTTCGGTACCAGCAGGCCGTGGAAGCCAAGCGGCAGATCATCGTCGGCGTCAACGAGTACGTCACCGAGGAGACGCTCGGCGTGCCGCTGCTGAGGGTCGACGAGGCGAGCGAAGTACGGCAGATCGACCGGTTGCGCCGCGTACGGCGAGAGCGTTCTCCGGCCGAGGTGGCGCGCTGCTTGCGCGAGCTGGAGCGCGCCGCGCGTGGTCGTGATAACCTGATGCTGCCGATTCTGGACGCGGTGAGGGCGTACGCGACGCTCGGCGAGATCTGCGATGTGCTGCGGGGCGTGTTCGGCGAATACCAGGAAATGCCCGTCCTCTGACCGAGGAAAGGGAATGAAACCGCCGATGAACGCCGATATGGTGACAGAAAACGTGTGTGGAGAATGAGGTGAAGGAAGTTACAGAGGGATCGCTGCTGATTCGGCGGGAGGGCGCGACGGCGGTGTTGACGTTGAACCGGCCGCAGGCGCTCAATGCGCTGAACGAGGAAGTGCTGAACCTGCTGCGTGAGGCGCTGGGCGCGGCGGCGCAGGATAGCATGCTGCGGTGTCTGGTGATCACCGGCGCGGGCGAGCGAGCGTTCTGCGCCGGTGCGGACATCCGGCAGATGCGCACGATGAGTGTCGACGATGGGCGCCGGTGGGCGCAGCTCGGACACGACGTGTTCCAGCAAGTCGAAGGCGTTCGTCTGCCGGCAATCGCGGCGATCAACGGATTGGCGCTGGGCGGCGGCTGCGAGCTCGCACTGGCGTGCGACTTCCGAGTCATCGCCGATGAGGCACAGATCGGCCAGCCAGAGATCAGATTGGGGCTGATCCCCGGCTGGGGCGGCACGCAGCGCCTGCCCCGGCTGATCGGTGTGACGCGGGCGGCTGAGATGGTGCTCACGGGGCGGTCGATCGGCGCGGCGGATGCCGTCCGCTTCGGACTCGCCAACGGTGCGGTGCCGCGCGAACTCTTGCTCGGGCACGCGCTGGAGTTCGCGGCGCAGTTCGCCACGCTCCCGCCGCTGGCGGTGAGCTATGCCAAGCGAGCGATGCACCTGGGACGCGATCTGCCGTTGCGCGAGGCCAACGGCGTCGAGATCGACCTGTTCAGCCAATGCTTCGGCACGGCGGACAAGGACGAGGGGATCGCCGCGTTCTTGGAGAAGCGGGCGCCGCGGTTTAGGGGAGAGTGAGCGGGCGAGCGGGTGGTGCGGCGGCGTTTGGGGGACACTGGTGTGAGCTGAGCAAATGGTTGAGACCGACGAGAAAACCGAGACCACGGTCGACGAGCGGCCCATTCGGGTGTTGGTCGCCAAGCCGGGGCTCGACGGGCACGATCGCGGCGCGAAGGTAGTGGCGCGGGCGCTGCGCGACGCCGGGATGGAGGTGATCTATACCGGTATCCGGCAGACGCCGGAAATGATCGCGGAGGCGGCGCTACAAGAGGACGTCGACGTCATTGGCCTATCGATCCATTCGGGCGCGCACATGGCGCTATTCCCCCGGATCATGGAGGCGCTCCGCGCCCGCGGCGTCGACGACGTGATCGTCTTCGCCGGCGGCATCATTCCGCAAGATGACGTCCCGGCGATCAAGGCGATGGGCATCGCCGAGGTGTTCGGCCCCGGGGCGTCGCTCGACGAGATCGTGCGGAAGGTGCGTGAGGCGGCGGCCGAGCGAAGGCGGCAGCCGGAGTAAAACCACTACCTCCGGAAATTCACGCGGGCTCTATTCACGCGGGCTCCGCTCATCCTGAGCTTGTCGAAGGACGCGCACGCACTACCCCGGAGCGGCGCACAATCCAGGCTCCCTATACCCGGTTCGCGATGCGCAGGTATTCCTGCTCGTTGCCTTCGATCATGAGCTTGTGCATCACCACGGTATCGTACTCGGGGACACGCTCGACACACTGGACGCACAGGCGCATCACCGGCCGGCCGCGATCGCAGACGGTTACCGGACCCTGGCGCTCTGGGATGAGGTACGTCCGGTTAGGAAAGTTGAGACTGCGGACTTCGAGGTAGCCGCGGCGGAGGAAGTGGTAGAACGAGGCATCGCCAAGCAGATCCCGTAACAAAAGTTCGGCGCGTCGCTCGGCCTCCGCGCGCAAACGATACGAGTGGCGTACCTGAAGCGCGCGCCGCTGGAGCGTGCGCACGGGCGGCAGATACCCCGGCCGGCGGTGCCCCGTCCGCCACCACCGCACGGCGGCGGCAGCGACCGTGACGAGCACCACCAGCGTAAGGACAACCGATAGCGGATCGACGATCATGGAAGTGCAAAGTGGAGGATGAAGAGTGAAGAGCGCAAAGTGACCGGCTGGCGTCACAGGTGCCGGGTTTCATGCTTCGCTTTTCATGCTTCACTCGTCACTCTTCATCCTCCACTCAGCTAACGCCGCCGGCGATGCGCGGCACCACGACGATCTGCTCGGCCGTGCGATCAAACTCGTCGATGCGCTCCGCCGGCTCGTCCGGCCGGACCCTAAAGGCGGTGGCACCACGGGCACGCTCTTCGGCGAAGATCCGCTCGGCTTCCTGGACGGCGGCAATCTGTTCAGGATCGCCGGTTACGGCCCGTTCGACGTCGTACGTCACCTTGGTATCACCGCGCCAGTTCAACACGCGCAGGCTGGCCATGGGTGGAAGCCTCCTCGAGATGGGTTGATTTGGATTATACGCCGCCTGGGAAGTCCCGGTCTCGCGGGGACCAGCGACGGACGAAGAGGACCCTGCAGGAATTGTGCCGTCTGCGCCTCAGATGCCGATGGTCTGCACCGGGGTGCCCACGGTGATGCCGTGGCGGCGAGCAAAGCCGGCGTTTCCCTCGAGCACGTAGCGTGCGGGTACGGGAGGCGCGTAGACAGGCAACGTGGCTTCTGCTTGGCCGGGCGCGGGCGGCGGCACGTCGTTTTCGAGGTGGACGACCTTACCGTCGTCGATCCACATGATGTCGAGCGGGAACGTCATGCCTTTCATCCAGAAGGCGTGAATGTCCCGCCGTTCGAAGATAAAGAGCATACCTTCGCGCGGGCCGAGGGGTGCGTGCCCACCCAGCCCCTTGGCGCGCTGCGCGTCGGTGCGCGCCAGCTCGACGTCGACACCGACCGTGGGAAAGAGAACGCGCGGGCCGGCGGAATTGGTCGGCGACACGCTCCCGCCCGCGTCCTCACCTAGGCTGAGGGCGCCGCAGCCGACGAGCAGCAGGGCAACCAAGGCGGGCACGAGCAAGCGGAGACGCATGGCGCTGGCAAGCTCCCGGTTCCGAGTTCCTAGTTGCTGGTTCCGAGTTGCGGGTTGGCCCTATCGAGGAACTAGGAACTCGGAACTCGATCTAGACGGCGCGCAGCGGAATCACCTGGCGCTGGCGGAAACCCAGGATGCTGACCTGAGCCGCGAGGGCCTTGGCGATGTCGGTGAAGGTGACCGCCTGTGGCGATTCGGGCTTGAGCGCGACAACGGGCACGCCGGTATCGCTGCTCTCACAGATGTCCGGCGAGAGCGGGATCTCACCGAGGAACGGCACTTCAAGCTGTTCGGCCACCTTGCGCGCGCCGCCGTGGCTGAAGATGTCGTGCCGCTTGCCGCAATCGTCGCAGATGAAATAGCTCATGTTCTCGAGCACTCCCAGAACCGGTACCTTCAGGCTCTGGAACGCCTTGAGCGCCTTGAGCGCGATTGCCAGCGAGACGTCCTGCGGCTGTGAGACGATGACAACGCCGGAGAGCCGGACGCTCTGCGCCAGCGTCAGTGTCGCGTCGCCCGTGCCCGGCGGCATGTCGACCAGCAGGTAGTCGAGCTCGCCCCAATCGGCGTCGCCGAGCATCTGCTTGACACCGGAACCGACCATCGGGCCGCGCCAAATCACCGGCTGCGTCGGGTCGTCGACGAAGAAGCCGATCGACATGACCTTGACGTCGTGCGCCTCGGCGGGCACGAGCATCGTCCGGCCATCGGGCATCTCCTTGACCATCGGCTTGGTGCCGGTCAGGCCCATGAGGCCGGGGATCGTGGGGCCGTAGACGTCGGCGTCGACCAGACCGACCTTCGCGCCGGTGCGGGCGAGCGCGATGGCGATGTTGGCAGTAACGGTGGATTTGCCGACGCCGCCCTTGCCGCTGCCGATGGCGACGACGTTGCGCACGCCGGGAAGGAGGTTCGCCTGCGCGGGCGAGGCAATCGACCGGACCTGCGACGTCATGGCGACGTCGACGTGCTCGACGCCGGGCAACCGGCCGACGTTCTCGCGCGCCTGGCGCTCCATCTCACCCTTTACGGGACACGCCGGCGTCGTGAGCTCGATCTTGAAGCTGACTTTACCCTGGTCGATGGCCACGTCTTTGACGAATCCGAGCGAGACGATGTCGCGGCGCAGGTCCGGATCTTGAATACGCGCAAGCGCATTCAAGACGTCCTGCTCGGTCACGCCCGGCGCTGCCGGCGTGCTGTTCGTCTTTCCGTTCGTTTTACCGCTCTTGAACCCGAACATCGCTCTCTTCCCGGCCCACTCAGCAGAATCCTGGACTGCTTTCCTTGCGTAATTCCCCCGCGGGCAACCGTTGGGCGGGGAACCACGCGGCTGTCGACGGTGGCAGATCAGACGGGAGGTAAGCCCCCGCGCCACGCGGCCCTTTGGGAAGGACCGCTATGCGAAGTATAGCACCGAGTCTCGGGGTCATTAGCAGTCTAGTTGACGGAGTGCTAATGACCGTCCTATACTTCGTGCGGACAAGGCACTATTCGCCAATCCGCCGGGGCACCAACATACGAGTTTCAGCGCATGACTAACGAGACGACGATGGCCGATGAGACGACCATGATGGCCGACGTGGCCGACGTGGCCGTGTTGCTCGACGAGTTTTCCGTCGAGCAGCACGAGCGTCTGGTCCGTCTGCGCCGCGCGGTCGCTGGCGGCGAGCGTAGCGACTACTTCCCAATTGATAAGCGGCAGGACTTCATCCGCTGGCTCATCGATCAGGGCAAGCTGTCGGACAACTAGACGGACACGTAGACGAGACGAACGACGAACGACGGAAGAGAGCCACGGAAGCGAACGCTCGTCAGTCGTCCTTCGTCGTTCGTCTGTAGCACCGCCTGTGTAGCACCGCCTGTGTAGCACAGGTAAGCACACCGCAGGAATCCCAACGAAGCAGGAGGTTAGAAATACGGTATGCCAAAGCAACTGAAGTTTAGGGAAGACGCGCGGCACTCCCTCGCAAAGGGCATCGAGGTCGTCGCCAAAAGCGTGAAGACGACGCTCGGGCCGAAGGGGCGGAACGTCGCGCTGGGTAAGAAGTTCGGTGGGCCGACGGTCACGCACGACGGCGTGACGGTGGCCAAGGAGATCGAGCTGCCCGATCCGTTCGAGAACATGGGCGCGCAGCTCATCAAGGAAGCCGCAAGCAAGACCAACGATATCGCCGGCGACGGTACGACCACTGCTACCGTCCTGGCCGAAGCCATCGTCCTGGAAGGCATGCGCAACGTCGTGGCGGGCGCCAACCCAATGATTCTCAACCGCGGTCTGCACAAGGCCACGGCGACGGTGGTGCAGGCAATCCGCGATCAGGCCACCGAGATCAAAGGGCGCGAGGAGATTGCCAACATCGCCGCGATCTCCGCCAACGACCGCGAGATCGGCCAGCTTATCGGCGAGGTGATGGACAAGGTCGGGAAAGACGGCGTCATCACCGTCGAGGAGAGCAAGAGCCTGCAGTTTGAGGTCGACTACGTCGAGGGCATGCAGTTCGACCGCGGCTACATCTCGCCGTACTTCGTCACCAACGCCGATCGGATGACGGCGGAGCTCGAGGATCCATTCATCCTGATCACCGAGAACAAGATCTCGTCGATCCAGGAGATGCTGCCCCTGCTCGAGCGTTTGGTGCAGACCGGCAAGAAGGATCTGATGATCCTCGCCGAGGACGTCGAGGGCGAGGCGCTGGCCACGCTCGTGGTCAACAAGCTGCGCGGCATCCTCAATGTGCTCGGGATCAAGGCACCCGGCTACGGCGACCGCCGCAAGGAGATGCTCAAGGACATCGCCGTGCTGACGGGCGGGACCGTCATTTCGGGCGAGCTTGGACGCAGGCTGGACAGCGTGCGCATCGAGGACCTCGGGCGGGCGCGCCGCATCGTCTCCGACAAGGACAACACGACGATCGTCGAAGGCCACGGCTCGCAGGCCGAGGTGCAGGGCCGCATCAAGCAGATCAAGGCGCAGATCGAGGACACGACCTCGGACTACGACCGCGAGAAGCTGCAGGAGCGGCTGGCGAAGCTCAGCGGCGGCGTCGCGGTGATCAAGGTCGGCGCGGCGACCGAGACCGAGCTCAAGGAGAAGAAGCACCGCGTCGAGGACGCGCTGTCCGCCACCCGCGCGGCGATCGAGGAGGGCATCGTCCCCGGCGGCGGCGTCGCGCTGCTCAACGCGATGGCGACGCTCGACAGCCTCAAGCTGGAGGGTGACGAGCAGACGGGCGTCAACGCGCTGCGTCGCGCGCTCGAAGAACCGGTCCGCCAGATCGTGAACAACGCCGGCTACGAGGGCTCGGTGGTCGTCGAGTCGATTCGCCGCCGCCAGCAGGACGGGGGCAACAAGAATGTCGGCTTCGACGTCGTGAGCGAGAACTACCGCGACATGGTCGAGGCGGGCATCATCGACCCGGCGAAGGTGACGCGATCGGCGGTCGAGAACGCCGTCTCGATCGCGGGCATGATCCTCACCACCGAGGCGCTCATCACCGACATCCCCGAGAAGGAGAAGCCGGCCGCGCCGATGCCGGAATACTAGGCCAGTAGTCGGTACTCGGTAGCCGGTTGGCAGTGGCTTCTGGTGCTGGGGCGAAGGGAAAGGGCGACGCATGCGTCGCCCTTTTTTCGTGTCCATCCGGGGTAGAGCCACATCCGGGGATTGCGTGGCGGCGCGTATACTTCGGTAGGAGTGAGGCGTACGCAGCCACTGACAAGCGAGATGCAAGGAGAAGCGACGGCACGCGGAGCGGCCCCCGCACAGTCGGTGGAGCGCAGTCCCACGGATGAAGCCCACGCCAGCGTCGAAGCGCCGGAGCGCGCGACGTGGCTTCGCGTACATCGCCGCTTGGTCATTGGCGCCGGGGCGACGCTCGTGGTGGCGCCGCTGGTGTGGATGGGATTGACCCGGCCGCTCGTCGGGGACAGCAGCACCGCCGGGGTCGTCAGCCGCGGCGGGCCGGCCAAGGGCGTGGGGCCAAAGGTCGATTACGAGGCGCCGAACATCCGGCTGAAGGACCCCAGCGGCAAGCCGATCGAGCTCAAGCAGTTCCGCGGCAAGGCGGTCGTACTCAACTTTTGGGCCACGTGGTGCGCGCCGTGCCGCGAGGAGATGCCCGAGCTGGAGCAGATCTACCGGCAGTACAACGATCAAGGGCTCGTCGTGCTCGCCGTGAGCATCGACGGCGAAAGCAGCGCCAAAGACGTGGGTGCGTACCTGAAAGAGGGCAGTCCACGGGTCGGTTCGTACACCTTCCCGGTGATGCTCGATACGAAGCAGGAGGCCGCGCAAACGTATAAGTTGCTCGGCGTGCCGTCGACGTTTTTCGTCGACCCCGCGGGCGTAATCCGCTCGGTGCAACCGCGAGTCATGGATCACCGGATGTTGATGGAGAACATCAAGACGATCTTCGACGTGCCGGGCACCGCGTCGTGAAGCACGTCACCCTCTTCAGCACACCTGATTGCCACCTCTGCCACGCCGCCAAGGCAAAGATCGAGCGCGTGCGCCGCTTCGTGTCGTTTGAGCTCGAAGAGGTCGACATCCGCTCCGACCCGCAGCTCCTGCAACGCTACGGCACGGTGATTCCAGTGGTGGCGATCGACGGGCGGGACGTGTTGGTAAGCAAGGTCACCGAGTTCCGGCTGCTGAGGGCGTTACGATGAGTGAAACGTGAAGCGTGAAGCGTGGCTCCGTCGGTAGACGCCACCCGGTGCCGCAGGATGTTCCCTCGTAGTTCACGTTTCACGTTTCACGCTTCGAAGAAGACCTATGAGCCCCGATAATCTTTCGCTGCTCGTCGCGTTCGCTGCCGGCGTGCTTTCGTTTGCGTCGCCGTGTGTGTTGCCGTTGGTACCGGCGTACGTCGGCCATCTGGCGGGACGCACGCTGGACAAAGAGGCGGGCACGCGCGTGCAGACGCTCTCCCACGCGATGGTGTTTGTGCTGGGCTTTACCGCCGTTTTTGTCGCGTTGGGGGCCTCGGTTGGGCTGGTCGGGTATCTCTTTCAAGACGTGATGAAGAGTCTCGCCTTCCGCGTCGTCGCGGGCATCGTGCTGATCGTGATGGGCCTGCACATGGCCGGCGTGCTGCGCATCGGCCTGCTGTACCGGGATACGCGCATTCAGAAACGTCCCAGCCGGCGGCTGGGGCTGCTGGCGTCGTTTGGCATCGGCGTGATCTTCGCCGCCGGCTGGACGCCGTGCATCGGCCCCATCTTAGGAACGATCTTGCTCTACGCGGGGACGCAGGGAACGGTGACGCAGGGGGCGCTGCTGCTCACCGCGTATTCGCTCGGGCTCGGCGTTCCGTTCCTCGTTGCCGGCTACGCGCTCGACGCCGCCATACGCGTCATCCGGCGGCTCAACCGCTATGCGCACGCCGTCGAGCTGACGAGCGGCGGGCTGATGGTCGCCATGGGCTTCCTCGTCATGTTCAATGTGATGACGTGGATCGCGGCGTTCTCGGCGCGACTGGGGTTCACGGGGATTTGAGGCGTGAAACGTGAAACGTGAGCTTGTATGCGGCGCTCGTCTGGAAGCATCGGCCATCGTTACGCACGCTGGGGACCGAGCAGCTCGTCCACCGTGTAGGGTAAGTTGGGTAGGATGGCGGACGGGACGCGCGAGGCGCCGGTGACGATACCACGCGAACGGTAGACGCCGGCATCGAGCACGAGCACCTCGATCGTGCGTGCCACCGGGTCCACCGGCCAGTACTCGTGCACACCCGCCCGCGCGTAAACATCTTGTTTCTCCCGCCGGTCGTAGCCCACTGTAGAGGGCGAGGAGATCTCGATCACGAGATCGGGCACGCCGACCACCGGTGGATTGGCATCGTCGAGCTGCGGCGGGTTGTCCTGCAGAAACAGGAACGCATCGGGCTGCACGGGCGTAGCCCCCGGCATGACCAGGTCGAGCGGTGCAATGAAGAGCTCACCTAGTTCTTGATCTTCAACATACCCAGCCAGCAATCGAAAGAGCCGACCGAGCCGGCGCTGATGGCGCGGCGCTGGAGATGGCGACACGTAGAGCACTCCGTCCAAGACTTCGTATCGATTGCCGTCATCCGGCAGCGCGGCGTAGGCGTCGTAGGTCCACCGACCTTGTGGCGGGCCAGGCATTTCGTCGGCGCGGCGCGCGACGGGCTCCGCTGCAATTGCTGTCGCAGTGGCCATAGGAGTTACCTCAACAACCATGATAGCAGTGGTGACAGCGAAGCGCGCCGCCATCGGCGTAGTACAGCACGCCGGAAGTCCTTTGTCCCCCTGAGCTCTTCTTTGTCCCCCTGAGCGGAGCGGAGGGCCTCGAGGTCCTTCGCTGACGCTCAGGATGACATGTGGCGAGGGACTTCTGCCTACCGGCAGTAGTATGCGCCACATCGGCATGCTCGGCACATGACTCAGGGTTTTCCCTGATGCGCCGTCGTTGCGCAGGGCTTACATCAGGCTGGAGCGTCGGCGCATCGTCCATGGTGGCAAGGCGCCCGTGACGGTACGCCGATGCGCCGATGGTCCGGCTGCCGCCTAGAAAGGGCCCCCAGCCGGTCCACTCGTTTCGATCGCGAGGAAATGGGAAGGAACGGACATGGTTGTTGCGACGGCTGCGGCGGAAACTGAGCAAGTGAAGGCAGTGTGGGGCACAGCGGAGGCTGAGCAGGTCTGGGGCACGTTTGAAGGGAACCGCGACCATCTCTTCGCGCAGTTCCGCGAAACTTCGTTTGATCCGGACAGCGGGCTTTCGCTCGAGGCACTCGAGCGCGCGGTCGAAACCTACTTGGCGGCACACGCCGACCTGCCCAAGGTCGTGCAGAAGGCCCACGCGTTCCGCCTTGTGGTCACCCGCGGGCAGATCGCTGTCGACCCGCTGGATTGGTTCGCCGACAAGCTGAACCACGGCCATATCCTGCGCAGGCTGGTGCAGAAACGGTGGCTCGATGAGGCGACACGGGGCCCCATCGCCGAAGGAGCGGCGTGGCTGAAACGGGCACGTGAGATCGGCATCGCGGCCGCACCTACCGGCGGACTGGATCTGGGCCACATCTCACCCGGCTGGGAAAACATGCTGGCCGGCGGCCTGACCGGCTTGATTCGGGAGGCGAGCCTGGCGCGCGCAGCACTTGGGGAGGGCGCCACCGAGGGGCAACTGGCATTCTACGACGCGGTGGAGATCGTCTATGCCGCCGCGGTGGCCTTCGCCGGCCGTCTGGCTCGCCAGGCCGAACGCATGATGCCCGCGCATCGACCACACGAGGCCCGCCTGCGCGCCATCGCGTCGGCCTGCCGCCAGGTCCCGGCGCACCGGCCGCGCACGTTCCGCGAGGCGCTGCAGTTCGCCTGGCTGATGCACGAGCTGATCGAGATGGAAGGGGAGAACGTGCGGTCGATGGGCCACTTCGACCGCGTGATGTACCCCTACTATCGCGCCGACGTCGATGCGGGCCGCCTAACTCGCGAGCAGGCCAAGGAGTTGATCAAGTTCTTCTGGTTCAAGTGGTACTCGCGCACCAGAGGACGCTCGAACGGCAAGAACTTCGTCTTCGCCGGGCAGCACGCCGATGGCTCGGTCCTCGTCAACGACCTGACCTACCTCGCCTTGGATGCCTACGAAGAGTTGAATACACCGGATCCGAAGCTTTCGATCCGAGTCACGCCGGAGACGCCCGACGCGCTCTTTGCGCGCGTGGCGGACCTCGTGCGGAAAGGGCACAACTCGTTCGTGCTCATGAACGACGTCCCCGCGGTCGCAGCTCTGGTAAAGCGCGGTAAGTCGATCGAGGATGCGCGCACGTATCTGCCGATCGGCTGCTACGAGCCGGCGGTGGATGGCAAGGAGGCCGCCTGCACGATGAACGTGACGGTCAACCTCGCCAAGCCGCTCGAGCTGGCGCTGCATGACGGCGTCGACCCGCTCAGTGGCGACAAAGCTGGCCCGCGCACCGGGGATCCGCGCCAGTTCGCGCGCTTTGACGCGCTGCTCGACGCATACTTCACCCAACTCGACTTTATCCTGACCCGGATTCACGGGCACATTCAGGAAGCCGAGCGCGCTTGGCCGCAGATCAACCCCTCGCCACTGATTGCCGGCACGATCGACGACTGCCTTGCCAGGGGCAAGGACGTGGGCGAGGGTGGGCCACGCTACAACTCGGTTGGATTCGTAGGGGCCGGCTTGGCGAATGCCTGCGACTCGTTGCTGGCGCTGAAGCGGGTCGTGTTCGACGAACGGCGCTACCGTCTCGACGAAGTCCTCGAGGCCATGTCAAGTAACTTCGAAGGGCGTGAGCCGATGCGCCTCTACCTACGCAACCGCGTGCCGAAATGGGGCAACGGCGAACCGGACGCGGACGCGATGGCGAGAGTGATTGCCGATCACTACTGCCAGAAGGTCCATTCGTTCCGCAACGGGCGCGGGGGAGCGTGCCAGGCGGCGTTGTTTACCCTTACCGCGGCGCTGAGCCTCGGCCGCGTCACCGGGGCGACACCCGATGGACGTAAGGCGCACGAATCGCTCGCGCCCGGCGTTGGCGCCGCCTACGGAGTGGACAAGAACGGCGTCACCGGGCTCGTGAGCTCGGTCACCAAGCTCGATTTCAGCGAGACGCCGAACGGTTCGGTGCTGGACGTGACACTGCATCCGACGGCGGTGCGTGGCGACGACGGTCTGTGCGCGTTTGTCTCCCTGATGAAGACGTTCTTCCAGCGCGGCGGCTATGCGGTGCAGTTCAACGTGTTCGACGCCGATACCTTGCGGGACGCGCAACGGCACCCTGAACGCTACGAATCGCTGCAGATCCGGGTGACCGGCTGGAGCGTGTACTTCAACGCGCTGTCGAAGGAAGAGCAGGATCAGTATATCCGCCGGATCGCCTATGGGTTCTAACCGAAGTCCCGGGTCCCACACCGTCGCGTCCGAGGCGGTCACGGGCTGGATCTTCGACGTCAAGCGCTTTGCCGTGCACGACGGGCCCGGCGTGCGCACGGTGCTGTTTTTCAAGGGATGCCCGCTGCGGTGCGCCTGGTGCCACAATCCGGAGTCGATCAGCCGCAATGTGCAGATCATGTTCCACCCGCAGCGGTGCATCGCGTGCCTGGCGTGCGTCGAGGCGTGCCCTCATGGGGCCCAGCAGGTCACACCGGACGGCGAGCGGTGGCTCGACCGGAGTCGCTGCGAGCTTGATCGCCGGTGCGTCGAGGTCTGCTATGCGGGCGCGCTGGAAGTCGTCGGGCGGCGAGTGTCCGTCGACGACGTCCTGGCCCAGGTACGCGAAGACGCCTCGTTCTATGCCACGTCGGGCGGCGGGGTCACCCTTTCCGGCGGCGAGCCCCTACTGCAACCCGAGTTCGCCACCGCGGTACTGCGCCAATGCAAGGCGGAGGAGTTTCACACCGCGCTGGACACCTGCGGCCAGGTCCGATGGAAGGCATTCGAGCAGGCGCTGCCGTTCGTCGATCTGGTGCTGTACGATGTGAAGCACATGTCGGCCGAGCGCCACAAGCACCTCACCGGCGCATCCAGCCGTCTCATCCTGGATAACTTGCGGAAGCTCGGCGATCACGGCGTCCCCATCGAGATCAGGATGGTGATCGTCCCCACCATCAACGACGGGCGCGAGTTCATTGAGGCAGCCGGGGAGTTCCTGGGATCGCTGCACACTATCGAGGCCGTGCGACTGCTGCCGTATCATCGGCTGGCCGGCTCCAAATACCTCGGCCTGGGGCAGGCAAACACGATGCCCGAGGTCGAAACGCCAAGCTTGGCGCACATGCAGCAAATCGCCGGCCGGCTCAGCGCCCACGGCCTCAAGGTGATTGCGCCGGACTAGCCGCCCGCGCAAGCGAGCTACCCGTCAGTCACGTAGTGGCATGACCAAGGCGTCGGCGGTTCTGAGCAGGGCATCCGATACGCCGAAACCGCCGGATTTGGTGGCGACGGGGTAGGTGCCTTGGGGCAGCTCGAGCCAGCCGAGGGGGATACCGGGAAGCGCCTCGCCGGTCACGTGAATGACGAAGGCGCCCAAAGCGCGGCAGACTTGGTACGCGGTCTCGCCGCCCGTCATGATGAGGCCGGTGCCCGGCTCGAGCCGCAAGGCGCACGCCGCCGCCCGCAGCATCGCGACAATCCGGTCCCCGGTGACGGCGGGCCCGGCATGGAGCGCCGCCACTTCCTCCACGGTGAGACCGCCAATAGTGGAGATAAGCAATCTGCCGGACGAGGGAAATCGCGATAGGGCTTCACGGAGGGCTGGCTGCGCCGCATCGTCGAGCGCAGAACGGAGGTCGAGCCGCACGTGCTGCCAGCCGGCGGCGAGCAGGCAGTTCATCTGGGCAGCGGTAGTGGGATGCGCGGTTCCGGCGATCACGACCACGCGCTCCGCCCGCGGCGGCGGAAGCGCACGAGCTTCCAGACCCGGCTTGAGCTGCAGCGCTTCCGGCACGTACCTGGCCAGCCCAGCGGTGCCGCACCAGACGCAGTACTCGGGCTGGGCCGCGAGGTGGCCGGCGATACGGGCGAGATCGTCGTCGGATTCGGCGTCGAAAACGTCGCAGCGATCGGCCGCATCCCCCAGGGCAGCGCGCAGGTCGCCGCCGTACGGCGACACCGGCTGTCCGTGGACGTACTGGATTCCACGTGCAGTCGTCCGCCCCTGGGCAGGAAAGGCCGGCGCGACGGCGGCGCGCCCGCCGTACACGTCGAGCACACCGGCCAGTTCGGCGCCGGGATAGCCGCGCAAGACGCTATCGATTTTCTTGTAGACGCGGGGGATGCCCGCGTCTCTCAGGTGCGCGGCGGCCTTCTTCGCGGCCCGCCGCGCCTCCTCAGCCCTACCCTCGCGTGAGGTGGTGTTCACCAACACCACGTCGGCCTCGCCGGCGTCTTCCGGCAGCCCAGAGAAGGGCATCGTGCCGCGCAGTCCGGCGCGGGCGAACCCTGCCCCGGCGTCGAGCGCGCCGGTCAAGTCGTCGGCGATGAGGGCGTAGATGGGCACTTACTTGCGGATTCGGTTCTTGAGCGAGCCGATGCCTTCGATGGTGATCTCGTACTCGTCGCCGGGGTTCATTGGGCCGATGCCCGCGGGAGTGCCGGTGATGAGCACGTCACCCGGCTCCATCGTGAAGTACTTGGTCAAGTGGGTGATCAACTGCTCGATAGTGAACGCCAGGTCGGCGGTGGTGCTATCCTGCCGGACCTCGCCGTTGAGCTTGCCGGTGATGCGCACGTTGCCGGCGTCGAGCTCGGTCTCGATCCAAGGGCCCAGCGGGCAAAACGTGTCCGACCCTTTGGCGCGTGCCCACTGGCCGTCGCCGCGCTGGAAGTCACGCGCCGAGATGTCGTTGGCGCAGGTGTATCCCAGGACGTAGTCTTTGTACGCGCCCGGCGCGACGTTCTTCGCCCGCTTCTTGAAGACGACCGCGAGCTCGGCTTCGTAGTCGATCCGCTCCGAGCCGGGTGCCCACACGACGTCCTCACCCGGGCCAACGACCGACGTCGGTGGTTTCAAGAACATTAGCGGTTCTGGGGGCACTTCCTGCCCGCTCTCGGCGGCGTGCGCCCGGTAGTTGAGCCCGATGCACACCACCTTGGTTGGCTGGCACGGCGCCAGCAGCTTGGTCGAGGCGAGGTCGCCGATTCGCTCGCCCTTGGTCGGGTGCTCGAAGGGGCTCCCCTCCAGCCGGAACACTGTCTCACCCTCGACAATCGCCCACGCCGGGCCCGTATCCGTCTGTACTCGCGCAAGTTTCATGCTGATAGGTCCTTCCCCCACATGCGTTCCCGCGCATTCTAGCAAGCGTTAGCGCCGCTCGGAGAGCAAGCGGAGCGCGATTTCGGGCCGGTTCGTCGTGATCGCGTCGACACCGAGGGCCGCCAAGCGCTCGAGCAAGGCTGGATCGTCGACCGTCCAGACGCCGACGGGCAGACCGGCGCGATGTGCGGCTTCGACAAGGGCCGGGCTCGCCGCCGTGTGCTGCGGTGAGAGGAAACCGGCGCCGAGATCGACGGTCTGGCGGCTGGTCGCGGCCGGACCGGCTGCCGCGACTTTGGCCGCAGAGACGAGGTAGCCAACCGGCAGACTCGGACGGCGCGTGGCAACGTCGCGCACGATCGACGGATCGAAAGAGATAACGGCGATCTCGGTACCCGAGACGCGCGCGATCGCCGCCAGCGCAGCGTCGACGAGTGCCGTCCCACCGCCGGCCTTGAGCTCGACGAAGACCCGCGCGCGGCCGGCGCACGTCGCCAGCACCTCGTCGAGGGTGGGGATTCGCTCGCCGGCAAACGCCTCACCGAACCACGAGCCGGCGTCGAGCCGCCGCACCGCGGCGTACGAGAGCAGCGCAACGCTGCCGAAGCCGAAGGTCGTGCGGTCCACCTGCGCATCGTGAATGACGACCGGCACGCCGTCGGTGCTCAGGTGGACGTCGCACTCGACGGCGGGAGCGCTGGCCTCAAGCGCCAGGCGAAACGCGGCGAGCGTGTTTTCCGGCGCGAGTCCGCTCGCCCCCCGGTGTGCCACGACGAGCGGCCGGTGGCCAGGCCGCCGCCACAACCAGCCGTAGTCTGCCTTTGCTTCGACCATTTCGTGAGTGTACCGGTGCCGCGCCCCGGTCCCTTGGAGTACACTAACCCCACCTCGCGCTATGCGCTGCGCCGTTATCTCCGACATTCACGGGAACCTCGACGCCCTCGAAGCCGTCCTCGCCGATGCCGGGGAAGTGGACCAGGTGTGGTGCCTGGGGGACGTCGTCGGATACGGGCCGCAGCCGAACGAGTGTATCGACGTGTTGCGCGCGCGCGACGCGCTGTGCGTCGCCGGCAACCACGATCGTGCGTGTACGGGCGCGATGGATACCGCCGAGTTCAACCCGGAGGCGAGCGAGGCGGCGCTGTGGACGCGCGGCCAGCTCACTCCTGAGCACCAGGCGTATCTGAAGCACCTGCCCGAGGTGCTGACCGCCGGTGCTTCGAGCGAGTTCACGATCGTGCACGGCAGTCCGCGCGAGCCGGTCTGGGAATACCTGACCCACGTCAGCGCCGCGCGGCTGAACTTCGAGTACTTTCAGACACCGTATTGCCTCGTGGGGCACACGCACGTGCCGCTCATTTTCCAGAAGCCGCTACCAGACGAACGTCCACCCAACTACCGGACGATCGTGCCGGCGGAAGACGTACCGTTTCCGCTCGAGGCGCACCGGCTGATCATCAACCCGGGGAGCGTCGGCCAACCGCGCGATGGCAACCCGGCGGCGGCATATATGCTCTACGCCTCTGCCGGCTCGGGCGGCCGCCCAACACTCACCCTGCGCCGCGTCACGTACCCGGTCGCAGCCATTCAACAGAAGATGCGCGAAGCTGGTTTGCCGGCGCGGCTGATTACGCGGCTGACGTATGGCTGGTAATCGTGCTGACCGCGGTGGTCGTGGAGGTCCAGAAAAACGCGGTGGTGCGCGCCCCGAGCCACCCGGGGTAAACCGCCAGACGAGCATCCGTCGCTGGTGGGAGCAATCTCGGCAGTCGAGCGCCCGCGCCATCGAAGAGGCTCGCACCCTATGGGGGCAGCGCATGCAGGCAAGGCGCGGCGGCGCGCCGCGCGATCGGGTCACGTCACAGGACATCACCCAGCGCCTGCCCGTCGTCGGGCGCGCTGAGCCGGTCCAGCCGGATAGGCAGACCGAGGAGTCCGGTGCGGCGCGCTCGGCTTCGCCAAACCCCATCTCAGCCGCCTGGGCCGACCCGGAGCACCGGCCATGGCTCATCGTCGGCGGCCTCGCCATCGTATTCTTGGTCGCGATCATCGTCGCCGCGCCGGCGGTGGGGCGGCAGTTCGCCGCGAGGCCCACACCGGCGCCGGGGGAGGCGCCGAGCCCGCTAGCCACGCTCGTCGGCGATCCCGGCGCGTCGCAGCTCATGTTGGCCGCGCTACCGCTGCTCCTCGGCTTGTTCTGGCTCTTTTCGGCCTGGTTGGTCGACGCCGAGGCGCGCCGCGCCTTCGTCGTGCGGGAGCCGTGGGGCGAGCGGCGGACGGTCGCCTACTCGTGCCTCGCCGTTGGCTGCGTCTTTCCGCTCATCCTGGCCGGCTTGATTTTCGCGGCCTGGGGCTTCGTCTCGTTTGTGATTTTTGTCGCCAACCGATACAACTGGATCGCGGGCATCCAGGCGGGCGCACTCATTCTCTTGCTCATCGCGCTCTTTCTCCTGGCGCGCAACATTATCGCCCGCTGGCTGACCGAACGGAGAGAGCGGATGTTCCGGTAGCGATTCAGTTGCTCGGGCCGTCCTCGAGGGGAAGCGTGACGGTGAAGGTGCTGCCGGCGCCTTCTCGGCTCTTGACGCTTATCGTCCCGCCGTGCTGCTCGACGATCTGACGCGCCGCCGAGAGACCGATCCCGGTACCTGAGACGAGCTGCACGTTGGCGCCACGGTAGAAACGCTCGAACACGCGCGGCAGATCCTCGGCCGGGATGCCGATCCCCGGGTCGCGTACGCTGAGCACCGCACGCGGCGCGCCTCGACGGCGGCCCAGTACCGGCGGTTCGCGCCGTACCGTGACGACGATGTCACCGCCGTTAGGACTGTACTTGACGGCGTTGGTGAGCAGGTTGTCGATCACCCTCTCGAGACGGGTGGCATCCCAGTTGCCAACGAGATTCGGCTCACTCGCCTCAACGCGGATGGTGTGGATGTCGGTCGACTGCTGTTGGGCGGCCGCGACGCGCTGGGCGAGGGCTACCAGGTCGGTCGGTCGCCAATCGAGGGCCAGCGGCTGTCCCTGGCTGAAGCGCGCCACGTCCATGAGCTCGTTGAGCTGAACCGTCATGCGGGCGACCGACGTAGAGATGATCGAGAGCCACGATTGGAGCCGGTCCGGCGGGAGGTTGCCCGCTGCCGCCCGGCGCTGCAACACCTGGACGATGCCGCTGATAGCCGCCAGCGGGTTCTTGAGATCGTGCGCCACGGCCGCGAGCAAGGCTTCCTTGGCTGCTTCGGCACGCCGGACCTCGGTGATGTCCGTATTGATCACCACGGCGCCGACGATCTGGCCGCGGTAGCGCACCGGCGCAGCGGCACAGCGCAGCACGAAATCTCGACCCGAATTCCGGCGTCGGACGACGATTTCCTGCTCGACGTGCTCGCCGCGAAGCGCGCGGGCAAATGGCTCGTCCGCGGGCGGGATCCGCTCGCCGGTAACAGCATCGCGCATTTCGATCCGCTCGCCAAGCTCGTGAAAGTGGGCGTTCAGCTCCTCCAGCGTCTCGAACCCGAGAAGCTGTAGCACGTGGGCGTTGCAGCGCGTGATCCCGTGCTCGTTCCCAATGAAGACGGCGTCCGGGATGCTTTCGATGATCGCCGAGAGTTCGGCAACGCGCTGCTCGACCTCAGAGAGCGCGTCTTTCATCTCTTCCGCCGCCGCCGGAGCCGGCAGACCATCCGGTGCAGCCGCATCGGCCGCAGGCGAAAGCAGCGATTCAGAAGAATGGTGCGCGATGGAATCCTCGGGCACAGCGGGGAGGTTAGAGGACGCACTCATGACTGCTGTAAAGCTTACCGGGTGAACCACATCTGCGCCTCTCGGGCCAGATCCCGCACATGCTTCCATCTTGGCACATGACGTGCCGTGGACGCAGAAACACGTCAGGGCCTCGCGCCCGGGTGGCTGGCTCAACATTGGTGAGTACCTCTTCGACGACGACAAGGCAAGACCGCGGTGGGTAGCACGCAGCGACCTCAACAGGCTCACCGCCGCGCACGGGCGCGAGCGGAGCGCGCGAGAACGCCGACTGGATCGCCGAGCTCGGTTTCGAGCTGAAGCAAATCTACCGCACGTCCAAGGCCAAGAGCTTCCTGATCGCCCGCCGCAGGTAGCCACCTTGTCAGGCCGCTGTGCTGACAAAAGGGCATGACAGTTAGAACATATGATTGATTCTGCGGAATAGCTACGCCCGCAAACGCCGGTCAACCGTTGCTCATGCGGTCTTGACAAACGTTGTATGTGGTAGTCGCGCAGAACGCGCTGTGAGGAGGAGAGAGGTGAGGCGGGGTTTTCGCCTCCGTGTTGTTTCCGTGGCCGCGGCGCTGTTTGCCGTGGTCTGGCTTATGGTTTCACCGGCAGCGAACGTGCTTGCTGGCGTCGGTACGTGGACCTCGTCGGGCCCAGCCGAGCGGATCGTGACCGTGGCGGTAGACGTAAACAATGAGCTCGCCGTAACGGCGGCCGGCGAAAGCGGCGTGTGGCAGATGGCCAACGGCGGCAACGCCTGGTCGAAGATCAGCGAGACGCGGCTGGGCTGGTCGCTGGCGATCGATCCACATCAGCCCAATACGCTCTACGCGACCGACGTCGAGCTACAGCGAGTCTTGAAGAGCGCCGACGGTGGCGCCTCCTGGAACGCGGTCTACTCGACCCAGCGACAGATGCGCGACATCCTCGTCGACCCGCATACCCCCAATACGATCTACATCGCCGGCACGGCCCCCGACGGGCTGGCGCAGGTGTTCCGTTCGACCGACGGCGGGGCGACGTGGAAGGCGCTGCTGCCGGAGGACATGCGCGGCGCAGGTGGCATCGGCCAGACCGCGGTGACGACGCTCGCAGGCTTACCCGGCGTGAAAGGGACGGTGTTTGCCGGCGTGCAGGTCTATCACGGCGGGCGCATCCTCAAGAGCACCGACGGCGGCGACACCTGGGCGGCGGTCTATAACGGCCAACTTACGCCGCTCGCATCACCAGATGCTCTGGCCGTGGCGGGCACGTCGGCAGAAAACGCCACGATCTACGCGAACCTCAGCGTCACCGGCGCAGGCGGCCTGGTGCGGAGCGACGACGGCGGCGCCACGTGGGTGAAACTGACCGACCGCGTGCCCTTCCAGGGGACACGCACGATCACCAACCTGCTGGTGCACCCGGCGAAGCCGGACTGGGTGTACGCATCGGTAAGCACGCCCCGCAGCCCCGACCCAAACGCGCCCCCACCGATGCGAGGTGTCTTCGCCAGCAACGACCGCGGACAGTCCTGGGTCGAGCTCGGCGACCTGGACAAGTGGGTAATGGGCTCCGACAGGCTGGCGCTGGCGATCCCGAGCCGGACGCTCTTTGCGGCGACGGAGAGTGGCGTGTACCAGAACACCATCGCGTGGCCGGTGCTGCCCCGCTTCCAGTGGTACTACGACGCGTATGACGGGTACCGGCTGATGGGCACCGCCATCTCGCTCGAGACGGTGGTGAACGGGTCTACGAGCCAGTACTTCGAGAAAGCACGCTTGGAGGACCACAGCGGCGAGTCGTCCGATCCGAACTGGCAGTTGATGTACGGCCTGCTGGTCGACGAGCTGCACAACGCCAAAGCGAGCTTGCCGGTGGGCGGCGACGAGTCGGCGCTCACGTACGCCTCCCTCAACACGCTGGCGAACCCGGCGAACCGGGTGGCGCCGCCGGCGGGTTACCCGGGCGCGGGCGTGATGACGATCGGCCCGGATGGCTCGACGTTTGTGCCGTTCACCGCCGACCTGAGCGGCGCGCCGGGCCACCTCGTACCGGGCCGATTCTGGGCGTACATCAACCGCACCGACCTCTTCCCGGCGGGCTGGCTGCACGACATCGGTCTGCCGATGTCCCCTGCCCAGCAAGCGACGGTGGTGAAGTATCTGCCCGGGGGGCCGGTGCAGCGCACGATCACGGTGCAGGCGTTCCAGCGGGCGATCCTCACGGATGACCCGCAGAACCCGCCCGATTGGCAGGTCGAGCGCGCCAACGTCGGCAGCGACTACCGCAAGTTCTTCCCGGTGCGGGTAGGGCCGTAGGATGTAGGACGCACCAGCGTACGACCAAATCGTCGATCGACACAGGCCCTGACCCGTAGCCACGCGCTACCGGCTCGACCGCGGCTCGGTGCAGTGGAGCACTTTGTAGCGGCCGTCGGTCGCGGCGAGGCGTACTTGACGGAAGGCACGGGTGGCCGGCAGCTCATACGGTAACGCGCGATTGGCGACGAACCACGCTTCGCCGGTCCGGCGCAGGTGCTTGGGCGCTTCGAAGATGAACCGTTCCGCCGCACTCGTGTCGTGCTGCAGGCCGCGGTGCGCCGGCAGGTTGGAGACGATCGCGTCGAACGCGCGGTTTCCCACCGGGGCGTAGCCATCCCCCAGAGGCACCTCGACGTTCTTGAGACCGTTGCGGGCAGCGTTCTCCCGCGCCAGGTCAGCCGCCGGCTTCGAGTTGTCGACCAGCACAACGCGAGCCCTCGGGTCGCTCGCCGCGAGCGCCAGGCCAATCGTGCCGGCGCCACAGCCGAGGTCGAGGATGCGCGAGCCGGGTTCGATCTCCACGGCGTTCAGGAGCAGCCGCGAGCCCGGATCGATCCCCCGCGCCGCAAACACGCCGGCCGCGAGTCGCAGCCGAACCGTCGCACCGCGCCACTCGAGTTGGTGGAGGCTCTCCGGCCGGCCGGATTCGGGCTGGGCAACCGCCCCGATCGCCGCCATTGCCGCCGAGGTCTTCGGCGCCGTTGCGCGATGAAGCCGGCGCTGCCCGCCGCCGATGCCGACCAGCTCGACACCGCCAAAGAACTCGCTTGCGGAGCGCACGTGCGTCTCGCCGCCGCGACGGCGATGCACCTGGAAGTACAACGCGCCGTCCGGCTTGAGGGCCGCGGCGGCGGCGGCCAGCGCCTCGCGCACCGGCGCGTTGCCCAGAAAGAACGGCGCCAGGAGCAGCACGACGTCGAACGTACCCACCTCTTCCGTGTTCGGTCGCGTCGCCAGGCGCACTTCCAGGTGACTAACCCCTTCCGCCTGCCCGGCGCGCTCGAGATCGATCGCCAGATCGACCGACGGCCGCAACGCCAATACGTACCCGGCCCGCCGCGCCGCCCACAAGGCGGCCGACGGATCGTAGTACCCCAGGTCCAACACCCGCGCGCCTCGCGCAAGCGACACCTGCCGTTCGAGGAGCGGAAGATAAAACCGCTGTACGTCGCTGCCAGCCATGATCAGTGGTCGGACTTCAGTTGCCAGTATACTGGGGGCGGGCTGAGCGCAAGGAGCTCAGAGCCAGGAGCCAGGAGCCAGGAGCCAGGAGCCAACGACAATGGCTGAGCGAGCAGTACCGAAGATCCTGCCGACGTCGGTGATTGGGAGCCACGCCCTCCCGGGGTGGTTCTGGACGGCGCTCGATGCGATCAAAGAAGGAGAATACGGGCAGACCGACATCCGTGAGGTGATGGACGACGCAGTCAACGCGGCTATTCGCGACCAGGAGAGCGCCGGCATCGACATCATCACCGACGGCGAGATGCGCCGCTGGTTCTTCGTCCAGGGGTTCTACAGCCTGTTCACCGGGCTGGAGCAACTGCCGCCGCTGCGCACGCAGGGCGTCTACGGCTACGACAGCCCGCCCCGCTACCGGCTGGTGGACAAGGTAACCGCCTCGCGCGGGCTGGGCA
Source organism: Chloroflexota bacterium (assembly GCA_016199265.1). Lineage (GTDB taxonomy): Bacteria > Chloroflexota > UBA11872 > UBA12225 > UBA12225 > JACQGX01. The sequence continues at coordinate 3,599 of JACQGX010000258.1, read as the reverse complement.
TCGTCGACGAGTACCGCTACCTGCGCGAGCAGACCGACCACGCCATCAAGGTGACGTGCCCCGGCCCGCTCACACTGACCATCCACATGCAGGCGCGCAAGGGCGACGCCTACGACGGCGACCGGCTGGCCCTGGCGTACGACGTGGCCGAGATCGTCAACCGCGAGCTGCACGCGCTGGCCGGCGAAGGCGTGCGCTTCATTCAGCTCGACGAGCCCTCGTATTCGATCGTCCCCGGCGAGGCGAACGAGTGGGTGCGCCTCTACAACACCGCCGTCCGCGGCGTGCAGGAGAAAGGCGTCCGGCTGGCGCTCCACGTCTGCTTCGGCAACCTGAGCAGCCGGCCGCGGGGCAAGCGGCGCTACGCTTGGATGTTCCCCGTGCTGCTCGACATCGCCGCCGACCAACTCGTGCTCGAGTTCGCCAATCGAGAGATGGTCGAGCTCGAGCTGCTCGGCGAGATCGTCCGCGGGGGCAAAGACGCCGCCGCCGGCGTGGTCGACGTCAAATCATTCTACGTCGAGACGCCGGAGGACGTCGCCGAGCGCGTGCGGGCGTGCCTCCAGCACGTCGGCCCCGACCGCCTGACGATCGTGCCCGACTGCGGCTTCTTCCAGTTGCCCCGCTGGCTGTGCGCGCTCAAGCTCAAGGCGATGGTCGACGGTGTCCAGATCGTCCGGAAGGAGCTGATGGGCTGACGCCGTGTCACGCGCACTCGTGCTCGGAGAGATCCTGCGCGTCGCCGCCGATCCGGAGCGGCACGGCCACAAGCCGGCGCTTATCTGGCGGAACCGCGCTTTCACGTACCAGGAGCTGAACGCCGCCGCCAACCGCGCCGCCAACGCGCTCCTCTCGCTGGGCGTGCAGAAGGGCGATCGCGTCGCCGTGCTCGGCCGGAACTGCCCGGAGTACGTGTGGCTCTACTTCGCCCTTGCCAGGCTCGGCGCCATCATGGTGCCGGTCAACTTCTGGTACCGCAGCGGCGAGATCGAGTACACGCTCCGCCAATCCGGTGCCTCGGTCTTCGTGCTCACCGCCCGCTTCGGCGCCGTCGCCGCGCCGGCCATCGACGCGTACGGCGGTATCCGGGACACGGTCGTGTGGGGCGCACCGGACGATGCGCCGGAATCGGCGCACGTCCTCCGGGACGCGGCACACTTGCCTGAGCTCATGGCCGGCGCTTCGGATGCGGCGCCGGCCATTGCTGTCTCCCCCGACGACTACCACATCATCTTGTACACCAGCGGGACCACCGGCTTCCCCAAGGGCGCGCTGTTTACGCACCAGGCGCACTGCCTCCACGCCATCGCCTGGTCGCTGATGACGGCGCAGGTCGTCGACGACACCGGCCTGCTCGTCTATCCCCTCTTTCACACCGGCGGTCCCGATTGCGTGTTGCTGCCGCACTTGCTGGTGGGAGCAACCGTCGTCCTGCTCGACGGCGCCGATCCGGCCGAGATGCTCGACGCGATCGCGCGCCATCGCGCGACCAACGTCTTCTGTGTCCCTACCGTCTGGCGCCGTCTGCTGGCGCACGCCGATACCCTAGAAGCGGCCGGTCGCCGGCCCGACGTATCGAGCGTCCGTCGCTGCCTTGGGTCGTCGGACACGCTGCCGGCCGAACTGCTCGAAGCGATTCTGCGCCGGTTCGACGCCGACGTCTACGTCACGTACGGCCTGACCGAAGCCGGGTGCATCCTCACCTACTCCAAGCTGACGCGCGATGGCCGGGGAAACCTCCACGCGGTCGGCAGGCCCCATCCGCTCGTCGAGGTGCGCGTCGTCGGACCGGACGGCGAACGCGTCGCAACCGGCGAAGTGGGCGAGGTCGTCGCGCGCGGCCCAACGCTGATGGCGGGCTACTGGGAGATGCCCGAGAGGACCGCGGAAGCGCTCGCCGGTAGCTGGCTGCACTCGGGCGACCTGGGAAAGCTCGACCACGAAGGATATCTCTTCCTTTCCGGCCGGGCCAAGGATGTGATCGTTACCGGCGGCGAAAAGGTCTACCCGCTCGAGGTCGAAAAGCTCATCAAGCGGTTCCCCGGCGTCGCCGACGTGGCGCTGATCGGCGTGCCCGATCCAGAATGGGGTGAATCGGTGCTCGCCTGTATCGTACGCGAGTCGTCGGCAGCCGGTGCGCAGCTAAACGCCACCGCGCTCCAACGCTTTGTACGCGGGCGGCTCGCCGGCTACAAGTGTCCGCGCTACGTCGAATTCGTCGACGCCCTGCCGATCACCTCTGCCACCAACAAAGTCCAGAAAGCCGTCCTCGGCGCACGCTTCCGAGAACACTATCTAGCGATGGCACAGGAGCGCATCGCCGGCCGGACGGGTGACTACACCAAGTGCAAAGTGCAGAGTGCAAAGTGACGAGACCTGTGGGTTCCACTTTGGCCACAGTCTAGACGGAGAGCTGTGGGTAGCATATAACAATCACCAGATTGCCCAGAAGAACCGAGGAGTAGAGTGTGACAACAACGACCAGAACGGCAGTGACGGCAGCGACGGCAGCGACGGCAGCGACGGTAGTGACGGCAGTGACGGTAGTGACGGCAGTGACGGCAGCAACGGCAGCAACCGAATCAGCCGGCGCGTTGGACGCAAGAGACGCCCAAGTGCTAAGTGAGCTCGATGAGCTCGTGCGCCAGACCCACCTGCTCTGGGATCAGGAGTGGGTCGGGTTTTCGTGGCGCAACTACACGTACGAGCACATGCAGCGGGTGCGCGGGCTGGCGCGCACGCTCGGGCGCGAGGAAGGCGCCGATGCTCGCGTGATCGAATTCGCGGCGACCCTGCACGACGTCACCAAGAGCTACGACGGCGAGATCGTCGTCGGGCCCGACGGCAAGCGCATCCTCGACGAGAACGGGTTCTGGAAGAACGAGACGCTCCTGCCCGCCCGCCGAAATCGCGTGACCGAGCTGTACGAGCGGCTCGGCCTCGCGGGTACGCTGCACAACGTCTCCGGCGGCCAGATCGCCGACGTGCTCCTCGAAGAGTACGGGTTCGCGGCCGCTTTTCGGTCACGCATCGACCAGGCAATTCGCGAGCACCTCATGGCCGGCGAGGGCGCATCGGTCCAAGGGAAGGCGCTCTACGACGCCGATACGATCGACGCCAACATTGGCCTGCCGGCGTTCTACCGCAATATCCAGATCAGCCTGCACGGCCAAGACAATCAGTACGCCAAGCGCGGCGAGAGCTTCGTCGCATGGCTGCGGCAGAACCTGCCGCACTTCCTGCAGAGCTACCTCAGAGAGCGCATCCCAACTTGGATCGAAGGCAAGGAGCGCGACTTCGTACCCAAGATGACCACCGGCTCCGGACGGCGCCTCGCCCTCGAGCGCCTGCAGCGGCTGCGGCAGATCAACGCGCAGTTGATCGAAGAATTGGAGGAGCTAGAGGACACCCTCGAACGCGGGCGGCTGGCGATCGTGCGCTACTTTATGGAATATCGCAGCAACCCGCAGCTCACCCAACAGCTCGCGCTGCTCGAGCAGCGCTGGTCGGGCGACGAGCGCCCGGCGACGCCGGCAGAGCTCCTTCGATTGATTCGGGCCGAGGTCGCGGGCGAGGCGTAAAGGCATACTGCGTCAGGC
>JACQGX010000257.1 GCA_016199265.1 Chloroflexota bacterium | reverse complement strand
CCGTCGCCGACCTCATGGACGTGAGTGAAAGGAGGTGATGCCACCCCGCCACAGCGGCGTGAGCACAAATGGGCACCAATTTGCCTCTCAGGTGGGCCACTCCTGAGTATCGAAGTGGGCCATACCGAGTTGTCAGAAGCAGCACCCAGCACGCACCGGCTGGCAGGGGCGCTGTCGTCCCAGCGGCGCGCTTTCGCTGGCGGCACCGCGCGGCTCCTCTTCTGCATGGGGACACCTCCTGAGACAGACTTCAGACCACACTCAGAGTCTGTCCGAAGGTATCTGCTACCCCGTCCCCCACCCGCGCCCGAGAGCACATACTGAGCGCTGCACCGAGCTGTGCAGTCCCGGTGGGGGGTGGGGCGACTAGGCGCGACTAGGCAACGCCAGCCGGGAGCCGGTGGCGGGCCCAGAAGGCCGCAAGCCCCTCGGCCAGGCCGCGCGGGGCCTCGAGCTGCAGGAAGTGCGTCGCGCCGGGCAGGACGAACCCTTCGGCGTGTGGCAGCCACGCCAGCAGCAGCCGGTGCGTCTCGCCGAAGCGGGACCAGAGGGCGTCGCTCTCGCCGCCGAGCACGGACAAGGCCGGCTGGCTGATGCGCCGCGCTTCCGCCTCGCCGAAGCGCCAGCCCAGGAGCCCGGGCAGTTCGCGCTCGAACGAGGTCCCCGCGTCGGCCACCGCCTGAGCGAAGGCCCCCGGCAGCGCACGGTCGAGGGCAGCGCGGTACCCCGGCCACCGCGCCTGCAGGAACTCATCCACGACGACCGCCGCGCCCGCTTCCCGGTAGCGCTCGACGCCCCGCGCCAGCGACTCCCGATAGCCCCGAGCACTTGCCCCCACCAGCAGCGCCGGCTCCAGCAGGGCCAGCGAGTGGGCCACGCCCGGCGTGTCCAGCGCCAACTGGAGGGCGACGGCACCGCCGTACGAGTGCCCACGACATGCGCCCGTGCCACGCCCAGGTGGCGCAGCAAAGCCCGGCAGTCGGCGGCCTGCCGGGCGACGCTGACGGGCCCGGCGGCGCGGCTGCTACCCGCATAGCCGCGGCGGTGGTAGAGGATGAGCCGGTGCCGGCCCGCCAGGCTGGGCTGGGCCAGCAGCGGCCGGAACGTGTCCGCGATGAACGCCCCGTGGATGAAGACCACGGGCTCGCCTGTCCCCGCGACCTCGTACTCTAGCTCAGCCCCGTCGGTCCTCGCCCTTTCCAACGCTGCCTCCCTCTCGGCACCCCGGCGACATCGGGGGAGTGCTGCCGACGCCTGCTCTTCGGCCCCATTCTACATGGGGCTACGCCTGCGGCCGCCCATGGTCGCCTGGGGCTGCGCGGGACCCTCGTCTTCACTTGTCTGTGCAGCACTTCTCTGTTCGGGTGTCGCCTCGCGCACCTCCGGCGAGTCGTCGGCCCTGGTGCGCTTGTGTGGCTTGTTCGTGAATACCTTCGCCATAACCGCCGCCCTGGCTCAAGTATGGGGTCCGACCGCGACCTGGGAGCAGCCTCCGGTTGTACGATAGGGGTGTTACTGCTGGAGCCGCGCGGCTGGAAGTAGGTTGTCGCGCGCGACACTACTATTCCGCCTCCTACGGTCATTCTCACCGGGAGCAGCCACAGCGCTGCGACCGCCCTTGCTTCCAAGTAGGTTGTCGCGGGTTCGAGACCCGTCCGGTGTCGTTGCTGCGTTTCTGGGGTGGCTGGCGCCGGCCGCGGAGTGAACGTGCGAGCGCGAGTTGCGTCAGGCGGCGATGGCGATGGTGCGGGACCGCGGCGGCGGCCGCATCCTCGTGGTCGTGCGGCACGTGCCGCACGTGCCGGACGGGCTGCTCACCCTTCCATCGGCTGAACGATGGGCGGCAAAGGTGGAGCTGACGCGCAAGCCGGACGGCCGAGCGCGTGCCGGACGGAGTCCGCTGGCGCACGCTGAGCTACCGGAATGAACCGCACTACGACACGAGCCTCTACACGGGCGTCGCCGGCGTCACGCTGTTCCTCTCCGATTACCATCGCCTGACCGAGAGCGCCGAGGCCCTGGCACTCGCCGCGGCGGGCCTCGCGTGGTGCGCTTCGCCCGAGCGTCTCCCGGGCGCAACACCCGAGGGCGCTCCGCACCCGAACAGCCTCTACTTCGGGCGTGCGGGGCGCGGGATGGCCTGGCTGCGGTACGCGCAGGCCGCCGGCGGTGCCGCCGGCGCGACGGCCCTTGAGGCGGCCGTTGCGGCCGCGGAGCCGCTGATTGACGCGGCACCGGGCCCGTGGACGGAGTATGTCCGCGGTGCCGCGGGCGAGGGTGTGTTTCTGGTGCGCTTGTGGGAGTCCTCCGGCGACGCGCGCCACCTTGAGGCCGCGCTGCGGCGCGCCGAGTGGCTGGCCGCCGTGGCCGAGCGTGACGAGTTAAGCTCCTCGTAGTCGCCCCAAGTTGGCCGTCAACCAGGAACCAGGAACTAGGAACTGCTTAGTCCACGGCGCTGCCCCACCCACCACCAGCAGTCAGCCTCACTCTGGCGCGAGCGTCGAGCGGAGGCGGGCGACGACTTGCGGGGTGAGGTGCCGGGCGAGGAGCTCTAGGGCGGCCATGACTTCCCCAACCGCTTGAGGGTCGTCGGTACCCAGCGCGGCGGCGACGGCTCGGTCAGCGGGGGACTGGGCAACCTCGGTCGTATGGCGAGGCGCCTCTGCCGTAGCGCGTACCAGTGTCCGCCGACCGTCCTTGGGATCCGCCACCGTCTCCAGCGCCCCCGACACCGCCCGCAGCCGCGCCACCGACGCCGAGACGTGGCTCTGCGGAAATCCCGTTCGCGCCGCGATCTCACTAATCGAGCTGTTCGGATGCTCCAGCACGTCCAGCAGGATCGTCCACACGCTCGCCGGCAGCTCCCGAAAGCCCCCCCGCGGCATTGCCTGCTCGCCGAGCTTCGTCAGCGTCCGCCCCAACAGGAACAACTCCAACCCGTTCATGGCATCAGAGATGGTACATCATTCCAGATGCATCTGGAAGGATGTATCGTCTGTGATACATCTGTTATGATGCTTCCCGCGAAGGGAGCAGCTCCCCGATGAGCGGAACGACAATGAGCGGCACGGCGACTGAGACGAGGGAGGGCACGCTGAAGGTGCCCGACGCAAGCTTGTGCTACAAGATCCGCGGTCGCGGACCCCTGCTGGTGCTCCTCCAGGGCGGTGCCGGTGACGCCGAGGGCTTCGAAGACGTGGCGACCCGGCTGCTCGACCACTTCACCATCGTCACCTACGACCGGCGCGGCCTCTCGCGCAGCACGCTCGACGATCCCACGGCGGCGCCAACCATCCAGACTCACAGCGACGACGTCCATCACCTGCTTGCCGCGCTGGCTACCGAGCCGGCCTTCGTCGCCGGCTTCAGCTTCGGCGCGCTTGTCGGGCTGGACCTCGTCTCGCGCCATCCCGAGCACGTGCGCCTGCTCCTGGCGCACGAGGCGCCAACGCCGCAGCTGCTGCCCAATCCCGAACGCAGCCAGGCGGTGCAGTCCCAGCGAGACGTGGAAGAGGCCTTCCGGCGTGAGGGTCCGGCGGCAGCGATGCAGCAGTTCGCCGCCCTGAGTGGCATCAACTTCGCCGACCGCGAGCCCGGCGTCGAATTCCCCCGGCCCAGCGCCCAGTACGGCGCCAACATCCAGTTCTTTCTCAGGCACGATGCGCCCACTGCCCGCACCTACGAGCTGGATCTCGCCGCGCTCGAGCACACCGCGGCACGGATCGTCGTCGCGAGCGGCAGTACCAACCGTGATCGGTGGATCCACCACTGCGCGGACGCCCTGGCCACGGCGCTGGGGGCGCAGTTCGTCGAGTTCCCCGGCGGCCACAACGGCTTCGTCACCCATCCCGCCGCCTTCGCCGCCCGTCTGCGCGAGGTGCTCGGTGGATGAGCTAACCGGCGGTTGGATCGGACACGAGCCGCCGGCACGCACGCGCCAGACGTGAGTTCGCAGTGGACCGATGACGTTGGGAACTCCGCGCGATCGGCGCAGCGCCGTGTCCAGGCGAACGAAAAGGGCATATTGTCTGGCGATACGTGGCCGCTTACCGACCTGGAAGCGTGGGAGCGGCGGGACGACTTCTCGCAGGTCATGCCGCTCCCACTGAGCGTCACGGTCTATCGGTGGGGAGACTGGGCCGTTGCCGGGTGCGGCGCGTGGAAAGGCACAGCGATCCGAGGCGTCTTCCTGCCCTCTGCGGCCGGCGCGGCGGATCGACATCAGCGTAGGTGTTGTTAGTTACAGTGGGATCGGGACTGCTAGGCTTGAGAACCAGTCTCTGTACCCAGCGGCAGTGCCGGCTGGGGTCTGACACGTGTCGGAAGGAGTGCCTCACGTGACGGAGCGGGAGGAGCCCTTGGGCGGCGGGATGACCAGGCCCGTCCGGGTCGGCGACACCGTGCGGCGCGCCGCGCGGCCCTGGACGCCGGCCGTCCGCGCCCTGCTGTGCCACTTGGAGTCCGTGGGGTTCGACGGAGCGCCGCGGGTGCTCGGCGTCGACGAGCAGGGCCGCGAGGTGCTCACCTTCATCGCGGGGGATGTGGGCTGGCGACCGTATCCGGAGGGTATCTTCGACGACGACGCCCTGCTCGCGGCGGCGCGGCTCATGCGCCGCTACCACGAGGCCGTGCGCCGACACTGTCCCAAAGTGAGTAACAGCATCTCCAGGGCACGCCCGCCTGAGGCTAAAGCCGTCAGGCTACGTGAACAAAGAACGCTAAAGCGCCCTCCAGAGAGCCTGCTTTAGCTGGCTTCGT
>JACQGX010000229.1 GCA_016199265.1 Chloroflexota bacterium | reverse complement strand
CGAGGGGCGCCTGAACGCGGGCACCGGCACGCCGGACGACTGGCGCGAGACCGTCGATATGTGGCACCGGCTCGGCGCGTCGCACCTGTCGGTGGGCACCGGTGGCCTCGGCGGACCGGACGCCCACGTGCAGCGCCTGCGGGAGGTGCAGCAAGTGCTCCGAAACTGAGCCTCGCGGGTCGCCGCAGGGTACATGCCGTCCGCCGGCCGGGCAAGGAGCGGCAATGAGACGTTGCGGCGACGAGCGATGAGGCGGCGCGCCGAGTTTAGACGTACGGACGAGGCCTTGACGATCCGCCTGCGACGGCTTCTGCCTAACTGCCGCTTACGCGAACGACGCCACTTCCACCGGTCGCTCGACCGCCAGGCTTTTCCGGTGCTGCTTAATGCGCTCGATCTCGTGCAGCGTCTCTGCTGTGAGATAGCTCTCGCCGCAGTGCGGGCAGACGACCACGGGTACGTTTTCGATCACCAGGAGGTCCTTTCCCGTGCCGTAGGTCCGAGGCAAGCGGCGTATGCGCGCACCGAGCCGTCCGCATACGTCGCACACTACTTGCTCAAGCGCGTCACTCGTGCTGCTCATATGGCATAGACCGTGATGATCACCAACTTGCCGGTTGGGCTGATCTTGGCCACGATTTCGATCCCATCTCCGTCGACGGTACGACCTCGGACGCAGTACTTCCACTCGGCGGTATCGGCATCCTTCTGTCGTTCGAGGATCTCCCCTGTGAGCATACCGCCTTCGACATCATAGATCGTGAACCCATCTGCCTGCATTTCCTCCTCGGCATGCAGGGTCACGACGTATCCGCGGTCACGGATTCGGTCCCGCATCCGTCTCAAGATGCGCTCTAACACGGCGATGAGTGCTCCAGACAGGTCCGCTGCGCGAGCCGGGCCGCACCACGCCTGATGTAGAGCCGCCCGAGACGACAGGCCAGCGTGGGCTGGCAGCGCCGCTCGCTCTGTGGGAGAATAACGGCGCCGGCAGCGGCATGCTGCGGACATAGGACCATGATCAAGACGAACCCGATGAAGGCCGCGCTCGCTGCCGGCCGGGTGCAGATCGGCACCTGGATCAACCTGGTCCGCAACCCGGCCGTGCTGACCCTCCTCCGGGCGGCCGGCCTCGATTACGCCCGGATCGACATGGAGCACTCGTCGCCGTCGATCGAGACGGTCGCGGACATGGCGGCGCTCGCCCGCGCGCTCGGGTTCCCCATCGTCGTCCGCCCGCCCGCGGGGAGTCGCGAGTGGATCACCCGACTGCTCGACGCCGGTGTGTGGGGCCTCCACATCCCGCAGGTGGACACTCCCGACATCGCCCGCGAAGTGGTCCAGGCGGCGCGCTACGCCCCCGCCGGCATGCGTGGGATGGCCGGACTGGGCCCGCACAACGATTTCGCGCCGTCGGGGGACCCCGCTGCCGACATGGCGTACCTCAACGACCAGGTGCACGTCACGGTGATGCTCGAGTCCGCGGAGGCGTTCCGCCACCTCGACGTGATCGCGGGCGTACCCGGCGTCGACGCGCTCACGCTGGGGCCGTCCGACCTCGCGCAGGACCTCGGCGTGCTCGGCACGGCGGACCAGGCTCGCGTCCTCGACGAGCACCGCGAGCGCCTCCTCGCCGCCGCGGCGAAGCACGGAAAAGACGTGGCGATGCTCGTCCAGACGCTCGAGGAGGCGGAGCGCTGGATCGCGGCGGGGGCCAAGATCATCGCCTACTCGTCCGATGCGGCCGTGCTGCGCAGCGGCTACGCAGCGGCGGTGAGGCGGCTCCGCCCGCCTCGCTGATCCGCCGCCACGCCTACGCTCTTCTGGTTCCTGCGAGTCGAGTCCGGCGCCAATTGGGGGCCACTACGGGTGGCGCGCCAGGCGGCCCGTAGCGAGTTTGTGGCGCATAGGAGAGGCGGCGCTCGGGCGCGAGGTCGAGTTGCGTGAGGCGGCCCGACTACGCCGCGGTGAGACTTCCCGCACATGCGGCGGGGTGATGTCCGTTGGCGGCTTCTTCGGTCTCGACCTCAGCCAGTGCGTCGTCCATCGACGTGCCGCGATCGCCCGCCGCTCTCCTGCGCCTCCACTCGTGCGCCGTGGCCGTGAGCGGCCTGAGCTGAGGGCGCCTTCATGGGAGCTTCTTGGCTGGCTTATCGCCACCACCGCCACCTTTACCGGCGTTGCCATCGCTGCTGACCTCGTTGTCGGCCGCGGGCCGCGCGTTGCCGCTCGGCGCCAGCTTGCCGCCGCTCGAGGCGGCCGGCTCCCAACTGGCTGCGGAGTGAGATCGTTCCTCCGAGCCGTTCGACCATCTGTCTCGTCAAGGCGAGCCCTAACCCGGTGCCGCGCTCCTGATTCACCTCCTGCCGACTACTGCGGAAGAACTTCGTGAACAGCCGCGCTTGATCCTCCGCAGAGATGCCGTACCCGGTAGATATGCAGCGGCGCCTTGCCCCAACTGCGCGCGTGCAGCCGCTCCGGTGCCTCTGCCAGGAGCTCCTTGACACGCTCCACGTCGCCGAGCGAACAGGCGTCGCGCAGGTCGAGCACTGCCCCGGCTTCACGCAGCCGCTGCGCCACAGCCGGCCCTCCCACATTCCAACTGTGCGCGGTCGCAGTGGAGACCGGCGTCTGTCCGTCCGCCTGCGAGTAGTCGCCGATGCAGTAGAGCGGCGTCGCGACACGCTCGTGCTCCGGCAGCCGCCGCAGTGCCGCCACCAGGGCGTCGGCGGCCTCGCGCGCTTCGCTGGCGTCTGCGGGGTCGGGGGCCTGCGCACGCACTTCGCCAGCCGCTGAGCCGCCCCGAGGCACAGCGCCGGATCGACCTGACGCCGTTCTACGCGGAGCTGCTCGAGATGCTGAGAGTACTCGATCCGGCGGTGCGGCTCGGCCGCCCGCGTCACGGCGCGTGTTGCTCGGCGACCTCGCGTGCAATCCGCGTGAACTTCCGGAACCGCCACGCCTGCCCCTCTACGGTCTCCACGTCCTTGAGCAGGATCTCCACGTTGCACCCGTCGGCGGCCGCCAGCCCGCGCTCCAAGACCGCGCGCGTGCGCTCCGGATCGAAGCCGTTGCAGATCACCTCGGCCGGGTTCGGCCGCCACGAGAGCACGTAGTCGCGACCCAGGTTCTCGGCCGAAGCCGCGACGTCGGCAACCGGCGTGATGGCAACGCGGCGCAGGTTAGGGATCTGCTTGAGCATGTTCAGCTTTTGGGTCAGGTCCTCACAGCAGCCGTACGCCACCAGGCCGAACCTGGCAAGGATGGGGATCTGGTAGCGGAGCAGAAACTCCTCGTGCATCGCCGGCGATATGAGGGCGTACTCCTGGGCAGCGGCAAAGCCCCACAGTTGGGCTCGCGCAACCGGGCTGCTGTTGGCCTCCGGGTCAGGCAGCTCGAGGCTGTAGGTCATCGCCTGGTTGGCGCCATTCGTGAGCTGCCAATCACCCTTCGCCTCTGCCTCATCCTGCGCGGCCAGCACGCCCTCCATCAGGAAGCGCATGAGCTGGTGCAGCCACTCCGGACGGTCGACCATGTCCCACATCACTTGCTCGAGGCCGCGCAGTTGCGTCGAGTCGTACGCCAGGTCCGCCAGGAAGCTACGGTACAGCGGGCCGCGGTCGACGTCGACTTCCAGCAGATCGCCGATCACGTCGTGCACGAGCGAGACGCACCGCGCCGTGGCGTCCTCGTCGATGAGGTGACGCGGCCGGACAAGCGTGGACAGATCGTCCGGCGCCTTGATCGGCGGGTCGAACATCCACGAGCCCCGCGCCTCGGTGCGGGCAGAGTGCTTGATCTCCGGCCCCCACCGAGAGGCGTTGGCCGGCGTCGCGTAGCTGGCGCGCACCGTGACCCACGGCTCCACAATACAGTCGTCGTCCAGGTTGTCCTGGAACAGCGTCATCCGTAGGCCGTACTCAACACTCCGCAGCAGCGGGTCCTCGCACTCCAGCGCGGCGTCGGGCATGATCTCAGTCCGCGCCGCGACCGGGCGTACTAGCACGGGTGGACGGGTCTTCACCAAGCTATTGTGTTTCCGCCACAGGTCGCGCCGCGTATCTTGCTTCTCCATGCAGGCGATCTCCGCCATCCGTTTAGCCAGATCGCGCAGCACCACCCGATCCCGTTTCGTCGTCGCCGGTTGCTCGTGGACCACTATCGACACCTCAACCTCCTTACTGCCGCGCGGCGTACCCGCCGGGCGGGTGCGCCGGACTGGCCACTCGAGCCGCGTCGTCAGCCGCGTGCGCACCAGCCCGTTGCGCCGCGGCGTGACGCCGGTTCCGCCCCAGCCACAGCCGTCGAAGGCACAGCCCTTGCCCTTGCGTGCTTCGCCCGCACGACTGCCGGCAGCGTATACCCCGGCGCCGTTGCCAGCATCGGGAAAGACCCGGATGTACTCCACTGGCAGGGGCGTGCGTTACCATGAGTGGACAGATCGCGCTGGTGCGGACTGTCGACGAGACGAACACCCAAGTCTGGATTGAGGAGAGATGCGGTGCAAGTAGGAGCAGTCCTTTCGCAGAACGAGATCGGCGCGGACGTCGCCAGCCTGCGAGACTACGCGCAGGCGGTCCAGGACCTCGGCTTCGACTTCCTCGTCGCCCCCGACCATGTGCTTGGCGCCGACGCCGCCGGTCACCCCGACCTGGAGCGCGTGTTCCCGATCGCCACCCTCCTCCACGAGCCGCTCACGCTCTTGGCCTTCCTTGCGGGCGTGGCGCCACGGCTCGGCTTCGTGACCAGCGTGGTCATCCTGCCGCAGCGACAGACCGTCCTGGTGGCCAAGCAGGCGGCGGAGACCGACTTCCTGACCAGCGGGCGCTTCCGCCTAGGCGTGGGGATTGGCTGGCACCCGGTCGAGTACGAGGCGCTCGGAATGCGCTTCCAGGACCGGGCGCGCCGGTTCGAGGAACAGCTCAACGTGCTGCGGCGGCTCTGG